>CAYTRB010000285.1:0-3713 GCA_964440215.1 uncultured Methylocapsa sp.
CGCTGCCCCTTGTCGCGGCGCATGGCCAAGAGGTGCGCGCCTTCAATCATCCCATTGGCGTAAGCGCCACGGATAAATTCCTCATGGAAATCTCGCGGATCACGGGTAAGGAGATCCCAGAGGAGATTGCGACGGAACGTGGCCGGCTAGTCGATGCGATCGCGGACTCGAGCGCCCATATTCATGGCAAAAAGTTCGCGATCTATGGCGATCCGGATCTCTGCTTGGGACTTGCGGGCTTCTTGCTCGAACTTGGCGCGGAGCCCACCCATGTGCTGGCGACAAACGGGGGCAAGACTTGGACGCCGAGGGTCCAGGAACTCTTCGACAGTTCACCCTTCGGTAAGAATTGCCATGTGTATCCCGGTAAGGATCTCTGGCACATGCGCTCGCTCCTCTTTACAGAACCCGTGGATTTCCTAATTGGTAACACCTACGGAAAATATCTAGAGCGGGACACCGGCACGCCGCTGATCCGCATCGGCTTCCCGGTTTTCGATCGCCATCACCATCACCGTTATCCGGTGTGGGGTTATCAGGGAGGCATGAATGTGTTGGTGTGGATTCTCGACAAAATCTTTGACGAGATCGACAAGAACACGATCGTCCCGGCGAAGACGGATTTCAGCTTCGATATCATTCGCTAAACAGCGCTAACGATCGGGCCGCTGCCAACCCAGAACAGCTGGCGGCGGTTTACGAAGAATGTGGTTGGTGAAAGAAGTATCCGGCGATCAGCCTTTATGAGGCTGTTTGCCTGTAAGCCACGGTATAGGAGAGGCTAATGAGTTCGCTATCGGCCACGATCCAGGGCGTTTTCAACGAGCCAGGCTGCGGCAAGAATGCGAACAAATCAGAGGCAGAGCGGAAAAAAGGTTGCACGAAGCAGCTGCAGCCTGGAGGGGCAGCCGGGGGATGTGCGTTTGACGGCGCTAAGATAGCTTTGCAACCTCTCACTGATGTTGCCCATCTCGTTCACGGCCCAATCGCTTGCGAAGGGAATTCTTGGGACAACCGGGGTGCTAAATCCTCTGGTTCAAATATCTGGAGAACGGGCTTTACCTCGGACATCAATGAAACGGATGTCGTATTCGGTGGAGAGAAGCGGCTCTATAAGGCGATCAAGGAAATCATCGAAAAATACAATCCGCCGGCGGTCTTCGTCTATCAGACCTGTGTGCCCGCGATGATTGGCGATGATATTGACGCGGTTTGCAAGGCTGCCCGCGAAAAATTCGGCAAACCCGTCATTCCCATTAACTCCCCCGGTTTTGTTGGACCCAAGAACCTCGGAAACAAGCTCGCCGGCGAAGCGCTCCTCGAACACGTGATTGGAACCGAGGAGCCAGATTATACGACTCCTTACGACCTCAATATCATCGGCGAGTACAACCTCTCTGGTGAGCTGTGGCAGGTAAAGCCGCTCCTCGATGAGCTTGGAATTCGTATTTTCTCCTGCATCTCCGGTGACGGGAAGTATCGCGAGGTCGCCTATTCCCACCGGGCTCGTGCGGCGATGATGGTGTGCTCCAAAGCGATGATCAATGTCGCGCGCAAGATGGAGGAGCGCTATGGTATTCCTTTCTTTGAGGGTTCCTTTTACGGGATCCAGGATTCGAGCGATTCGCTTCGCGAGATCGCGCGACTCTTAATCGAACGTGGCGCGCCTGACGAATTGATGGACCGGACTGAGGCCGTCATCGCGCGGGAAGAAGCGAAGGCTTGGGCCGCCATTGAACCATTCAAGCCGCGATTCAAGGGTAAAAAGGTGTTGCTCATCACGGGTGGCGTCAAATCCTGGTCAGTCGTTGCCGCCTTGCAGGAAGCCGGGCTCGAACTCGTCGGAACAAGTGTCAAGAAATCGACAAGAGAAGATAAGGAACGCATCAAAGAGCTCATGGGGCAAGATGCTCATATGATCGATGATATGACCCCGCGCGAAATGTACAAGATGCTGAAAGATGCCAAGGCTGATATTATGCTTTCGGGCGGCCGGTCTCAATTCATCGCATTGAAGGCCTCGATGCCCTGGCTCGATATCAATCAGGAGCGTCATCACGCCTACATGGGTTATGTCGGCATGGTGAAGCTTGTGGAGGAGATCGACAAGGCGCTCTACAATCCAATTTGGGAGCAGGTTCGTAAGCCCGCACCCTGGGAAAATCCAGAGAACAATTGGCAGGCCAAAGCAATCGCGCAATTGCAAGCCGAGGCCGATGCGCTCGCGGCTAATCCGGAGCTTGCCGAAAAAACCCGGCGAGCCAAGAAAATCTGCAATTGCAAGAGCGTGGACCTCGGTACGATCGAAGACACCATTCGGGCTTATGCACTGGCCTCTGTCGAAAGCGTCAAAGAGAGAACGAATGCTTCGGGTGGTTGCGGAGCCTGTGCCGGGCGGATCGAGGAGATCCTGGCCAGCATTCCGGCAGTTGAAGACACGTCCGCTGTTCCCGTCCTCGCCGCCGCGGAGTAAATGATGGCTAAGGTCACCCTTGGCAAAAAGGCATGTGCCGTTAACCCGTTGAAAATGAGTCAGCCAGTTGGAGGGGCACTCGCATTCATGGGCTTGCGGGGCGCGATGCCGCTCCTGCATGGTTCGCAGGGCTGCACATCGTTCGGGCTGGTCCTTTTCGTACGGCACTTCAAGGAGGCCATTCCGCTTCAGACGACCGCGATGAGCGAGGTTGCCACCGTCCTTGGCGGCCTTGATAACGTCGAGCAGGCGATACTTAATATTTACAATAGGGCTAAGCCGGAACTCATAGGGATTTGCTCGACTGGTGTGACAGAAACCAAGGGAGATGATGTCGAGGGATATATCAAGCTCATTCGGGCGAAATATCCGGATCTTGCCAAATTCCCGATAGTTTATGTATCCACGCCTGATTTCAAAGATGCGTTTCAGGATGGCTGGGAAAAAACAGTTGCCCGAATGGTTGAGGTATTGGTCAATAAACCGGGCAACGCAGCGCGCCGTGATGAAACCCGCGTCAACGTCTTGCCGGGTTGCCATTTGACTCCGGGCGATCTCGACGAGCTACGTACTATTATTGAGGATTTTGGGCTTGAGCCTTCGTTCCTGCCGGATTTGGCCGGATCGCTTGACGGTCATATCCCGGATGAATTCACGCCAACAACGATTGGCGGGATTGGCGTGGAAGAAATCGCGACAATGGGCTACTCCGCCTGGACGATTGCGATTGGAGAGCAAATGCGTCTCGCCGCGGAGGCGATGCAGAAAAAGGCCGGAATTCCATACCGGCTCTTCGATCGTCTTTGCGGGCTCTCTCCCAATGACGACTTCATCATGTTCCTTAGTGAAATTAGCGGCAAGCCGGTTCCAATGAAATACCGTCGGCAAAGGGGTCAGCTCGTCGATTCGATGCTCGATGCACATTTTCACATCGGTGGGCGTAAACTCGCGATTGGCGCGGAACCAGACCTGCTGTTTGATATCAGCAGCATGTTGCATGAGATGGGCGCGAAGGTCACCGCCGCGGTGACCACCACCGCGTCGCCGGTCCTGGCTCGTGTCGCAATTGACGACGTGCTGATTGGCGATCTGGAAGATCTCGAGACCCTCGCAAGGGATAGGGGCTGCGATCTTCTGATCACACACTCCCATGGCCGGCAAGCCGCGGAGCGCTTGAAGATCCCTTTCTATCGTATGGGGCTGCCCATGTTTGACCGGCTGGGCGCGGGGCATCTTGTTT
>CAYTRB010000286.1:0-3708 GCA_964440215.1 uncultured Methylocapsa sp.
TGGGACCGAATACATATGGCAAGCGGGCCCTGCCTGGCCCCGGTTTGCGCCGGTTCTGTTTCCGATTGTCGGCCGACTTAAGGACAATCAGTTGCGGCACGCCGGCACGATCTATCGGCTGACGCAACACGGCTTCGCCCGGGACCTCACCTTTGACTGGGTCGCTCGCACATCCGATGCCTGCCGTTTAAGTCTCGTCGACAACGACGAGACTCGTGCGATATATCCGTTCGCCTTCCGCCTCGATCTTACTTACGCTCTGGCCGGCGGCGCGCTCGCGATGACATTTGACGTCTCCAACAGCGGAAGCGAACATTTGCCCGCTTCATTTGGTGCCCATCCCGCCTTCAACTGGCCGCTGCATTCGGGCGCTTCCCAAGAGGCGTATACATTGACATTCGCGCAGGACGAACCCGCGCTGGTTCGCCGCCTCACGGACGGCCTCCTGCGGCCTGAACTATTTCCTACGCCGATTGAAGGGCGCGTGCTGAAGCTGCGGGAGAATTTGTTCGCCGCCGACGCGATAATCATGGACCATGTTACCAGCAGCCGGGTTCGCTTCGCCGCGCCAACGGGTCCTGGCCTTGAGATTTCCTGGGAGGGCTTTCGCGAATTGGGCATTTGGATGAAGCCGGGTGCGCCCTTCCTTTGTATCGAGCCCTGGCTCGGCACTGCGAGCCCGGTTGATTTCGACGGGCCCTTTATCGAAAAACCAGGCATCGTGATCATTCCGCCAGGCGAAACGCGCTCTGCCACGATCCGCTTCAAGATTATTTCCGAACCTGAATAATAATATGCCGCCGGATAAAGTGGCAACGGTGCTCGCGGTGCCGGCGCCTGACAAGGCCATCGCATGGGGCAAGGCGCGCTGCCGCATGATTGGACACATCTGTCCCGCCTGGACATGGAGGTAACGGAGCGTACCCAAGACAAGGGTGACAACCGTCGACCGTGGGACTCTCGCTTCGAGCGGTTTTGCTTGGATGATCTACGCTTGGCGTGTCACGCAAGACTCCGGCGGTATTCCCTCGGCGTTTGGCCGGTTGCCTTGCGGAACATGGTGCTGAAGGAACTCGTCTCGGTAAAGCCGAGGTCTAGCCCGATCGCGGTGATGGATCCGGATCGCCGGATTAATAGAACCTTTGCACGCTCGATCCGTCGGCTCATGTGATAGCGGTGTGGCGGCATTCCAAAGGACTGTTTGAAGGCCCGGCAGAAGTGATATGGACTCAGGCGCGCAAGCTCAGCCAATCTCGTAAGGGATAGCGGTTCACTCAGATGCTCCTCAATATAGGAGGTGAGTTTGCGCTTTTGCCAAGCCGCAAGGCCGCCGCAGGACGCCGCCTCGGCGCGAGGCGCATCACGCTTCTGGAGCAAAAGATCATGCAAGAGCACAATTGCGAGTGCTTCAGAATAGAGCCGGGTTTCCGGCTCACTCGGCCCTCTATCATAATCTGCACCGTTCGCGCTCAAGTCCGCAAGTGAGCTCGTCAACATCATTATCTATCCAAGCTGTTCGCCATGCGTTTGCGTTTTTCTGGACCGGCGTTAGCGCGATGGCTTCATGGCCTAAGAGTTAGTCTCTCCATATATTCGCGTCTATCCGCCATGGGTTGCCGCGATTACGATGTTGGTATGGCGAACCTATACAATGGTATCGGTTTTGCGCGTCATTAAGGGGTCTATCGCGGCTGACCCGCCATGGACGCGGTCAAGAATATAACGCCTGGTGCGGCTCATAAACCTATTCAGCTTTTCTACCACCCAGTCTGATGGCGTCTTGGATGAGCTGTAACAACGCTTTGCCATGGCATGGCTTGTTTAGAAAACCAACGGCCCCGGCATCCATGGCACGCCGCTTAACCAATGGATCTAGAATAGCCGTCACGAAAATCATAGGAATTTGAAATCCGCGCTCAACCAATGCCGTTTGCAACTCTATCCCGCTCATCATTGGCATCTGGACATCCGAAATCAAACATGCAGTCATCGCCACGCATTGCGACTCGAGAAACTCCTGCGCGGAGGCGAAGGTGTAAACGTCGAAGCCGAGCGATTTCACAAGGTTTTCCATTGCGGCCCGAACGGCGGCATCGTCCTCGACGATCGAAATGACCGGACCCTTGCTCACCCGGCATTCTCCACTATCCGGGCGCGGGGAGCCGATGCGCCGGCGGGCTCAAGTCGAACGGAGTGCAGCGGAGATAGTAGTTCGGTCGCCCATGAACATCATACATAAGTCTTAACTCCACTGCGAAGCCTCGCCTCGTACACCCAGCACCTCCGCCATTCGCACGAGCTCGGCCAGCGACTTCGCGCGCATCTTCTTCATGAGGTTGCCACGATGGATTTTGACCGTGATCTCGCTGATTCCGATTTTGCCGGCCACCTGCTTGTTCATGAGCCCATCGGTGATCAGCGCCATCACTTGCCGCTCTCGGCGCGTCAAGGACTCGAATAAGGCCTTGAGATCAGCCACGGCCTTTTCCTCATTGCGCCTTTTTCGATCCCGGTCGAGCGCCAAGGCCACCGCATCGATGATCTCTTGATCGCGAAAGGGCTTCGTCAGAAAATCGATGGCCCCCGCTTTCATCGCCCTCACCGACATCGGGATATCGCCATAACCGGTCATGAAGATAACCGGTATATGGATGCCGGCATCAGCCAAGCCGGTTTGCAGATCAAGGCCGCTCAGCCCCGGCATTCTGACATCGAGGACGATGCAGCTGACAAGATCCGGAAGCTTGCTTTGCAGCAAATCCGACGCCGAGGAAAACACCTCGACACTGTGCCCCACCGATCGGAGGAGGCTGCTGAGTGCGTCACGCAAGCTCACATCGTCGTCGACGATGAAGACGAGCGAACGATCCTGCGGCCCGGGAGGTTGCGATGTGGAGGGACGATCCGCAGCGGGTGACATGGTGTGATCCCGTTGACCGGCAAGCTCGGGGTCACCGATTCAACTGCCGCGCGCCACGGAGAAATGGGGAGAGCGAGGCCGTCTCGGACTTGACGGTAAGCCGCTCAATCCATGACTAGAGCAAAGAGCAATGATAACAAATGAGCGGCAGTCCGGCAATCGCAGCGCCGTCCTTGCCGGACCTATGGAAGGGTTTTCCTCATTGCGATCGAAGCAAGCGGGGCACAAATGCATCAAGCACTGACCGCAAGGCAGAGACAAGGGGCACAGCTGTGATGAATCATACCTCCCCTCCATCGGCACTCAGAAACTGGCCGGCTTCGCCGCTCATCGCCGGAGGGCTTGCGATCGTAATCTTTGCAATTGACACCTTTACGCCGTTGGATATCGCGATCGCCGTCCTCTACGTCATTGTCGTGCTGATGGCCGCCAACTTTCTACGGCGGCGGGGCGTCATTCTCGTCTCGCTGGCCTGTGCCGGCTTGACCGTCTTGAGCTTCATACTGCAGCACGGCTATTGGGACACTAGCGATTCAATCGGAAGAACGCTCGTAAGCCTCACCGCCATCGGCGTCACGGCCATTCTCGCTCTCAATAGGCAGAGGGCCGAAGAGGCATGGCGCCGGAGTGAGATCTATTTAACGGAAGCGCAGCGCCTTAGCCGGACCGGCAGCTTCAGCTGGAAGATCGCCACCGAGGAACAAGTGTGGTCGGAGGAAATATTCCGCATCTTTGAGTATGATTTTGCAACGAAGCCAACGCTCGATCTTGTGCGGCGCCGCAGCCAT
>CAYTRB010000287.1:0-3692 GCA_964440215.1 uncultured Methylocapsa sp.
GCGTTGTATTTAATCGTGAGAATGCGGTGGTTTGGGCGAGGTATTGTACTTAATGCGAGACAAAATGCAGGTATCCGTCTTATAATTGCAGCAATTGTGAGACGGTTTGACGGATGCGAATTTCGGCTTGCATCTGCGAAACAATCTTATCGAACTGGAGACGGTAGTTAAAGATCGTCGCCTCCGAAAGTAATGAGATCGCACCAGGGCCTTCGTCGATGACAATCGATACGGCAGCGAGAAGGGCGGGCCGGATGGACAGGGGAACGATGGGCCTGGCTCCTCTGGGAGGCTTGAGGCCGAGCCGCCGAATGATCTCGTCAAAGCCTGGAATAATCAGGTTGGCCGTCTGGCCGTAGTCAATACCTTCCTCAAAGTCCGTACGTTTGCAACGGCGTCGTACCAGAAGCATCCGGAAAACGTGAGTGGGCGATGCCCAGGGCCACTCGTTTTGCACGATCGCCGCGTCAAACAACTGTTGTCCGTGAAGCGCTTTGTCCCAAATGTCCGTAAACAAAGTGGCTGATAAATGAGGGGGTTGCAGTTTATCCTGGCCGGCTTCAACTAGTTTCGTTCCACAGATAGGGCAGGTGATCCGCCAACCTTCCAAGGAACTCCGCAATATTGCTGCAGCGGCGTCGCGCTGTTCATTCCTCTCGGCGCACGCGAGGCAAATCTGGATGGGTTTGGGCGCCAAGAACCGTGCAGCGTTCTGTGGCACATCGGCGTGGGTCATGCGCCGGATATCGGCCGGCGGTAAATGGAAAATATGCCCCAGGCGGATTCCTTGCTCCGCATTGAGGCGAAGGTCCGCTGCCCTCAGAGACACGGCGTCGGAAATACCATGCTTCAACATCGCAAGCGGACTGACCCGGTAATACTCAGCATGCCGGGAGATCCACGAAGAGAGAAGTTCGTCCTCGACCGGCTTCAAAACGACCGGCAAGCCCTTCACGGCATGATGGATGGCCGTCATGAAAAGGCGGCCTCCGCTTCGATAGTGGGCTTCCAACGCTCGACCGCTTCATCGGTTATTTGTTCGACGCCGGTCTTAGCCGCCTCTATGGCGAGTTCGTTGAGCATGCGAAAAATAAGCGCGGTCAATCCTTCCGTCACCTGAAGGATCCGGCGCAGCGATTTTGCCGTTAATACGCTTGGTTCGCGGAGTGGCATATTCCGCAAGATGGAGATGATGAGCGCTTCGTATTGTGTGGTGGCCGACCAGCGCGGGAGGGTCAGTTCGTCGAAGCGGCGCGCGAGCTGAACGTCACCGCCGATTGCCTCCCGCGCGTCCGTCACACCGAAGCATACGAGTGAAATCCTCAGCTCGTTGCTCAGGAAGCGAAGGGCATTGAGAACGATTCTTTGCTCGCGATGGGATCCAGCGAGAATGTTGTGAATCTCGTCAATGACCAGGACCTGCGTGCCGATTGCTTTCAGAAGCGAGAGCGCCGATCGTTCGAGCCGCGTTATATCCGTCCGCGGCCCTTGCGGAGCGCCGAGCGCGGCGAGAATATGAGCATAGAGCCGTCGCTCCGTTGGTTGCCCGCTCATCTGTAGCGCCAGAACAGGCGTCCTCTCCCGTCCAATTTCTGGATCGAAGCCTGGTGGGTTTTCCGCGCAGAACCTATGCATGATCATGGTCTTGCCCATGCCGCTATCGCCGAAGATGGCGATTGACGGCATGCGCGTGGTCCGAGGATGGCCGACGAGCCTGTTCAGTTGATCGAGAGCATGCTTGGCACGCGGATAAAGGACCCAGCGCTCGGAAAGAATGGCTTTGATACGCCTTTCGCTCGACTCCGCGAGCAAGGCAGCCGTTGCCGGTGTCAGGTGTGATGGCGGTTCGGTCAAGCGGTCACCCAGTGTCTTCGACAAAAGGGATTGGCGTGCGCGAATCGACGCCACGAAGAGAATCATACTCTTCCGTGCTCGCGGCGCCACCATCAAGTTGGCGCATGCCGCGGCGCACCGCCAGTGTCGCGCGCTTGGCGTTTTCGACAAGTTGCCGTTGCGCGGCGGCAGTTCGCACGATCGTCCGCATGTCGATTTCGCGGCGGCCCTTGGCATTCAGCGCTTTTTGCGCAGCCATTGCTTCACGAAGCGTGATCGAGGGCAGAGTGACATCGGCATAGCGCGCCTCGACGAACGTGCCCGCCGGACGCCTTACAAACACACGGGAGAGATCACGCGGGTCGTATTTGACGAGGAGTTTGTCCTTCGCCTGTCCCACATCGGCGGTAAGCGCCGGCGACCAGTACCGAAGCCTGAACAAATGGATCCCATCCGGCCTCAGCGTGCGTTCTTCCTCGGGAAGAAAGGAAATCCAGAATCGCATTCGGTCCTGAGGAAGGCGGAGCGGCGTGGCGCCCTCATGTTCTCGCCAGACGGCAATTGGCGGACGACGGAGGGCGCCATGGATCATTTGATGGTACTGGCCGGTGATTTCCAAGGCTATGAACCTCTCGAGCTCGCGCAAAGTGAGGCTCGAATGCTTCGATGAGTCGTAATCGCCGCGCTCGCTCGGATTGCTCTGCGTGGTGCCTGGCAAGAGATGCACCGCCCCCATTTGGGTCCCGATCAAACGCTCGATATGGCCGCCGAAATGGGGCGTACCAGGAGGCCGCCAAATTGTCTTGATGCCTTCATCCCGGCAGGCCCGGATGAAGGCCTTGCTGCGAAAATCCGCGCCGTTATCGGCGTGAAGAGATTCGGGCAGGCCCGCGACCGGCCAAGCGTTATCTATCTCACGCTCTTGAAGCCATGCGCTCTTGTCAAAAACGGCGTGCAAAAGACATAATCCCACTGAAAGACGTGAGGGATCGTCCATCGTGAGATAGAACCCCGTCACCATGCGGGTGAAAATATCCATGGCGAGCGTGATCCATGGCCGGCCGAGCGGTTCCCGCGTTTGCTCATCGACGACGATAATATCGACTTTGGTGTGGTCGATCTGAACAATCTCCAGAGGTCTCGACGCGCGGTATTCGCCGGGCACGGCAATGGCCGACTTGAGCAGAGCTACCTCGCCGCGCTTCCGAGCCTTAGCGCGCACGTCCAGATCGACGAGGCGCGCCTTTACCGTGCGCCAATTCGGCGCCGGTAAGCCGAGTGCGACGCAGCGCATGCGGATTTCATGGACGAGGCGTGCGACTGGGGGCTTCGTCGGCTTGAGATAGAAGGTCTCTATCGTTTTCTGGATTAAGTCCTCTCGTTTGGAATCGAGAGCACGATGACCTCGAGGACGCCCCGGCGATTTCGCCATCAAGGATGTCAC
This sequence comes from uncultured Methylocapsa sp., assembly GCA_964440215.1. Taxonomy (GTDB): domain Bacteria; phylum Pseudomonadota; class Alphaproteobacteria; order Rhizobiales; family Beijerinckiaceae; genus Methylocapsa. Next base: position 3,278 of record CAYTRB010000287.1, read on the forward strand.
CGTGCAGCCCGTCCGGAATAATTCGATCATTCGATACGCGGTCGCACGGCTGAGGCCTAGGTCCTGGCAAAGGTTCTTGATGCTTGGTTTATTCGAGCGGTCGGTCCGGTGCTGGACATATTTCCGGATGGCATCCTCACGCCGGCAAGCTTCCTCCCACAGGACCGTATCCTCGTGATCGGGTTCCGTCGCGTTCATGAGCAGAATCTTGGTCCAACATTCGAACCCAAGAATCTCACATTAAGCGCAATTGGCCAAGCAAAAATCTCATGATTAAGTACAATGTCTCAAATTAAGTGCAATACCTAACCTATTGAAATTGCTTAATTTGAATATCTCACGATAAAGCGCAATGCGACATGGGGGGTGGATTTCCGACCTTCGAAAGTTACCTTCAGCCCTCAGCCCGTTCTGA
>CAYTRB010000288.1:0-3677 GCA_964440215.1 uncultured Methylocapsa sp.
TCCTTGAAAGAGGCGCCGGAACAGAGCGATCTTCGCTTGAATTGGCGAGTGCATGGCCTCAACTAATGAAACGCCCATCTGGTACACATAAGCAGACATAAGGGGAACGCGGCAGATTTAGTTTTCTAGCAAAAGCAAAGGGTTGCAGGTTTTCGACGGTTTGGATGAGGCGGAAATGGCGATAACGGAAAACACTTGTTTTCCGGCAGGCTGCCAGAAGCGGCTGAAACGGCTCGCCAGGGGCCGAAAATATGCACGGAAACTCATGTCGGAATGAGATAGTATACGGAAACGGCTCCTGATGGGTTTTCCGTACATGTTGGTGGGTTATATGCGCGTTTCCACCGACAATGACCGGCAGGTGCTGGACCTTCAACGTGACGCGCTTCTTTCCGCCGGGGTTGATGAGCGCCAGCTGTTCGATGATCACGTCAGCGGCGGCCAGGTCGATCGCCCCGGTCTCGCAAAAGCTCTAGCCTTCCTCCGGCCGGGCGATTGTTTGGTTGTCTGGAAACTGGATCGCCTCGGTCGGTCGCTGCCGCATCTTCTGGCCACGGTGAATGACCTCAAGTCGCGTGGTGTGGCATTCCGCTCGCTTACCGAGCAGATGGACACCACCACCCCTCAGGGCGAGTTTCTGTTCCACGTCTTCGGCGCGCTGGCGCAGTTCGAGCGATCCTTGACCCAGGAGCGGGTGAAGGCCGGCATCGCCGCCGCCAGGCGGCGAGGGCGGCGAGGAGGTCGCCCGCCTGCCGTCGATGCCGAGAAACTCGCGGCGGTGATTGCGGCTCTTGATGGCGGCGCCACAAAGGCCGCGGTCTGTCGCACTTTCGGCATCAAACGCAGCACCCTGATCGACTCTCTGGCCCGGATCGGCTGGAGTGCTGGCCTCGAGACCCAGGAGGCCTGAATGACGCGACAACAGATTTTGACTGGAACCCAACTCGCGGCGTTGTTCGATCCGCCCACTGATCAACGCGAGTTGGTGCGCCATTACACGCTGTCCGCCACGGACCTCGCCATGATCCAGCGATGCCGTGGCGATCAAAACCGTCTCGGCTATGCGCTCATGCTCGGATATCTGCGTCATCCAGGCCGGCCCTTGAAGACCAATGAGCGGCCGCCATCGGCCCTTGTCTCGCTCGTCGCCAGCCAGATTGATGCTCCTCCGGAGGCTCTTGACGAATACCTTGCCGAGGAACGAAACCGTCAACGCCATGCCATAGAACTACAAGACAAACTTGGTCTACGGCCGTTTGGCACGCGTCCCGCTGCGGAATTGTTGGTGTGGCTGCTGCCACATGGGATTGAAAATGACCGGATCGCCTATCTCGCCGGGCTGGTGATGGAAGAATGTCGGCGGCGTCGCATCATCGTTCCGTCACCTGTTGTGCTTGAGCGCCTCTGCGTTAAAGCCCGACTTCACGCGCGGCGGGAGGTCCATAGTCGACTGACTGATGGCCTATCCGCCGAACAGCGGCGCCAGTTGGACATGTTGACGGAGCGTCGTCCGGAAACTAGCCAGAGCTGGCTTGCCTGGATGCGCCAAATGCCTGAAGCGGCAAAACCTATGGCGATGCTCGGATTGATCGAGCGCCTGAAAACTGTCCGGCTGTCCGGTATTGAGGCCGCGCGGGGACACCGAGTTCACCAGGCGCGCCTCGCTCAGATTGTCCGCGAAGCCAACCGTACCACGGTGCAAAATTTGGCGGGCTTTGAGCGCCAGCGCAGGCATGCTGCGCTGGTCGCACTCAGTCTCGATCTTACCGCCGATCTGACTGACAAGGCCATCGATCTGTTCGACCGGTTGATTGGGGCGATGTTCCGCAAAGCCGAAGCACGGCATGCGCGTGACTTCCAGGCCGACGGCCGGGCCATCAACGAGAAGGTTCGCCTCTACGCCCGCGTCGGCGCCGCCCTGATCGCGGCGCGCGAAGGCAAGCAAAATGCATTCGACGCGATTACCAAGGTGCTTCCTTGGGAGCGGTTTTGCTCGACTGTCACGGAGGCCGAAGCGCTGACGCGCCCAGACGAATTTGATGCCTACCAGATGCTGGGCGAGCACTATGCTGGCATCCGCCGGTGGGCGCCAGCTTTCTTCGAGACATTCACGTTCCAGAGCACGCCGGCGGCAGCGGCTCTCATGCGCGGCATCAAGGCGCTGCGCGACATGAACCGCATGGCCACGCCGAGCCTGCCCAAATCCGCTCCAACGAGCTTCGTCCGGCAGCGCTGGGCGCGCCATGTGTTGTTGCCTGGCGGCGTCATCGACCGGCGTTATTACGAGCTCTGCGTGCTATCGGAACTGCGTGACCGGCTGCGCGCCGGCGACGTGTGGGTTATGGGCAGCCGACGCTTTCGCGCTTTCGAGGAGCGATTGATCTCTCGAGAGACCCTGCGGGAATTGCAACAGAACGGCGACCTGCCGATCGCGGTCGAGACTGATTTCGAGAGTTTTATCGCCGGGCGCCGCGCCTTCCTGGACGAACGGTTGGCTTTGATCGACGCGAAAGCAAAAGACGGACTGCTGCCCGACGTTACGATCGACAAGGGCGCGTTGAAAATCACCCCCATCGCCAAATCGACGCCGCCGGAGGCCGAGGCCCTCGCCGCGCGCCTTTACGCCATGCTGCCGCGCGTCCGGATCACCGACCTTCTGTCCGAGGCAGCGCGCTGGACGCTCTTTCCTGACTGCTTCACCCATCTGCGAACCGGCGAGACAGCAGGCAACCCGCAAATCCTGATGGCGAGCCTCCTTGCCGACGGGCTCAATCTCGGTCTGACGCGCATGGCCGAAGCATGCAGCATCGCCAGCCTCGGCCAACTCGCCTGGACGTCCGAATGGCATATCCGTGACGAGACCTACGCCCTGGCGCTTCAACGGCTGGTCAACCAGCAGCAGCGCGAGCCACTCGCGGCGATGTTCGGCGATGCAGGGGCTTCTTCTTCGGATGGCCAGTTTTTCCGGGCCGGCGGCCGTGGCCGCGCCGCCGCCAACCTCAACGCTCATTACGGCGACGATCCCGGAGCCAAGTTCTACACCCACATCTCCAGCCGCTATGCGCCGTTCTACATCAAGGCGATCCCAGCAACCGCCAGCGAAGCGCTGCATGTCCTGGATGCGCTGCTTTATCACCAAACCGACGTCATGACCAATTGTCACCATACCGATGGCGGTGGCGTCTCCGACCATGTTTTCGCCCTCTGCTCTCTGTTCGGGCTTCGTTTCGCGCCACGAATTCCGGACCTGAAGGACCGGCGCCTCTACAGCTTCAACAAACCATCGGCCTATTCGGCGCTCGAGCCAATGATCGCCGGACGGATCAATGTCGCTCTCATCCGGGCTCACTGGCAGGAAATCCTGCGGATCGCCGCATCCATCAAAACCGGTGCGGTTTCTGCGTCCCTAATCATGCGCCAGCTGGCATCCTATCCGCGTCAGAACGGCGTCGCCGCGGCTCTGCGCGAGCTGGGCAGGATGGAGCGCACGATCTTCACCCTGGACTGGATCGAAGACCCGGAGCTGCGTCGTCACACAGGTCAGGAGCTGAACAAGGGCGAGTCACGCAACAGTCTTTCCCGGGCGGTCTTCATTCATCGGCTTGGTGAAATCCGCGACCGAACCTACGAAAATCAGCAACATCGCGCCTCCGGACTGAACCTTGTCGTCACCGCGA
>CAYTRB010000289.1:0-3657 GCA_964440215.1 uncultured Methylocapsa sp.
GTCCCAGCCTGGGGCGACCTCGACGGCAATATCGCGCGCCTTGCGCAAGCCGTCGAGAAAGCGGCCAAAGAAGGCGTGAACTACGCCGTCTTTCCGGAGACCGCGGTTAGCGGATATCTCTTCAGCGATCCAGCGCAGATTGCTCCTTACCTCGACACGATCCCGGGCAAGACGACGACCGCGCTTCTGCCGATTCTCGCGCGGACCGGCATGTATCTGAGCGTCGGAATCGCCGAGCGGGACGTCGAAACCGGTTTGGCTTATAACGCCGCCGTCCTGCTCGGCCCCAAGGGCGTCATCGGCAAATACCGGAAGATCGGCCTCAACCCGCAGGACCAGAAGGTCTTTGCTCCAGGAGACACCGGCGTTGAAGTCTTCGACACGCCGATCGGCCGCATCGGACTCGTCATCTGTTACGATGACACCTACTGGCAATATCCGCGTCTCAACGCCCTGCGCGGCGCCCAGATCATTGGCTGGCATTCCGTATCGGACCGCGTCATGCCGGGAACGCCGGCCGCCGAGGCGACCGGTAATCATTCGACCGTGTCCAACGTGCAGTACATGAGCGCGCAGAACGGCGTGTGGGTCGTCGCCGCCACGCGCAGCGGCATCGAAACCAATCCGATCACAGGTGGAAAGCTCTACTACAATGGCGGCTCAAGCCTATGGTCGCCGGAAGGGCATAAGTTGGCCCAGGCGCCGGTTGTGCCGCCCGAGGAATTGGCGCCGGGGTTGCACGGCGTTTTCAGCGCGACAATCACGCCATCGGAGTCGAACACAGCCCGCGCCACGCGGCTCGCATTGCGCCGCCCCGCGCTTTATCTGCCACTGCTCGCGTTGCACCGCAGCCCCGTCGACGGGAACGCCACCAGCGCACAGCGCAGCGTGTCGCTGGTCGGCGTTCAATGGCCGGGGGGACCGTCGCTCCTCGATACGGTCCATCCGGCCGAAGGTGCGCTCACCGTGCTGCCGGAGCTTTCCGGCCTGCCCTCGGGGCTCAGTCCCGACCAAATCAAGGCCAGGGCCGAACGCAAGGGCGGGGCCTACGAGCAGGCGCTGTCCGACGCCGCCCGCGTCGGCAAGGGCTACCTCGTCGGGAGCTACCCGGAGCGCGACGGCGACCGTGTGTACCACACAGTGGTTCTGGCGGGTCCCGACGGCGCCATTCTCGGGCGTTATCGAGCCACGCATCCTGACGCCACCCACACCAGTTGGGCTGCGTCCGGGGATGAGATCACCGTCATTCCCACGCCGCTCGGCCGCATCGGCCTAGCGTCCGCCGACGAACTTGCGGTTCCCGAACTTGGCGCGCTTTATGCTGCAAGGCGCGCTGACATTCTCGCCGCTCCGGCAGGCCCGCCGGAGCCGCTCAAGGTCGAGGTCGACGCCAAGCTGTTCGCCGTCCCGGACCCGCCCACCGGACGCGCCGACTTCTTCCCCTATGCCGCGGCCCAACAGAATCAGTTCTGGATCGTCAGCGGGGGACGCCGGGATCGCGATCACACGGCTGCGGCGATCTATGGGCCGGAGCCCGTCGTTTTGACGCCGACGCTGACCGCGGCTGCCGGCGCGGATGCTATCCGATACGAGACAGTGGTTCCAGCGCCCGGGACCTGGATCAACCAGAGCCAGTTGATCTCCGGCCAGCAGGCCCAGTGGTTCATCCCGCTTGTCCTTCCGGAACAAAACGCATGTCTGAAGCGCTGGCGAGCCGTGAGCACCGCGCCTCTTCCCTGCCTATGACTTGCGCGGAGTTTCAGCTGGTCACGCCAAACATAACGAAACAGCTTATTGCGGACGTAGCAGACCGCAGCCTTGGACGCCCCAGTTGGGCGCTTTCGCCACACAGGACTCTCCCCCCGCCGCTGCCGTCCTTCAGGGCGCCCGCGTCGCCGTCGCCCGAATATCCGCCGCCGCCACCCACGCCGCCCGAGTAGTAGCCAGTGTACGTCTCGCCGCCATCGCCGCTCGAAAACCTCGTCCGACTCTGCAAACGTTTCCACGATGCCCAAAGCTGGGAGGCACCGTCGCCGGATCGACCGTGCTGGCCGTGGTTACCACGACGCCGATTCAGGTGCGCCGTGCGGGAACAGAGAGCGCCGTCTCAAAATCAGTGGTGTAACCCGCGATAGCGATGACCTCGCGTGATTGTCGCGATGTCTGCGATTTCCGGTTGACGGCTGCCCAAAGACCGGGGAGGCTGCGGGATTCTGCCGCAGTCCCGTCCCGATGCGGGTTTGCCGCGAGAACAGGGGGGTCGTCATGTTCAATCTCGGCATTCCGGTCAGCTCGGAAGGCGGCCACGTCAGCTTCCAGAACAACATTCCCGATCCCGTCGCCTCGGAGAAGGAGCTCCCCAGTTTCAAGTTCGAGCTCGAAAAGTCGGAAGGCCGCGTGATCGACGGGAGCTACGGCAAGGAGGCGACTGTCCTCCAGCTGCCAGTGTCCAAGGGGATCGCGGGCGTCTCGATGCGGATGCAGCCCGGCGTCATGCGCGAGTTGCATTGGCACGCGACCGCGGCCGAATGGGCCTATGTCACCGAGGGCCGGGTGCGCACTACCGCCATCGATCCGGCCGGCTGCGCCGAAACGAACGACTTCGAGCCGGGCGACATCTGGTACTTCCCGCGCGGCCATGGCCACGTGATCCAGACGCTCGGCGACATGCCCTGCCACTTCGTCCTCGTCTTCGACAATGGCTATTTCTCCGAGTTCGGCACGTTCAGCATCACCGACTTCGTCGGCCACGCACCGAAAGACCTGCTCGCCAAGAATTTCGGCGTCTCTGCCTCGATCTTCGACAAGTTTCCCAGGAGCGAGGTCTATTTCGCCAAGGGGCCGATCCCCCCGGCCGTTCCGCCTGCGCCCCTGCAGGGCTGGCGCCCGCCGCCGCTGACCCACAAGCATAGCCTCCTGTCGCAGAAGCCGCTCGAAGTTTTCGACGGCGGCAAGGAATGGCGGGTGGATGGCTCGCAATTCGCCATCTCGACCACGATGACCGGCGTCGTTCTCGAGATGGACGTGGGCGCGCTGCGCGAGCTGCACTGGCACCCGAACGCGGCGGAGTGGCAGTATGTGCTCGCCGGCGAGTTTCAGGTGTCGATGTTCGGCTCGGGCGGCCGCTGGCGGCAGGAGACCTTGCGGCCTGGCGACGTCGGCTACATCCCGCAGGGCTTCGGACATTCGATCGAGAACGTCGGCGGAACCACGGCCCGCATTCTGATCGTCTTCAACAGCGGCCACTACCAGACGATCGACCTCTCGCAATGGATCGCGGGCAATTCGCTCGATGTGCTCGCAACCAACTTCGGCCAGGACCCAAAGGTCTTCGAGACCTTCCCGCGGCGCGACGTGTTCATGACGAAATAACCGAGGGCGCCCCGATCTTCGTCAGGACTGTATGGGCCTGCTCCAGCATGCCGCCGGCGGCGGTCGTCGCGCCCGACGACAGCGGTGACGTTCTCGTTCGCGACGAATGTCCGTAATGGGCGGACTCTGCGCGTAGAGGCAACGCTGGCTTACCTGCCCACTTGCGCCATTCCAGGTCGCGATCCGCAACGCCAGCTTTACGTCGATCGTCGACGTTCGATCGCGTACAATGAATGTCCTGTTTGACATTTTGATTGCGCAAAGCTGCCATTCCGCTCCCCACCC
>CAYTRB010000290.1:0-3645 GCA_964440215.1 uncultured Methylocapsa sp.
AAGTGCCGATTTCGAAGTGGAGGCCTGCGATGCCAAGGGTCGTCTCGCTCTTCCTTCCGACCTGGTCCACGGACCGGATCAGAAGGCAACTGGGCGCCGCCGCGCCTCCGGCTGAGGCGCCGCTCGTCCTGATCGGCCGGGACGGGAGACGGCGCGTGGTGCTCGCCGCGGATAGAGCCGCTCAAGCCGCGGGCTTACGCGTTGGCATGCCCGTAACCAAGGCGCAGGCGCTGACCCCGGGTCTGATCGTCAAGGACGCCGATCCGGCGGCCGACGCCGAAGCGCTCGAACGCCTCGCCCTCTGGGCGCTGCAACACTATGCGCCGATCGTCGCCCCCGACCAGCACGACGGGATCGTCATCGATGTCACTGGCGCGGCGCATCTTCATGGCGGAGAAGACGCCATGCTGAAGGGGATGGTCGAGCGGATCGCCACCGCCGGCATCGCCGCCCGCGCCGCCCTCGCCGGCAGCTGGGGCGCCGCTCATGCGCTGGCGCGTTTTGCCGCGCGTCCGGCCATCGTCATTCCACCGGGCAAGAGCGCGAAAGCGATCCTGGATCTGCCGATCGGCGCCCTGCGCCTGCCGAAGGATATGGTCGACGGCCTTCGCGTCCTCGGTTTTGAGATCGTCAGTGAATTGGCGGCCACGCCTCGCGCGCCGCTCGCCCTGCGCTTCGGTCCCGAACCTGGCCGCCGCCTCGATCAGGCCTTGGGACGGATCAGTGAGCCGATCGATCCGGTGCGGCCGCCGGACCTTATAGAGGTTCGCCGCGCCTTTGCTGAACCGATCGCGGCGGCTGAAACAATCGCCCGCTACACAGGCGAGCTTGTCGTCCAGCTTTGCCAAGCGCTGGAGACGAAGGGGCTTGGAGCCCGGCGCCTGGACCTTGTCTTTCATCGCGTCGACAACCGCATTGAGGCCGTCCGCGTCGGTGCGGCGCTGCCCGTACGCGACGTGAAGCGTCTCACCCGGATGCTCTGCGACAAGATCGAGACCGTCGATCCCGGCTTCGGCATCGAGATCATGAGCCTTGCGGCTTCCGTCGCCGAGCCCCTGGAGGCCAAACAGGCGATCTCTTCGTTGACGGAGGAACCGGAGGCCGACGTCTCGGGTCTGATCGACACGCTCGCCAACCGCGTCGGCGAACGCCGTATCTATCGTTTCGCCGCGGTGGCCAGCGATGTGCCGGAACGCTGCATCATGCGGATCGCGCCGCTAGCGCCCAATACGGGGGAGGCATGGCCGGACCATTGGCCGCGGCCTTCACGGCTGTTGCCGTCCCCGGAGCCCATCGACGCCATAGCGCTGCTTCCCGATCATCCGCCGGTCAGCTTCACCTGGCGCGGCATCCGCCGCCGCGTGATGCGCGCCGATGGTCCGGAGCGCGTCTTTGGCGAATGGTGGAAACGCGACGCCGAACTGGCGACGGTGCGCGACTATTTTCAGGTCGAGGACGAGGCGGGCGAGCGCTATTGGATCTACCGCGCTGGCGACGGCGAGGACGCCGCCACCGGTTCGCATCGCTGGTTCCTTCACGGGGTATTCGGATGAGCGCGCCCCGCTATATCGAGCTGCAATGCACTTCGCATTTCAGCTTCCTACGGGGGGCGAGCTCCTCCGATGAACTGTTCGCGCAAGCCGCAAAGCTCGGCATAGAGGCGCTCGCGATCGTCGACCGCAACAGCCTGGCCGGCATCGTTCGCGCCCATGAGGCGGCGAAGGCGGCCGGACGCCGCCTGATCGTGGGCTGCCGCCTCGATCTCACGGACGGCATGTCCGTCCTCGTCCATCCAACCGATCGGCCCGCCTATGCAAGGCTTTGCCGGCTGCTGTCGCTCGGCAAGAGGCGCGGCGGCAAGGCGCAATGCCGGCTCGACTGGTCCGACCTCGTCGCTTATGGCGAGGGCCTGATCGCGGTCCTCGTTCCCGACGAGGCCAATGAGGCCTGCGCGCTGCGCCTTCGCCGGCTCGCGCAAGGCTTCAGCGACCGCGCCTATATGGCGCTGACGCTCCGCCGCCGGCCAAACGATGCGTTGCGGCTCCATCACCTGTCGACTATGGCGGCGCGGGCAGGGGTCGCCACCGTCGTCAGTAATGACGTGCTCTTCCATGTCCCGGCGCGGCGCATCCTGCAGGATGTCGTCACCTGCATCCGGCACAATTGCGCCATCGATGACGCCGGGTTCCGGCGTGAGCGTCATGCCGATCGATATCTCAAAGCCCCGGAGGAAATGGCCCGGCTCTTCAGCCGCTACCCTGAAGCGCTGGCGCGCACGCTCGAAATTGCGGATCGCTGCCGCTTCTCGCTGGACGAACTCACGTATCAATATCCGGAAGAGGCTTTGATCCCCGGCCTGACGCCGCAGCAGGCGCTGGAAAAGATGACTTTTGAAGGCGCCGCCGACCGTTATCCGGAGGGCGTTCCCGACAAGGTGATCGCCATCCTCAAGCATGAACTGCGCCTGATCGAGACGCTGCGCTATGCGCCGTATTTCCTGACGGTGAACGCGATCGTCCGCTTCGCCCGTAGCCAGGACATTCTCTGCCAGGGCCGCGGCTCCGCCGCCAACAGCGCCGTCTGCTATGTGCTTGGCGTCACCTCGATCGACCCTGAGCGCAATGACCTCTTGTTCGAGCGCTTCGTATCGGAGGAGCGGCGCGAGCCTCCCGACATAGATGTCGATTTCGAGCACGAGCGGCGCGAGATCGTCCTGCAGTGGGTCTTCGAGACCTATGGCCGCGATCATGCCGCGCTCTGCTCGACCGTCATCCGTTATCGCGCCAAAGGCGCGCTCCGCGATGTTGGCAAGGCGCTCGGCCTGCCCGAAGACCTTATCAAGATGCTGTCCTCCGAGGTCCGGGGCTGGTCGGAGGAAGGCGCCCTGCCCAAGCACGCCGAAGAGCTGAACCTCAACCTCGGCGACCGGCGGCTCCGCCTTGCACTGGACCTCGCCCGCGAGTTGATCGGCGCCCCACGGCATCTCTCGCAACATCCCGGCGGCTTCGTCCTCACCCATGACCGGCTCGATGAGCTCGTGCCCATCGAGCCGGCGGCCATGAAGGACCGGCAGGTGATCGAGTGGGACAAAGACGACATCGACGCGTTGAAATTCATGAAGGTCGATTGTCTGGCGCTCGGCATGCTGTCCTGCATGAAGCGCGGCCTCGACCTCTTGGCCGAGCACAAAGGCATCGCGCTCGACCTCGCCTCCATCCCGGCCGAGGATCCGCGCACCTATGCGATGATCCGCAAGGCCGACACAATCGGGGTCTTCCAGATCGAGAGCCGCGCGCAGATGGCCATGCTGCCGCGGATCAAGCCGCGCACCTTCTATGATTTGGTCATAGAGGTGGCGATCGTCCGGCCCGGCCCAATCCAGGGCGACATGGTCCATCCCTATTTGCGCCGCCGCGAGGGCAAGGAAGCCGTTGTCTATCCCAAGCCCGAGCTGGAGAAAGTGCTCGGCAAGACGCTCGGCGTTCCGTTGTTCCAAGAGCAAGCGATGAGGGTCGCGATCGAATGCGCCGGGTTCACCGCCAATGAGGCCGACCAGCTTCGGCGGTCGATGGCGACGTTCAAATTCACCGGCGGCGTCTCGCATTTCCGCGACAAGCTGGTCGGCGGCATGGTCGCCAAGGGCTA
>CAYTRB010000291.1:0-3630 GCA_964440215.1 uncultured Methylocapsa sp.
GCAACGAATATGCGAACGTGCAATATAGGATCAATGGCATTCTGCTCCCCGAGGGCGTCTCGGGCCTCGGCCCGGTGCTCGATACGGGGTTCATCGGGAATTTGAACCTGCTCGATGGAGCGCTTCCGGCCCAATATGGACTGCGCACCGCGGGTGTTGTCGATCTCACAACGAGGAGCGAATTTACGCCGGGCGGGAGCTTGAGCCTGTATGGCGGCAGCTTTGGGACCATCTCGCCGAGTTTCAATTATGGCGGAAGCAGCGGAGACACTCAATATTTCGTCATTGGCCGCTACATGCAGAATAATGAAGGCCTTGAAAATGCAGCGCCGACCGTGGATCCGATCCACGATCACACGGAGCAGGGGAAGTTCTTCGGTTATGTTTCGACGATGCTCGGAGACACAACCCGGCTGACCTATATGACCGGCACGGCCATCAGCCAGTTTCAAATTCCCAACGTCATAGGCCAGCAGCCTTTGGGCGATTTCGGCGGCAATTGGTTCAATTCGGAAAATCTCAACGAAAACGAATATGACAGCTATGTCTTCAATATTTTGGCGCTGCAGACCAAGGGCGCGAACTATGACATGCAGCTTTCCTTTTTCAATCGCTACACAGACGTGCATTTCGTTCCCGATATTTACGGCGATTTGGTTTTCAACGACGTCGCCTCGAACGTCACCCGCCAAAGTCTCCTCAATGGGATTCAGTTCGATGGAGCCTACCGGCTGAACGATCAGCATACGCTGCGCGCGGGGGTAGCAGTCAGCGGCGAGGAAACGCAGGTCAACAACACTTCGACGGTCTTGCCGCTCGCCCCGGATGGCACCCCCTTGCCTTTGCCGTTTAATGTGACCGACTATAATTCAAAAATTGGCTGGAACCTCGGCGGCTATATTCAAGACGAGTGGAAAATAACGAACAATCTGACCCTGAACACAGGTCTGCGCTTCGACCAATTGTATCAGTTCGTCACCGCGAACCAGTTCAGTCCGCGCGTCGCTCTCGTCTACAAGCCTTTCGAGGACACGAGCATTCATGCCGGATATGCGCGCTATTTCACGCCGCCGATGCAAGCGCAGGCAACGCCGACAAATCTCGCTTTGTTCAACAATACGACGCAGCAGCCGGTGATTGACGCCAACAGCCCCGTGCTGCCGGAACGGTCGCATTATTTCGATGTCGGCGTGGATCAGAAGATTCTCCCAGGCCTTACCGTGGGCGCCGATGCCTATTTGAAACTCGCGACCGATCTCCTTGACGATGGGCAGTTCGGTCAGGCGGTGGTGCTGACCCAATTCAACTACGCGAACGGATATAGCGAAGGGCTAGAATTCAAGGCCAAGTATCAAAATGACGGGTTCACGGCCTATGCGAATTTTTCGACGAACCGGACCAAGGCCATCAATGTGGTTTCAAACCAATATCTTTTCACCGATCCCGTCGAATTCGCCTACATCAACAATAATTATCACTTCATCGACGATTGCCAGCTGATCACCGCTTCGGCGGGAGCCTCCTACAAATGGGACAAGACGCTCGTCAGCCTCGATGGCATTTTCGGCAGCGGTCTGCGTGACGGCTTTGCCAATCTCGATCATGTGCAGCCCTATACGCAATTCAACTTCGCCATCGCCCGTGACTTCGACATTTGGCCCAACGCCATATGGCCAAGCGCCAAACCTCTCAATTTGCGGTTCACTGTCGTCAATCTCCTGGACACGCTTTACCAGCTTCGGAGCGGCACCGGCATTGGGGAATTTGCACCGCAATACGGGCCGCGCCGGGGCTACTACGTTACCCTTTCGCAGAAGCTGTGAGTAACCGTGGCGTATATCGGGGACCCAGGCCAGTGCCGAAAACCGATCGGCCCCCATTGGGTAGTCCAGGTCGGATGTTAGTTAATAATCGGCCGTTGCTGCAAATGGAGTGTGGCTGGTGGAACTGATTCAGTAGCGCAGCTGGCCACGCGGCAAAGCAGGGTACGAAGACTTCAGGAGCAGCAGCGCGATTATGCAGAGAACCGCGCGAGCGAGTCCCATTGTAATGACGTCGCCAGCTTTCAATGACGATCGGGATTGGAAAGAACTGGGGCAGTCATGTCGCGGGACTGGTCGCCTCAGTTTTTCTTACTCCCAGCGATTGAAGACGAGGATGAACTGCACAAGAATGAACTGCATTCGCGACGCTATGTTTGGCATTGCTGTAGGCTGCGCGGCTCTCACGCCGCTGTGCGCCTCGGCCGGCGACAATCCGTGCCCGCGTCCCGCCGCAGGCAGCATCGTCGCTCCACCTCCGACTCTCTCCAGCGAGAATGGAGCGCTCGACCTCGCCTTCGACTACTTCACAACCACGGACAGCGCGAACCGTACGCTGTTCTGCTTCGTGACGCCGGTCGGCTTAGAATCGCCGACTCTGCGCATCAAGCCGGGGGAGACTCTGAGCATCGTGGTGAGGAACCGAAACCCACCGGCACCTGCCGGTTCGCCGACCGAGGTCGTGTCGAACGCGTCTGACCGGTGCGGCGATTCAACGATGACCGTCACGTCGCTCAATGTGGGAGAGCGATGCGGTGAGTGTGCAAGACGCCGATACGCTTGCTTCAGTCGCGACGATTCCGGTTGGACGCGCGCCTTTTGCCATCACCTATTCGCGCGCGGCCGGCAGGGTCTATGTCGCCAATGTACATAGTCGTGATCTATCCATCATTGATGCAGGCTCCCTGGCAGTTCTGGCCACGTTGGTTGTCGGCAGCGTGCCCTACGGGGTCGCGGCTTCGCCGGACGGCACGCTTATTTTGGTGTCCGACCAGGCCGGTGGCCTTGTCTCAATGATCGATGCGAAAACGCTTGAGATCACCGCTAGGATAAAGGTTGGCCAATATCCGGAGGGTATCGCCTTTGGGTCGACGGCGGACAGGGCCTATGTCGCCAATTGGTTTTCCGATTCGGTTTCGGTCCTGGACCTGGTGCATAGGACCGAGGTAGGCCAGATTAAGGTTGGGAGCGGCCCGCGCTATCTTGCAGTTTTTCAGGCAAATAGCCATTGATGAGTGATTTCAAAACGGCAGTCGACGTTGGATAGTCGGCCGCTTGCTTGGCTTGTTTGGCCCGTGGTTTTGACATCTGGTGCGAGGCCTTGGCGCCTCATCGCTGCGTGACCGGCGCCGTCATGATCGACGACTGATCCGCGCGTGCCATCACGGGCTATGCCGCCCGGGCCAATCACAAGCGTTACCTCCCGCCCCAATCAACCTGCCACAGCTCATCCTTTACTTCGAGCAGTCGACGAGGTCCTTGTCCTCGATCGAAAAGACCTCGCCCTCCTTGATCGACAGGTTTTTCGCTGCGCACACACGGCCGCCCGAAAACCCTATCTTCGCGTCATACTGGCCGGTTTCGACCCCGGTGATTTTCAACCGCTCGTCATGATCGACTTCGGCGTCTTTGTCGTTCAGACACTGGTTCTCCCCGAATTTTCCTGTACCCGCCGGCGCGAAGCGGAGGTCAATCACGGTCGATGAGGTTAGGTTCCAAAACCGCGTCGGCTTGCCAGCGGCCAGCGCAGGGCTCTCCCAGGAGAGCGCCGCGGACACCAGCACCAACCCAGCGGCGACCTTGACAACGC
>CAYTRB010000292.1:0-3616 GCA_964440215.1 uncultured Methylocapsa sp.
CATCCGGCCCGGCTTCCCGGTCCGGGTCATCGTCAATCGCGATCTCGTGCTCGCACCCTACCAAGGATGAGACTCCGCGCCATGCCGAAGCTGAAACTCTCCGCTGTGCTGGACGACAAGCCAGTCAAACTCACCATCGATGTTCCTGCCACGATCCACCGCGACCTCGCCACTTATGCAGAGTTGCTTGCCAAGGAAACGGGTCACGCCGCGATCGAACCGGCGAAACTCATTCCGCCCATGCTTGGGCGCTTCATGGCGTCGGACCGCGCTTTCGCGAATGCAAAGCGCGCCAAGGACTAAAGTGCCGGCCCAGGTGGCGCAGAAAAGGCGAACCACACCGAAACGTGATCATCGAGTGTCGGCACATGATGGAGACTTGCGAGCGTCTCCGATCGACGTCATCCGGCCGCCGCCCGCATTTGAACGCGTGCGAGGTAGAGCCGCGTAGGCCGGAGATGTGCTTCACTACTGTCCAAATTGGCGCCGGTTTCCGTGGCCGCATGAAAATGCCATATTGCGGAACAACGATATTCTTGCCGCCGAAGCCTCCTTGGGAGTTCTCCACGCGGTTTCCTCCCTAGACTTGGGCCGCTTGGGGCAACTCAGGCGGCCTCTTTCCTGCCGGTTCGCCGCGCGAATGTCCAACACGATGCGAATCTTCTCCTCGGCCGAATAATGCTTGCGCGTTGCCCCGCAAATGGCCTTCACGAACCGCTCGGAGCAGAATTCCAAGGTTCCGGATTTGTGGCTCATCTTCACTCCTCGATGGTCGCCAACCGCGATTATCGGATGTCCACATATGTCTCACGGGCGCTGACGCCGGAGAGTACGAGCCTTCTTGAAAGTCAGCAAATGCGCGTCTTCGGCCGAACTTCGGGTCTCTGCTACTATGCCGAAGGAGAGGGCCTTGTCCTGTGCGTATCGCTTGCAGAGGGCGGATGGCGATTTCGGCCCGTGCTGTCTCGACACCAAGATAGCACGCGTGACCGACGTCTGCCCTTGCATCGATCCCGGGAAACAGCTCTAAAGGGTCGTCCGAAACATAATGACCGTCGCGGTTGTAGATATGGGTTCCATCCTCGGCGACCCCACTGCTGTAGTTGGGATCGCGCACGTGCGCGGCAGCGCCAGCGTAATCTGGCGGCAGACGTCGGCACGCGGAAGATTATCGCGTACGAACGACCATTGAAGCATGGTGACAGGGCCGGTCAGCATACGTTTTATCGGCTTCTTTGTGAGCGGCTGAGCATAGGCAGACCATTCAACCGTCATAGGCTTCGGCCGGGAGACGTCGCCGAAGATGATGCGGGGACGGACATAGTGCGAACCATAGCTTTGCACCCAGCCATGTTTAGTGAATGCATAGCCCGCGAGTTGCTCGCCTAAATATTGCACCATGTGGTTGCGCTCGAACTCACCATGCACGAGGACATCGATGCCAATCTCCTCTTGCCAACGCACGGCAGCCGCTGTTTCTTTGCGCAGAAACGCGTTGTAATCCGCGCAACTCAGACTCGCGTTGGCGTGCGCGGCCCCAGCTTTCCGGATTTCTTCGGTCTGCGGGAGGGAGCCGATCGTGGTCGTCGGGTAAGCCACCAAAGCGAGTCTGGCGCGCAGAGCGGCCCGGTATGCTGGAAAATCGCTCTGGCGGCGTGCCATTTCCCGCGTGACCGACAATAAACGTTCTTTCACCGCCCTATCGTGGATTTTGGGCGACTCGCCACCACCGATACATTGCGCGCTCTTTCCCAGTTGCAGCCCACGTCCGGTGCCGAAGCTCAGCGACGCTTTCCCATAGTGTTTCCGCTCGCCCGCAAGGTCCATCGGATCCCGTCGCTGCACAGGTTAGTAACGCTCAGCGGTTCGATATCAATCCGCCAGAACGACCGTGCTGGCGCATCGAGGACGTGGAGGATCGCCGCCCGGATGACGCCCATATGCGTTACCGCGATCGTATGGCCGTCTTCGCCGATGCGTTCGTTCATCCAATCGGAGACGCGCCGGCAGAGATCGAAGAGCGATTCACCGCCGTGGGGTGCAGCGTCGGCGTCGGAAATCCAGGCGGCGATGCCATCTGGCTCTTCCTCTTGGACGTCAGAGAGTCTGCGCCCTGCCCAGCGCCCGTAGTCGCACTCGCGCAGAGAAGAATTCACAGCCGCGTCAAGCGACAGCGCCGCCGCTGTCTGCCGTGCCCGCAGCGCCGGACTAGTCAAGGCACAATCAGCGCGACGCAACGCGTGACCCAATACCGCCGCTCTGGACAGGGCTCGATCTTCGAGTGGTTCATCCTGCGGAAAGGCCGCTGCTCTCGTTGCAGCGGTCGCACCATCGCAGATCAATGTGAGGCGTCTGGGCATTAGAAATGTCTCCATTGCGCCTTGCTTATTTCCTGCCCTTGCATCTCCCGCGCTCCTCCCTTGCTTGACGAACATGATAACGGCGGGGGCACGTTTCATTGACAGTGGTCCACTGCACCGATAATCTTGCAGTCCAAGTTACGGATTTGGAAGCCGGTGCAATTCCGGCACGGTCGCGCCACTGTAACCGGCCAGCGTTCGAATGCGCTTGCCGGAAGTCAGACCCTCTCTCTCGTATCTCTTTTTTCGGTCAACGGGACGCGGTATCCCAGGAGACATTGGTATGTCCAACATTACCCATACGCCCGATACCTGCCCGGTGCCCCTTCCGGCTGGTGAGCTTTTGCCATGGGCGATTTTCGCCGGCCTCATCCTGCTGCTGGCGATTTATTTTGTGGGTGCGGAGGAGGGAGCGACGTCGCTCATTTCCGGTATGTATGTCCATGAATTCGTGCATGATGGTCGCCATCTGCTCGGCTTCCCCTGCCATTGAGGAAGCACAAATATGGTCGGAAATCTCCTCCTTCGCGGAATGCTTGTCGGCGTCTTTGCCGGACTGCTGGCGTTCGGTTTCGCCAGGATTTTTGGCGAACCGCAGGTCGACCGCGCCATAGCTTTCGAAGAACAAATGACCCAGGCCAAGGGCGAGGTGCCGGAGCCGGAACTCGTCAGTCGCAAGACGCAGCCTGGTCTTGGTCTGTTCGCGGGCGTGATCGTCTATAGCGGCGCGGCCGGCGGCCTCTTTTCGCTCGTCTTCGCTTTCGTCTATGGCCGCGCCGGCCGCCTCGGACCTCGCGCCACTGCAGCGCTCCTCGCCTTGGGTGGCTTCGTTGCGGTCGTGCTCGTCCCCGCCCTCAAATATCCGGCAAATCCGCCGTCGGTCGGCAATCCTGAGACGATCGCGCTTCGAACAGAACTATTCTTTTTAATGCTGGTGATTTCGGTGGCTGCACTCGTTCTCGCCATGGCATTTGCGCGGCGCCTCTCGGCACGCTACGGCGTTTGGAATGCGACGCTCATCGCCAGTGCGGCATTCGTCGTGGTCATCGCGATCGTCCAATATGTGTTACCGGAGATCGATGAAGTGCCAGAACAATTCTCGGCCGTAGTTCTGTGGCGCTTCCGTGTTGCATCACTTGGCATCCACGTGGTGCTGTGGGCTACGATCGGCCTCCTGTTCGGAGCACTGGCCGAAAGCGGCTTTGCCGAACGGTTCGGGCAACGGCTCCAGGTCGGAGCTGACCGTCGCTAGCTAG
>CAYTRB010000293.1:0-3607 GCA_964440215.1 uncultured Methylocapsa sp.
TGTCCGCGGCGCCAGGGCGCCTCATCGCCGACCGGATTATCGAGGCGCCGCGCGGTGCTCTGACGGAAGCGCGCATCGCAAAAGTGAAAGAGGCGATCCTGTCGGTAATCGCAAATGCCGGCTCGTGAGCCAGCTGGGCTGGAAACCTTGGCCATGATTGGGTACGACGTAATTGCGAATATATTTGATGCGGGGACGCCGTGAACGCAAGCATGCACGAGGCGAAAGAGGTGCTGGAACGGGTGTTCGGCTTTGCGGAGTTCCGGCCGGGACAGCAAGAAATTCTCGAATCCGTGTTCGCGGGAAAAAATATTCTAGCCGTCATGCCAACGGGATCTGGCAAATCGCTTTGCTATCAATTGCCCGCGATCGTCCGTAAGGATCTGACCATCGTCGTCTCGCCCCTGATCGCATTGATGCGGGATCAGGTGCAGCAACTGGAAGCGCGCGGCATCGCCGCCGCCGCCCTAAATTCCTCGAACAGTGGCGAAGACAATGCGGCGATCGAGGCGGCTCTTCGCCGCCGCCGCTATCGCCTGCTCTATGTCGCGCCGGAACGGCTCGTGCGTCCCGGTACGCCGGAGCTTCTCCGCGAGGCGGGCGCGACTGTATTTGCCATCGACGAGGCCCATTGCGTCTCGCAATGGGGGCATGATTTCCGGCCCGAATATCTGGGCCTCGCCGAGGCGGCGCAAGCGATCGGCGATATTCAACTCATTGCGGTTACGGCGACGGCCGATGCACCGACCCGCGCCGACATCGTCAAGAAATTATTTGCCTCAGAGCCGCAAATCTTCGTGCGCTCTTTCGACCGTCCGAACCTCCATCTCGCGATGGCGCGCAAGACCGATCCAGCCCTGCAGATCGAAGCGATGGTCGCGCGTTTCAAAGGCCAAAGCGGCATCGTCTATTGCAACTCACGGAAAGGCGCCGAAAAACTGAGCCAGCATCTGAGCCACAGTGGCATTCCAGCGCTCCCCTATCATGCCGGTTTAGAGGCGGCGTTGAGGTCGGCCCATCAGGATGAATTCCTGCGCCATGATGGGGTCGTTATCGTCGCCACGATCGCCTTCGGCATGGGGATCGACAAGCCCAATGTCCGCTTCGTCTGCCATGCCGACCTGCCGCAAAGCATCGAGGCCTATTATCAGGAGATCGGCCGCGCGGGGCGCGATGGTCTGCCGGCGGAAACCCTGACCTTGTTCAGTGATGCCGACATTCTTTTGCGTGAGCGGCAAATCAATGAGAGTGGCGCGCCGCAAGATCGCAAACGAGTGGAGAAGCGCAAGCTCAATGCCTTGATCGCTCTTTGCGAGTCCTCGCGCTGCCGCCGCCAGAGCTTGCTCGCCGCTTTCGGGGAGACTTCAAAACCTTGCGGCAATTGCGACATTTGCGATGGCGGATGGGCGCTGTTCAACGGCACCGTCGCAGCGCAAAAACTTATGTCGGCCATTCACCGCACGTCGGGGCGGTTTTTCTCAGGTCATCTTGCCAATCTTCTCGCCGGGAAAGCAACCGAAGCGATCCAGCGGCATCGTCATGATCTTCTCCCGACATTCGGCGCCGGCAAGGAGTTCAAACCGGCCGAATGGCGGAGCATTTTTCATCAGCTTCATGCGGCGGATCTGATCGCCCAAGATCCGGAGGATCGCGACCGGTGGATTTTGACCGGCTCCGGCCGCACCGTATTGAAGGGCGAAGCGACGTTGACTTTGCGCGGTGAAATTGCATCACCGAATGGGCGCAAGGCTGGCATGCTCCACACTTTGGAGGAGATCGCGGTTGCCGAGGCTGAGGATCGCTTGCCGCCGCGCGAGGCTTTCGCGCTGGCCAAACAGGGCGGCGAGATGGCGCCGTTGACGGCGAACCAACATAGACTCCTCGCAGCCCTCAAGGCCAAGCGTCTCGAAGTCGCGCGAGCGCAAAAACAACCGGCTTTCATCATTTTCCACGACAAGGTTCTGATCGAGATGGCACGAAGACGGCCGAAAACGAACGAAGACTTGCGTGCCATTCCCGGCATTGGCGCAGACAAAATGGCCCGCCATGGCGCCATATTCCTTGCCGTCATCGCCAATTGCGACGGCGATTCATGAGCGCCCAAACGTCGCAAGCAAAGCCGTGGGGAGTGCCAGGCAAGGTCCTGCGCGCCGGCATGCTTGCCCTCCTTTGTCTCTCCGCACCTTATAGATTGCAAGCAGAACAACCGCTTCCGCCGCCAATCATCTCGCAGGGCGCCCGCGTTTTGCCGGTGCTTGCGAAGCATGGCATGGTCGTCGCCCAAGAAGGGACCGCGGCGAAAATCGGCGTCGAGATTCTGCGGCGCGGCGGCAATGCGGTTGATGCGGCGGTTGCGACCGGCCTCGCCCTCGCCGTGACATTGCCGCGCGCGGGAAATCTTGGCGGTGGCGGTTTCATGCTCATTTATATCGCCAAGGAGAAAAAAACGCTCGTCATCGACTATCGTGAAGCTGCGCCAGCGGATACGCCGCGCGATGTCTTTCTCAATGAGGAGGGCGAGGCGGTGGCCGCTCGATCGCGCGATAGCGGCCTTGCCGTGGGCGTGCCCGGGACCGTCGCTGGCTTGACGCTCGCGCTGCACAATTATGGTTCGGGCAAATTCTCTCTGGCGGCTCTTGCCGCACCCGCCGTCGCGCTCGCCCGCGCAGGCCTTGAGGTAACGGACGACCTCGCCGATTCGCTTCCCCTGGCGCAGCCCCGGTTCAAACGCTGGCCCTCGTCGGCCCGGATTTTTCTGCATCCGGATGGAACCGCGCTATCGCGCGGAGACAGGCTTGTTCAACCCGATCTTGCTTCTGTGCTGGAAGCAATCGGGCGCCAAGGCGCCCGGGCATTCTATGAGGGGCCGGTCGCCGGAAAAATCGTCGCCAGCGTCCGCGCGGCCGGGGGCCGGATGAGTTTGGACGATCTCCAAGCTTACCGCGCGATCGAACGGGCGCCCTTGCATGGCTCGTATCGCGGCTATGAGATTGCCTCCGTGCCGCCGCCCTCGTCGGGCGGGATCCATATCATCGAACTTCTCAATATGCTTGAAGGGTTTCCGCTCGCAAGCCAGGGGGCTGATTCGGCGGCAACCATTCATCTGCTGGCGGAAGCGATGAAATTGGCCTACGCCGATCGCGCCGAATATCTCGGCGATCCGGACCAGGTTAAAATTCCGGTCGGCGGTCTGATATCAAAAGCCTATGCGGAACGCTTGCGGGCGCAGATTTCGACGGCGCATGCGCGCCTTTCCGCCGAGATCAAACCTCTCGATCCGGCGCCCTATGAGAGCGACCAGACGACGCATTTTTCGATCGTGGACAATGACGGCAACGCGGTTTCCAACACTTACACCTTAAATTTTTCTTATGGGCTTGGCCTCGTCGCCGAGGGGACCGGCATTCTTCTCAACAATGAGCTGGACGATTTCGCGGCTAAGCCCGGGGCTCCGAATGCCTATGGACTCGTCGGCGGCGCAGCCAACGCGCCGGGGCCACGCAAGCGGCCGCTGTCGTCGATGGCGCCCACGATGGTTTTTCGTGACGGCGAACTCGAACTCGTGACCGGCTCGCCGGGTGGCTCAAGGATCATCACGATCGTCACC
>CAYTRB010000294.1:0-3603 GCA_964440215.1 uncultured Methylocapsa sp.
GCGCGCTCGATCAGCGCCTTCGTCGGCTCGTCGACACGAAAGCCAAGCCGCTCTTCCCTCAGACGCCGGTCGCGTTTTGCCGTGGTCACCATGATCACCTCTTACTAGAACGTACGTCAAATAGACTAACTTTTCAAGGCGCCTGTTTATAGCAACTCAGCCGGCACGTCCTGTCGGCAGACCTGACTTCCCGCCGAAGATTGAGCAATATACGAAAATGGTGGCTCGATCCGGTGCCGGGGCAGAGCCCGCTGGATCGACTCGTCATACATATTGCGGCCCGTAGTTCCGCGGAAACCTTATCCAACGACTTGCCCAGGATACGGACATTGCGCCTCCCACCCAAGGTGACATTCGGCGCTCGCAAAGAAGGCCATGCTCGATTCCTGTCTGCACACAAGCGCGCGCCCCCTTAAATTGACTGCTTTCCAAATTGCAGGCCTGGGAGCGGACTGGCGGAACCCCCCATCTTGCACGTTCGGATGCGGCATTCACGCGCCCATTACAGTCGTTTGTGGCCGAATATCGACCCACCGTAAGCGGTCTTTCGGCTCGCGCTCGAATCGCATGGTATCGGTGAGGTCGGCATCACTGGAGTCGCCGCGGCGATTGCCAGGGCAACCGGCAGGCGCATGCGAGACCACCCGATCACGCCCGACAACTTGATGTAGGTGCGGCATTGGGATTACCCTCAAAAAGGATGGCCCATCAACCCCCTTTGAGCTGGCGGGCTGCGGCCTCGGCAGTGTCCTCGGGCCGCGTGTTGAACGCTATCACCGCGTTCGGCGCGGCCTTGTGAACCGCGTTGACTACCATCTCGAACAAAGCCAGGCTCTTCGGTGGAATCCTGAGGCCACCGCCGATCACAACGCAGTCATAGGGCGCGCTCTTCAGTTGCTTCTCGAGCACGGGACCTGCCGTCTCATCGGGGTCAATCATGCAAAGATCGCCCTGCCATCCCCGCTCTTCGATCTTCGCGACGGCCACTGCGATGCCGGCGTTGATCTTTTCTGCGTCGAACCCCGGCGGCAGGGCGGGGTCGGAAAAGTCCACGGTTTCCGGCTTCTGGCCGACGAATAATATGCGGGTCATGCGGTTTTCTCCTTTCAGGCAGGCTAATCGGATAGTTGCGGCATTTCGCTTAGCGGCCAAGATTGCGTCGCAGGAATGCGTCGAGTCATGTCGGCATCCTTCTTTCAAAACTTAGTCGAGCGTCACGGTTGCAGCCCCCGCCGGCCAACGCCGGCAGCAGCTTGACGCCTCAAACCTTCGCCCATTCGACCGCTGCGGCCGTCGCAAAATCGCGATAGGAACGCGGTGGGTGGCCGAGCAACCCAACGAGGCGTGCAATATCTTCAGCGGTCGCGACGGCGCCGTCTTCCTGGTAGCGGCGCATCATCAACTTCATGTCATAGGCGAGCCACGCCGGACCGAACGCTTTGAGGTGCTGCTCCAACGCTTCCAGATCATCGCCGGCATAGCTTATAGGACGGTCGAGCACGTCGCTCCACAGCGCGGCGAGTGTTTCGCCGCTCAAGGCGTCCGGCCCCACCAGTTCATAGATCTCGCGCGGAAGCGGTGCACTCGCCTGTTCCCGGCGCAGGAGTTCCTTGGTTGCGACCTCGCCGATATCGCGGATGTCGACCATCGAGATGCCCTTGGCGCCGACCGGCATGCCGTAGACGCCACCGAGCAGCGCTTCCTTCTGCCGCATATCGTTCTGAATGAAATAGGCCGGGCGCAGGATCGTTACCGGCAGATCATAGGCGTCGATCATGCGCTCGACGGTTATCTTGCTGCTGAAGTGCGGCACGTCGGCATAAGCCTCGCCCTTGAACACCGACAGATAGACGATTCCTTTCAGGCCTGCGTCACGCGCGGCGTTGAGTGTCAGCATCGCTTGGGTAAGCTCATCGGGCGCGTTCGGCGCGAGCAGGAACAGAGTGCTCACCCCGTCCAACGCGGCGCGGACGCTGTCGATGTCGGAAAGGTCGCCCTTCACCGCGGTCACGCCAGCGGGAAAGTGCGTTTTTTCAGGCGAACGGGTCAGCGCGCGGACCTCGGCACCATGCCCGTCGAGAAAGCTCAGCACCCGGGTTCCGACCGTGCCCGTGCTTCCCGTCACCAGAATAGCCATGTCGTATCTCCTTGATCGCTGCGGCGACCCGTTGTCGCTGATTGAATGATGCCTGTTCCAAGTCTTAACGTAAGCTGGCAGGATCGGGACTATCGTCTCGCCATTGGAACGCTATATCCATCGCTCGATGAAGCGTCACACCGGAACGGCAGCTTCGCTTGATCCACGTTTCAAAGACGACGTTCTGCCAACGTGAAGAGTTTCGGACGCCAGCGGGCGTACGAAAGTCCCCGAAGAACGAACCCGGGGGTCCAGAGCCGAGCTATGGAAATTTGAGAGTTATGGGTGCGGTGGAGTGCGGCTGAGCGGCGCTTTTGATGCGTCCTGGTGTTGATTTCCACCGAGAAATGACCCGGGTTTTTCACTGAGAAGTGACCCGGTTGATTTATGGTTTGATGATCAGCTTGGGGTCAAGATCTTTGCTTTCTCCTTTCGTCTTTTTGTCGCCGCTGAGCTTGCCTTGAACCGGTAGCTGTCGTTTCCGGTTTCTGCGATGTGACAGTGATGGGTCAGGCGATCGAGCAATGCGGTGGTCATTTTGGCGTCGCCAAAGACCCCCGCCCATTCGCTGAAGCTCAGGTTCGTGGTAATGACTACGCTGGCGCGCTCATAAAGTTTGCTGAGCAGGTGGAAGAGCAACGCGCCGCCAGATGCGCTGAACGGCAGGTAACCAAGCTCGTCCAGGATCACCAGATCGCAACGAACCAGCCGCTCGGCGATCTGCCCCGCTTTTCCCTGCGTCTTTTCCTGCTCGAGCGCGTTGACCAGTTCGACGGTGGAGTAAAAGCGAGCCTTCTTCCGATAATGCTCAATGGCTTGAACGGCTAAAGCCGTCGCAATGTGAGTCTTGCCGGTTCCTGGTCCGCCGACCAGAACGACGTTTTCCGCCTTTTCTGTGAACTCACAACGATGCAGTTGGCGCAAGAGCGCTTCGTTGACCTCGCTCGAGGCGAAGTCAAACCCGGTCAGGTCTTTGTAGACGGGAAAGCGGGCGGCCTTGATCTGGTAGGCGATCGACCTGACCTCGCGTTCGGCGGTTTCCGCTTTGAGCAGTTGAGAAAGAATGGGAACGGCCGCATCGAAGGCCGGCGATCCCTGCTCCATAAGATCACCGGCGGCCTGGGCCATGCCATGCATCTTCAGGCTGCGCAGCATGATGACCACTGCGGCTCCGGCGGGGTCACGACGCATGGCGAGCCTCCCGCGCGGCAGCCTCGTCGCGCAGCGTGTCATAGCGCTCGACATCGGCGCGCGGCTCGCTAGCCAGGCTCAACGCTTGTGGCGTATCCACGGTCGGCGGAGCCGACGATTTTCCGTCGATCAGCCTATGCAATAGGTTCAGGATATGGGTTTTTGTCGGTGCGCCATCGTTCAAGGCCAGCTCGACAGCGCATAAAACGGCTTGCTCGTCATGCTGGAGGACCAACGCCATGATCTCCACCATTTCCCTGTCTCCGCCGGGATAT
>CAYTRB010000295.1:0-3592 GCA_964440215.1 uncultured Methylocapsa sp.
CTTCCGTGCCATTTCGATTCCTCCTTCGGCTCTAAAAGCCATACTTCAGGGAGGATCACTTTTCAGGGGGCAGACCAATCCATACAAATGGCCATGGCTATTTTTTACAATATAGCGAAGCTGACGTCTACTTTAAGTAATTGATTTCGTTACTTGGTGCATCTGCTCCATGATGCCGGATATTCGGGCTAACCCTTTGCTACAAAAAGCCTATCAACTCCGCCCTCGGCGCTTAACCGGACAGCAGTGTAATGATATCTATGTTAAATGGATTCTTGACATTCATATCGGCGGCGCCTAACCTCAAAAAGGTATTCCAGCCCAGGAACTATACAATAACTTGGGAGAGCATAGCGCCAGGTGTGGCCTCATCGCCAGGCGACATGAGGGGATATCATGCGATCTTTTTTGGTGCTTTGGTCTCTATTCATTCCGCTTGCCGTTGCCGCACAGACATGTCCGGTGAACACAAGTCCTCCTTCTATTAGTGGAGCCCCGCAAGTAGGTCAAAGCCTCAGTGTTGTTCAGGGAACCTGGACGAATAACCCGATCACGCTTTTCCACCAATGGTTCAGAAATACATCGCCGCCAACGGTAATTTCTGCGGAAACATCTTTGGCGTACATACCGACATCTCAGGATGTTGGGTTTACGATATCAGTTGAGGAGGTCGCCTCGAATTCATCTGGTCCGGCACAGGTTGTGAGTGCCGCTACGGCTCCAATTCAAGCATCAGGTGGCGGGATTACAGCAATAAATTTGACGAGTGGCATAACATCGTCGGTAGGCACATCTGTAACGACAGCATCTATTTCACCGACAGCGAACACAGTGGTTATTGCAGCTGTTGGAGCGCGTAATAATAACTTTGGGGCGGCTAATGTAACGCCAACTCTGACTGGCGCGGGGCAAACATGGACACTTTTAGGAACCATTATGGACGGCTCTGGCGGTAGTCGTTCGGTTACACTTTTCTCGACTATCGTGGGAAGTTCTCCGGTATCTGGATCATTGATATTTTCATTTGGCGGAACAACCGAGCAAAATTTTATGTGGTCGGTTGACCAATTCAGCGGTGTTAACCTATCAAATCCAATTGTGCAGCTTGCGGGCGCTAATCCGGCAACCGCAACTTCAAGCGGGATTACGGTAAACTTGGCACCATTAGCGTCGGGCGATGCCAGTTATGGCTTCGTTCGCCAAAATGTTAGCCCTTCTTCTGTCTCGCCTGGTGCGGGATTTACCCAACTGAGCAATAACACAATAAATAGTCTGGTCGGGACGGGTGAAGCTGAGGAGGCAATTAATCTATCTTCAGTTGGCTGGACTTGGAGTCCGCAGTCAACTGATACACCGGTGGGGATGGCAATTGAAATCGCGCATCAGTAGGATCATTCTTATCCTCATTGGCATAAGTACAGCGTCATATGTCTATGCCCAATGCCAATGCACGGCACCGCCGCCGCAATCAGCTTCTGTCACAACATACCATAATGATGCACTGCGGACAGGCTGGAATCAGAAAGAGACGTTTCTGACGGCCTCGGCATTCCCAAGTGCATTTGGTTTTCGCCATACGATCTCAGTTGATGATCAGGTTGATGCCCAGCCCTTGTTCATGTCTGGCCTGTCAATTGCTGGTGGAATGCATGATGTTGTTTATGCCGTAACCGAAAGCAATACAGTTTATGCAATTGACGCGGCAACCGGTTTTATATTGGTTAGTCGAAATCTGGGAACAGCTGTTCCCAATCCGCTTGGGTGTAGTAACAATCCGCCGAATATTGGGACCACCGGAACGCCTGTCATTGACCCATCTTCGGGGATCATGTATCTCATTACCTATTTAAACAATGGGCCGACCTACCAGATTCACGCGATTGACATTCTAACCCTGCAGGACCGGATTTCTCCGGTTACAGTGTCGGCATCACATAAGCTAACTGATGGATCGACATTGAATTTCAATCCTTCGGTGCAGCGTCAGCGCGCGGCTCTATTACTCCAGGATGGTATTGTTTATGCAGGGTTCGCGAGTTTCTGTGATTTTGCTGCGAACCAGTCGCGTGGCTGGGTTCTGGGCTGGAATGCAGGCAATCTGGCACCTATTGCGTCAAACGAGCTAACAGATCAACTTGCTTCTGGCGGGTTTTTTCTATCATCTGTCTGGATGTCTGGATATGGCCTTGCGGGTACTGCCCAACAAATATTTTTCACGACCGGGAATTCGGCTTCTGGGACGTATACCGGGACAACGAATATTCAAGAAAGCGCGGTTGGATTGAACGAAGGAACATTTACGATCTCGCAACTTTTCACAGAACCGAACCATGATTCCCTCGATAGTGTAGATGAAGACTTTGGCTCTGGTGGTCTCATGCTTTTACCCGATCAAGTTGGGTCAGTTCCGCATCTTGCAGTCGCCGCAGGTAAGGATGGGATACTATACTTTTTTAATCGAGATTTCTTCAACACGCCAATAGCATCCTATAGTGCAGGTGGCGGGTGTTGGTGCGGACCATCATACTTTGTTGGCTCGGATGGCGTACCTCGGATAGTGACAAGTCAGGGTTCCACTCTGAAAATCTGGCGGGTGAATTTATCGTCCCCGCCGACGTTATCGTCTGCATTTTCGAAAGGAATCAGCACTGGGCAAGATCCAGGATTTTTCACGTCACTATCCTCCAACGGAACAGCCAGCGGTTCTGCAATAATCTGGGTCATTAGACGAGGCAACCCACTGATTCTTGATGCTTACAATCCATCTAGCTTAGTTCAATTATTTTCGAGTAGCGCTGGACAATATCCTTTTGGGGGAGGCAACGCAAATCAGGTTCCAACTGTTGCGAATGGGCGCGTGTATGTGGGTGCGTATAAGTCACTGACAATCTTTGGGGCGAATTAGCATGAGATACCTTGCAGCCTTGGCGATATTAGGTATTTTTGTCTCGCAAGCAATCGCCATTAGTCCTGCAGGCCATAGCACAAGCGGTGTCATTGTGTCCATAAATGGTTCACTTTTCACTGTGAAAACACGAACCGGAATGGCGCGCATTGATATCTCTGCAGCAACGGCAAATCATCGAGTAGGACAACCGCTTGCTGTAGGATTGCCTATCACTGCGCTAGGAGACCAGATCGGCGGCGGGGCACTATTGGCGACATCAATTTCCAGAGCGAAGAGCCAGAATCAATTCTGGCCGGCAGATCGATGACATGTTCAAAGGGCTGTGGTGCAAACTTTCGCAACCGACGCAGCGAAGCGCTCTGGAACATTATGCGGCTTATGCGGCGAGAACGGCATTCCAGATTTCGGGCGCCGTTTTGTTTTTGATGCGAAGCTTTCCGAGTTTGAACGGGCCTTTCCTGATCCGATGCATGAGTTCAATGCCGGCGATGGTGATCGAGGCGCACCGAAAGCGCTTCAATCCAAGCATTGGACCCAAACGAAGTTTGATCGATCGATGGTCCTGCTCTATCAGATTATTTAAGTACTTCGAGGACCGTATTTTAGTCCGCTTGCCGCGCCGATGTTGCCCGAGGATTTCCCGCGCCGCCCGATGCGAAGCCTGGTAGCCATCAAGCGTGATCG
>CAYTRB010000296.1:0-3580 GCA_964440215.1 uncultured Methylocapsa sp.
GCTGCTTCGACGGAATCCCCCGTATATGAGCGGATTCAAGGAATCGATCTACTAGATCGGCTGGAGACCGCTTGCATCCTTGGCCTCACCGGGTCATGTTGGCGACCATGGCAATATTTTTGGATCCCGCGCGCGATCCGGCGCAGTTTGGCGCCAACAGTCTGGCCCGTCTCAACGAACGCTCGCGGGAAATATTCCGGCTCATTGTCGATTCCTATCTCGCACATGGCGAAGCGGTAGGATCGCGCCACCTTGCGCGGCTTCTGCCAACGCCATTGTCGCCCGCCTCTGTCCGCAATGTGATGCAAGATCTCGAAGAGATCGGCTTGATCTATGCACCACACACCAGCGCGGGGCGGCTTCCGACCGAGCTTGGTCTACGCTTTTTCGTCGATGCGCTGCTTGAATTGGGTGACATTAGTCGTGACGAACGCGAACAGATTGAGGCGCAAGTTAAAGCTGCCTCACAAGAGCAGACTCTGGAAGCGCTGCTGGGCGACGCGATGATGATGTTGTCAGGACTGACACGCAGTGCAGGTGTCGTTGTTACCACCAAGGAAAACGCTCGGCTCAAGCATGTCGAGTTCGTCAGAATCGAGCCGGAGCGCGCGCTCGCAGTGCTCGTCGCCGAAGATGGTTCGGTCGAAAACCGTATCCTTCAGATACCGGCAGGCTTACCGCCGTCTGCCTTATGCGAAGCCAGTAATTATCTCAATGCGCGGATCAGGGGCCGGACTTTGCAAGGGGCCAAGGATGAGATTGAGGCCTCGCACAAGTTAGCGGAGGCGGAGCTCGGCGAATTGACGACGCGCCTAGTCGATGCTGGGCTGGCAAGCTGGGCGGAATCGGCCGGGCATGGCTCTCAGTTGATCGTGAGGGGACAAGCCAATCTGCTCCAAGACCTTACCGCGATTGAGGACCTCGAGAGGATCCGGTTGCTTTTCGCGGATCTCGAAACAAAAAAAGACGTGATCGACCTATTGAACCGCGCCGAAGGCGGCGACGGTGTCCGCATTTTCATCGGCTCCGAAAACAAGCTCTTCTCATTGTCGGGTTCTTCGATGATCGCCGCGCCATTTCATGACAGGGAGCAACGAATCGTCGGTGTGCTCGGTGTGATCGGTCCGACGCGGCTCAATTACGCTCGTATTGTGCCCATGGTGGATTTTACGTCAAAGGCTGTCGCGCGTTTGCTGCAAACGCGGTAGGCGCTCTGGAACGGAAATTACGAATTTTCAAATATGCTTGGATTAACGACATAGAGGGCGGGGATATCCACACGCCTATGTCACTCTGTCTGGCTGCTTGGGTGCTCCACCAAAGAAGTACCACTGGCCGATTCCTTAAAACCTATCAGCCGGAAACGGTATCACACCTTGTCTCCTGAGGCCAACTCACAGCCATGTCCGGTACACGATCCAGCAAGCGCTTCGATTCAATCAGCTATGGAAGCGGTATCAGATCCAAACCCAGTATGCCGGGCTGGCACGAAGACAAGGACAGCCGGGCCATAAGCCTTGTCATTACGCGTGCGGGCCGCGATGCGATTGGCATCAATGAGCCAGATGTGCCTTTCCTTCGAGCGTGATTACGGTCATTCTATTGAGTCGTCGATCTTGCGGGCTTCATGCGGATGTGTTGTTCGAAACCATTCTACCAACGCGTGGCTATGCGGCGCATAACGTCTCGCTTTCTCAAGCCGCCATCCCGCATGCAGATCAACCGCTGCATCGAAAAGTGCTTCAAACACCCTATGCTCACGGCTGTCCATGGCGGCGAGGGATCTTTGCGCGAATTCACTTCCCTGTGCCGCTTTAATGCGACATGCTTCCTCGAAGGTTATGCCATTGGGGAGCCCCTTAAACAATTGCGCGGCCGCTCTGGCTTGCTCCGCTTCCTGTTGCCATTCCTCCGCTTGTGCGAGGAATTCAGCCACGCTCATTTCGATGACGATCACAAGCTGTTCTTTACTCGGTCCTTCGCCCCCCGAATCGCGGACGAATTGGATGGGGTCATCGTCAGGATTATCGACAAGCGCCTTCACGATTTTTGCTAAGTTCGGCGTCAGCATTTGTTATGCCTCGATTTTGCGCCAAGCGGCATCGTGTGAAACAAGCAAACGCGTTCGCGACCGCTGCGTTCGTTGTCGTGTCGAATTTTTGAGTGGCGTGGTGATCGACAGCCATGATTTGAAAAGATCAATGGCCAAGACCAAGCGGTGTTCAATGTCTCGACGAATATCGTGCGTAGGAACTTGAACGTTAGCCAGCTGTCCACGCTTAAGCTGCGAATAGAAGCCGTCTCACTCGGCGCAGTTGTAAAACCCTACCAGACCGTGTGGAAACGGTGGCGCATTGGAGATCGCCGGCAGCGCGGCTGGGATTTTAGCTTGTCTTCGCTATTTCCCGCAAAAACTGCTCCTGACTTCGCTTGAGCTTCCGGGAACGCCCTGAAGCAGCTCTTGCCGCCTGATCCGGCGCGATTTTAGGCGCTTTCACGCCGCTACGGCCGCCATCAGTCTTTCCATTCCGAGGATATTGAGCGCCCGGCGCAGATTGTAGGCGAGCGCGGTCAGGCTGAACTCGCCCCGCACCTTTTCGAGGCCGCGCATGAGGAAGGCTCCCTGGTTCATCCATTGTTTGATCGTGCCGAAGGGGTGCTCGACGGTCTCGCGTCGCCGGTCGAGAATCTCCGGTCGCGCCTTCAGGCGCTCCGCCATGCGATCAAGCGCGTCTTCGTTTTCGAGGCGCGAGACTGCGCGAACATCCTTCGTGCAGCGCGGACGCAACGGGCAGGCGCGGCAGGCTTTCGCATTGCCGTAATCGACTTTCTTCAATTCGCGCAGCTTGCCTTCGCGGATCGGCGTCAGTTCCTGCCCCGCGGGACAAACATAGGCGTTCCGCGCCGCGTCGTAGCGGAACTCGTCCTTGCGGAAAAAGCCGTTCTTCACCGCCGGTCCGCGTTGCGGGCGCGGCACGTATGGCGTCAGACCGGCTTCCTCGCAGGAAGAGATGTCCTCGCTCCTGAAATAACCCTTGTCGGCGACCACGTCGATTTTTTCGACGTCGAGAATCTCCCGCGCCGGCTCCGCCGTGCGTTGCAAAAGCCCCATGTCGACAACATCGTTCGACACCGCCTGTTCGACGATCATCTTGTGCTTGGCGTCGACGGCGATTTGAATGTTGTAGCCGACGCCGACCTTCGTATAGGTCGCCATGGCGCGGCTATCCGGATCGGTAAGCGACACCTGGTTTTCGCCGCTCTTTTCCAACGCGGCGAGATGCGCCGCATATTCGCCGCGCTTCTTGTTCAGCGCCTCGATTTTTTCCGCCAGATTCTTGACGCGCGAACCGCCGGTCGCGCGCTCCTCGGCGTCGCCCGCGTCCAGCCGCGTCAGATAATCCTCCAGCTTCTTGTCGACGGCCGCGATGAATTTTCGTAGTGATCCCGTCGTGAAGTTGCGGTCCTTGTTGTTGACCGCCTTGATGCGCGTGCCGTCGACCGCCAGCAACGCGCGCCCGAACAGATCGAGCCCCGAGGCCTGCAGCGCGAGGTTCAGCGTTTCCGTGACGTCCCCGGC
>CAYTRB010000297.1:0-3533 GCA_964440215.1 uncultured Methylocapsa sp.
TCAACGCATAGAGCTCCGTTCTGGTTGCGCTGAAAATGATTTCAGTTGAAAAGCTTTTGATGAAAACTCATCACTGTGCTGCACTGCCGCGGACGGGACAAGTCGCCACAGCGTGAATTCAGCGTCGCGAAATATTCCGCATCAAATATCCGATAATTGAATTTGGCGCGACGATGGATAACTCAGGAAGAGGAATTTTGATTGTAGGCATTGCCCTGACAGTTCGTAGCTTGCCAAGCAAAACCAAAATCAGCACGACAATGAGTATGAGGCCGAGTCCGCCGCCGCCTCAATAGCGGGTCCCGTAGAAAGGCCCGCCCCCAAGCCCGCTAAAGCCACCGAGTATTGCGATTACCAACATGATGAGGAGGACAATCAGCCGAGCGTTTTCTTTGACATACCAGAGCGCATCCTGCGTGCTCGTCGCACTGAGGCATTCCTCGTGGCCTCATATAGTTTCCAGAATTTCCGCTCCTCGACAGGGCAGAAGCGGGCGGTTCAATTTGCCGTCATCAGAATTGTCGCTGACATCGTGCCGGCGGCGACACTGGCTACAGGACCGCGGTAACGAGCATCCCGACGACCGTAGCCGCCATGACGGCGGTCGCTAGCCATCTCGTAAAACGCAGGACGCCGGTCGCCGTAAATTGGCCCATGACCTTTGTATTCGCGGTAAGAAGCATCATCAGGACCATCACCGGCGCTGCCACAACGCCGTTGATGACTGCGGACCAGAAGAGTGCCTGTATCGGATAGAACGAGGTAAAATTCAATGCAACCCCAACCAACGTGGCAATAGCCAAGGTCGCATAAAACGCCTTGGCTTGAAGCGGCAACCACGCAAGACCAGTTGGCCACTTTCGGGCTTCGCCGATAGCATAAGCGGCCGAGCCAGCAAGTGCCGGAACCGCGAGAAGGCCCGTACCCAAAATACCCAAAGTGAAGACGCTGAAGGCAAACCGTCCAGCTACGGGGCGGAGGGCTTCGGCCGCCTGACCTTAGGTTTGAATGTCGGTAATTCCGTGGACATGCAATGTGGCTGCAGTCGTAACAATGATCGCAATCGCTACGAGATTTGAAAATGCCATCCCGATATATGTGTCCAGCCGAATGCGCTCAAGCGCGCTCTTTGCCTGATGCGGGGCATATTTCAGTGGGTCGCGTTTGGGCGATGCTTCCACGTCTTCGACTTCTTGCGAGGCCTGCCAGAAGAACAAATATGGGCTAATTGTGGTCCCGAGAATGGCGACCACAGACGTCCAGAATGTCGTACTTGCGGAAACCGTGGGTATGAAAAGGCCGCGCGCCATTTCCTCTCATGGAATATGCACGACCATGACGGTACCAAAATAGGCAAACAGGCTGAGCGTCAGCCACTTAAGAACCGAAACGTAGCGTTTATACGGAACAAAAATTTGGAGCACCACGCACAAAACACCCGCAAGCATAACATATAGAAGATGCGGCCCCCCAACTAGCAAGCTCAAGGCATCGCCCATCGCTCCGAGATCGGCTCCAATGTTAATCGTGTTCGCGATAAAGAGGAGGCCGACGATGGCGTTCAGCAACCAAGCGGGATAATGACGGCGAATGTTACCGGCAACGCCGCGCCCGGTCGTTCGCCCGATCCTGCCGCTGATCTCTTGAATGGCCGCCATTAATGGATAGCTAAACAGCATCGTCCAGGAAATACTGAATCCGAATTGGGCGCCGACCTGCGAGTAAGTGGCGATGCCGCTGGGATCGTCATCCGACGCCCCGGTAATAAGACCCGGTCCAAGAATGCTTAGCACTCGGGATTTTCCGGGACCTAGAACCTGGGTACCCATCGCGGCTTCGTCGTCTGGTTCCACCAGCGCCATCTTTCCCTCCTGATTTGGCTCGAACGAACGACTAAGCAAGGAGTTCAAAGACATTCCCGCTTACCGGTGGAATCTCTACTTCTTACGCACATAGGTGTGACGCAGGGGCCGCCGTTCTTTCATTTCTGAAACTTCAAATCATCGCGGTCCATGTGGTGCTTCGATACAAAACATTTGCTCACCGCGCCTTGGTCATAACTGTCCTCAGACCTCTGCGGGTCTGGGCACGATGTAAATGAAGCGAATCCTATGCCAATGGTCAACGATGAGATGAAGAGCTGCATAGCCGAATGTTTGCCCTGTTATCAAACGTGCCTGTCGATGGCGATGGGACATTGTTTGGAGATCGGCGCCAATATACCGAACCCAAGCATCTCACCTTGATGATGGCTTGCGCCGAGACTTGTCGGACGTCAGCGCATTTCATGCTGCTTGGCTCGGACCTTCACAAACTCACCTGTCGCGAATGCGCCGAAGTCTGTGAGCAATGCGCCGCGGATTGTGAGCGGGTTGGTGAGATGCTGGAATGCACCGATGCTTGTCGTCGCTGTGCCGCAAGCTGCCGAAAGATGGCTACCTGAATGGGCATCCACGGTTTCATCGACGGACCCTACGTCTCGTTTGCGCAGGGATATTCTACAGGCGACGATGTCGGGGCCATAGGTCATAGCTTCTCTATCGACAAATACCAAACCGTGCGGCGAACGTCCCCAAAACCCAGAGGATGCGTGATATCATGCGGTTCCGGAAATTTCTTGGCCGCTCCTCGGCTACGACACAGTGCCAAAGCATTCGTTTCAAAATTCAAACTAATCAAGCCATCCCACTCTGATTCCACGCTAGTCGTGGTCATGCTCGTGCTGGTTGCCACGGTCGCGATCCCCGTCGTGGTGCCGATGGTGATGATGGTCCCGGTCGTGATGTTCAGGATGCCGACGATCATGGTCCCGATGTCGATCCCCGCCTTCGATACCATGCATTACGCCGCGGGCGATACCCTCGCCTGGATCCCCCTGTGCCAGGGCCGGAACGCCAGTCGCCAGCATAATTCCAGCGGCAGCGGCAAATAAGACGATCTTCTTGTCCATAATGATCTCCTGTGGACGATCGAAGTCGTTTTAAAGAAACAAACTTTGCCAGTTGTTGGGCGTCACAATCAAAGAAAGAATTTCAATCGTCACTCAGACTCAGGGCCCGCCCGCCGGTCCGACAATCCCGACCGAATAGCGCGCCCTGCGGTTTTTGATCTCAAGCTCGAGTCGGCCTGATCGTCAGGCAGCGGCATTCCGAAGATCACGGACGCGATCGTGATTTGCCTTTACGCCTTGGAACTGCCGCTCGATAATTGTTCGCACGTCCACCGGCAAATCCTGCTTGAGTGCCACCTCATAGGCGTGCTTTCCGGCGTCTTCGCCGCGCTCGCATTCGGCAAGTACCGCGTGTTCGTTCATGCCGGTGATGGTGGACTTTATGTTGGTCCAAGCGCGATGTATCGCCCCGCTTACCGAACCGCCCTGCGCGGGCTGCCCCCCAAGACCACGAACCTTAGCTTCCAGTTCCGCAGCGCCCTCGGCACAGCGGCGGGCAGCTGCTTCGAACAGCGTCTTGAGATTCGGACTAGTAGACCGCTTCTGAGGATCGACTCATATCAAACCGCTTCATTGATCTTGT
>CAYTRB010000298.1:0-3529 GCA_964440215.1 uncultured Methylocapsa sp.
GAGGTTGGTTAGCTCGTTCTGCAGAACGAGACGCCGGTTGTCCCCGAGTAAGTTGAGTTCGGCTTGTATAGTATGTGCATCCAAATAATGCGCGATCAAGAAGCTGGCGGCGCCGGACAACGCGAAGCCAATCATGCCGGCAATGAGCACCGGGGAGAGAGGCTTCCGCCACAGTGGCCGTGCTTTGGCCGCTGCCCAGACATTTTGAACGGGAACGGCGAGTTTACTCGGCCAATCGAGCAATCGGCTCATGTGTTTGCTCCGTCTGGTACCAGCGGTATTTGTCGGTTAGTGAGTCGAAGGCCTCTCGGACGAAGGAAGAAAAATTGAATCTGATATGCCGGTTTCAAGCAAACTGGCGAACTGCTGGGGAGGCAGCGGCTTGCTGAAATAGTATCCTTGCGCCTCTTCACATTTGTGAGCCTGAAGAAAAACCATCTCGTCCTCCGTTTCCACGCCCTCGGCAACGACCAGGAGTTTAAGGCTTCGGCCCATGGCAATCACTGCGGACACGATGCTTGTCTCGTCTGGAGTGGCGGTGATCTGACGGATGAACGACTGGTCGATCTTGAGGGTGTTGATCGGGAATTTTTTGAGGTAGCTTAAGCTGGAATAGCCGGTTCCGAAGTCATCGATCGCCAAACGCACTCCACTCGCTCTCAAAGACTTGAGGATGATATCCGTGGACTCGGCGTGCTTCATGAGAACGCTTTCGGTCAGCTCGAGCTCGAGAGAGCTCGGATCCAAGCCCGTGTCCGATAGAACCGCGAATACGCGTTTGAGAAAATTTTCGTCCCGGAACTCGATCGCGGAGATGTTCACCGCCATCGTGCCCAAGAGCAGGCCTGCGTCTATCCAGGCCCGGGCTTGCCTGCACGCTTCACGAAGGACCCAGTCGCTGATTGGCAGAATGAGGCCGCAGTCTTCCGCAACTGGTATGAACTGTGCCGGGGCGACTTGTCCTCGAGTGGGATGGGTCCAACGGATCAATGCCTCCGCCCCGGTGATCTTTCCCGTCCTCAAATTAACCTTCGGCTGGTAGTGGAGTGAGAATTCCTGGCGTTCCAAGGCGGTCCGCAGACACGCCTCAATCGACTGCCGCTCCACGGCTCGGATATTCATGGCTGGCTCGAAAAATTGGTAGCTCTGACGGCCTTTTTCCTTTGCGTAGGCCATGGCGGCGTCCGCGTTCTTGATAAGTGTCTCCGCGTCCAGGCCATCGTCCGGATAGACGCTCAAGCCAATGCTTGCGGTGACGCGAAGATCGTCCTGATTGATGGAATGAGCCTCCGCCACCGTCGCCAGGATCCGTCTCGCCGTAATGGCAGCATCTTTCGATTGTTCCACTTCAGTAAGCAGCACGACGAATTCATCGCCTCCCTGCCTGCCTACGGTGTCGGTGCCGCGTACGCAAAGCACCAGCCGTGTCGCTATGGATTGAAGAAGTTTGTCGCCGATACAATGTCCCAGAGAATCGTTGATGTGTTTGAAGCCATCCAAATCCAAGAACAGCACCACGACCTTGTTCTTGTGCCGCCGCGCTGAGACAATTGCTTGGCTAAGCCGGTCATTTAGGAGCATTCGATTCGGCAACCCGGTCAGAAGGTCGTGCTCGGCCGAATGAGCCATTTCCCGCTTCATCGCCTGGACCGCCGTGGTGACTTCTCGAATGGTCTGTTCGCCTCGCACGCGTTCGGTGAGATCGTGAATATTGCCGACGTAAACGGTTCTTCCATTTTCCATTGCTTCGCCGACCGATAATCCCATGGGAAACGTCGTCCCGTCCTTACGACGACCGACGACTTCGCGACCGATGCCAATGATCTTGCGCGCGCCCGTTTGATGGTAGCTGTCGAGATAGCCATCATGTTCTTCATGGTAGGGAGAGGGCATCAGACACTTGACGTTCTTGCCGATCACCTCCTCGGCGCCATAGCCGAACAGCCGCTCGCATGCGCGGTTGAACATCAGTATGGAGCCATCTAAATCGATCAGAATCAGTCCATCGACCGCAGTGGCGGCAACAGTCCTGAGCCGCATGGCGGCTTCTAAAAGTTGCACTTCGGCTTGCCTGCGCACGCTGATATCCCGGATCGCCGCCGTCACCAGGATTCCCTCGGTGCTCTCCAGCGGGCTCAGCATGATCTCGATGGGGAATTCGCTGCCGTCCTTGCGCCGCCCGGAAAGCTCGATCCCCGCACCGATCTGCTGCGCCAACGCGTCGGCCTCCGTTCGGGTCCCGTCCGCGATCAGCCGTTCCGCGAAGCCCTCCGGAATGATGTTCTTGACCTTCTGCCCCAGGAGTTCGTCACGGCGGTATCCGAACCGCTTCTCCGCCTGCACGTTCAGAAGAACGATCTCTCCCCCCTGGTTCACCACCACCATCGCATCCGGAGCCGCTTCCAAGAGGCCCCGGTAGCGGCTCTCCATCTGCCCCAGATGCTTTTCCGCGGCCTTGCGCACGCTGATGTCGTGAAGGACGCTCCGACCTGCGGCGCCGGCAATCAACAAACCCAGGACTGTTCCGAGGATCAGAAACATGTTGGTCTCATGCAAATGCTGATTGGTGTCCGCGTCGCGTAGCACCAACAACCGCAGCTCTTCGTTCCGCAACGCGCCAATAGTCCCTTGGAATTGATCCATGATCTGCTGGCCGAGTCCGCTTCCTACTTCATCCGTTGCCGCTTCGAAGCCCTTGGTCCGGCGTAAATCAATGACCAACTCGGCGTGCTGGACCTTCTGCGCGACCTGCGCTTTGAGGGCTGCTAGCAGGCGCTGTTGTTCGGGGTTATCTGCCGTCAGCTTGCGAATGGACGCTTCGCCCCGCTCGGCATTTGATGCGCTGTCACGATAGGATGCGAGATAGGAGTCCTTGCCGGTCAAAACGAATCCGCGAGTGTTCGATTGGATACTCTCCATGGCAAAGCGCAAATCCTGGAGGGTATCGAGAACCTCGTGAGTGTGCCGCCCCCATTTATTGCTTTCGTTGGACACGATCGCGTTGCGATAGGCGACTACACCCACAACGAGTAACGTTAAAATCGCGGACCCGAACGCGACAAGCGTCCTTCGACTCTGCCGAGATGCGGTCTTCATTTTATTTCATATGTCCTTGCGTACGACATCAGTACCCCTCTCTCTAGGCGGCTTGTGCCTTGACTCCGGAGTCCTGCTCTGCAGCGCCTTGGCCTTTTGTTCGGAGTTGGATAGGTCCGCACAAAGGCGCTGCCGATCGAGCTTAAAAGTCAGACCTCACTATTATTGATCCGATGGCACCAAACAGGGGTAGGAGGAGCGACACTTCGACCGCATCCAGGTAGCGCAGTCGACCGAGCACTAACGTTGGAACGGACTAGAATACCATATCTGAGAGTATGATATGAGCATAATTGAACAATCTCATGAGTCCGGCCCCAGGCCCAAGATGGGGGGAACGAAGCACGCAGCCGCTACGGCGGAGGTGTCGCTATGACGACCTACTGGTTGCGAGTTTTTCGGCCTTTTGAAATTTGTCCCTAGACCTTTGATA
>CAYTRB010000299.1:0-3521 GCA_964440215.1 uncultured Methylocapsa sp.
GTGTGCGATTGGATGAGGGCGATTTGCGTCAGCCATTCGTTGTTGCCTTTCCATTCGGATCTTCTTTTTGAAGACCTGAACCGGAAGCGCCTTCGCGGCCGCCGGGGCAAGGCCGGGCCCTTGGGCCCGGGAGCGTAGCGACGAAGCCTTGCGGCGGTGGACGCGCAAGGAGCAATTCGTGTCGTCTTTTCTTGTCTCTGCTGTGTGTCTCGACTTGTTGTTCTGGCCGCGTTCAGCAACAGCGTTAGTTGAAGCGACGCATTTGGAGAGCAGATAGCATTGTCGCACGCGCTTCGAAGGGATTGGTGTATTCCAGGGATGCGGCGAGATGTAGCAGGTGCAGTGGGTGCGGAAGAGCGGCCGCTTGGCAAGAGGGAGTCTATGCTAACTGCAGCCTTGGGAATAACCACATGCAGTACATTTATGGCACTTGCCATTTCGCACGAGCGTGAAATTACCGCACTCTTCGCATGCGTCGCCAGTATATCCCTTCATCCGAGCCTGATTGCGTTGCTCGGCCTCGGTTGGTGCTCCGGTCGGGATTGTCCAGTTGAGCTCGCCTATTTCGGCTTCGATCTCCATTGCGACGTCGTGTTTCAGCGCCGTGACGGCTTGAGCGCCCGTCGGCTGTCTGCCCTGTACGAGCATCAGCGTTTCGGCATTGGACCGCACGAAGCCGCGCGAGACGATGTTTCCGGGTCCGGCCGTGGGGACGGCCTGGGGCGAGCGGCTTGAGCCTTTGCCGTGTCCGAGGGCGTCTGGCCCGATCTCGCTCGGGTCTATATGGGAGAGATCGTTGCGGCCGAGATAAGAAACCGCGAGCTCCCGGAAGATATAGTCGAGGATCGAGGTTGCGTTCTTGATGGCGTCGTTGCCTTGCACGGGGCCCGCGGGTTCAAAGCGGGTGAAGGTGAAGGCGTCGACATATTCCTCGAGCGGTACGCCATATTGGAGTCCGACAGAGATCGCGATCGCGAAATTGTTCATCAGCGAGCGGAAGGCGGCGCCCTCCTTGTGCATGTCGATGAAGATCTCGCCGAGGCGGCCGTCGCCATATTCGCCGGTGCGGAGATAGACCTTGCGGCCGCCGACGCGGGCTTTTTGGGTGTAGCCTTTGCGCCTGTCCGGCAGGCGCTCGCGAGCTTGGGCGCGTTCGACGAGCCGTTCAACGATCTTCTCACTGACGATTGCGGCGCGGTCAGGGACATTGGCTCCAATCAGGGTGTCTAGGGCATCGTCTGCCTGGCCGTCACTGTCCTCGATCAGCTGGCTGGCCAACGGCTGCGACAGTTTCGAGCCATCCCGGTAGAGCGCGTTCGCCTTTAGACCGAGGCGCCAGGAGAGCATATAAGCCTCTTTGCAATCCTCGATTGTCGCGTCATTTGGCATATTGATTGTTTTGGAGATCGCTCCCGAGATGAAGGGCTGCGCGGCGGCCATCATCTTGATATGACTTTCGACGGACAGGAAGCGGGTGCCGCTCCGGCCGCACGCGCTGGCGCAGTCGAACACGGCGTAGTGCTCTGGTTTCAAATGCGGTGTGCCCTCGACGGTCATGGCGCCGCAGACGTAACTGTTGGCAGCGTCGATCTCGGCACGGGAGAAGCCAAGCGCGGTCAAAAGTTCAAATTTTGGGTCCTCTAAGTCTTCAGCCGGAATGTTGAGGGTTTCGGTCAGAAACTCCGCGCCAAGCGTCCATTTGTTGAAAACGAATTTGATGTCGAAGGCGCTCTGCAGCCTATCCTCGATTTCGTCGATTTTTACCTTGGTGAATCCTTTGCCGCGGAGGCTTTCGTGATTGATGTGGGGAGCGTCCCGAAAGCTCGCATGGCCTGTGGCGTAGGTGGTAATATCGTCGATCTGGGACTGCGTGTATCCGAGGGCGCGCAATCCGGCCGGAACGGCCTGGTTGATGATTTTGAAATAGCCGCCGCCGGCGAGTCTCTTGAATTTGACGAGCGCGAAATCCGGTTCGATCCCCGTCGTGTCGCAGTCCATGAGGAGACCAATCGTGCCGGTCGGGGCGATGGCGCTTACCTGCGCATTGCGATAGCCATGCCAGTCGCCCATGGCGAGAGCCCGTTCCCAGGCGGCTTTGATCCTTTCTGGAATTGTCGAGGTCCCAAATGCCTTAATATCCAGCGGGACGGGGGGCGTCGATAGGTTGTGATAACCGGAGTCCTCGCCACAGGCGGCGCGCGCGTGGTTCGCCAAGACGCCGCGCATCGCTTTGGCATTGGCCGCATAGCCTTCAAAGGAACCAAGGTCGCGCGCCATTTGTGCCGATGTAAAATACGCCTCGGCGGTCATCATCGCCGAGATCGCCGCGCAAAGCGCACGGCCCTTGTCGCTGTCATAAGCGATACCGGAAGACATTAAGAGCCCGCCAATGTTGGCATAGCCAAGACCGAGCGTGCGATAGTCGTAAGAGCGCCGCGCGATTTCTTTCGAGGGAAACTGTGCCATCGTGACCGAGATGTCGAGCACGAGCGTCCACAGCCGCACCGCATGGCTGAACGCCTCGAAATCAAAGGGGTCAGAATTCTTCGATTCGAATTTGAGGAGGTTGAGGGAGGCGAGATTGCACGCCGTGTCATCGAGGAACATATATTCCGAGCACGGGTTCGACGCGACGATCGGACCCGCGGCCGGGCAGGTGTGCCAGTCGTTGATCGTTGTGTGAAACTGCAATCCGGGATCGGCGCAGGCCCAGGCGGCGCGGCCGATCTTATGCCACAAGTCTCGCGCCTTCATTACCTTGACGGGGGCTCCATCAAGCCGCGCGGTCAAAGCCCAATCGCCATCGGTTTCAACGGCCCGCAGAAACTCGTCTGTGACGCGAATCGTATTGTTCGAGTTTTGCCCGGAGACAGTGAGATAGGCGTCCGAATCCCAGTCGGTCGTAAATTCTGCAAAATCGATATCGGTCTCACCCTGGCGGGCGAGCTGGATCACCCTTGTGATAGCGGCGTCGGGAACATAGGCGCGCTGCGCGAGTTTGATTTGTTTTTTCAGCGCCGGGTTCGCCGCCGGGTCAAAACGATCCTCGGCGCGTCCGTCGTAGCTTGTGCAGGTGTCCACGATCGCCTTCAGTGCTTTTTTGATGATCTTGGAGCCTGTGACGAGCGCGGCGACCTTCAGCTCTTCTTTTACCTTCCAGTCGATAAAGTCTTCGACGTCGGGGTGATCGGTTTCGAGGATGACCATTTTGGCCGCGCGCCGCGTGGTGCCTCCAGATTTGATCGCGCTTGCCGCCCTATCCCCAATTTTCAAGAAGGACAGAAGCCCTGAGGATTTACCGCCGTTGGAGAGTTTTTCGTTTTCGCCACGGAGTTTGGAGAAATTCGTTCCAGTGCCGGAGCCATATTTGAAGAGCCGAGCCTCGCGCATCCAGAGGTCCATGATGCCGCCGTCGTTGAGCAGATCATCGGAGACCGATTGGATAAAGCAGGCATGCGGTTGCGGTCGCTCATAAGAGGACGTGGATTCGACAACTGTATTGGTGTCAGGTTCGACGTAGT
>CAYTRB010000300.1:0-3504 GCA_964440215.1 uncultured Methylocapsa sp.
CAAGATCAATGAAGCGGTTTGATATGAGTCGATCCTCGGAAGCGGTCTACTAGCATCCCAGAACGCGTTTATATGGTTGGAGTCCGTGCGGTAAAAGTAGAGATTCGGAGTAGTTGGCGCGGATGCGGCGGGTTAATCCTTGCGATGGCGCCAAACCCGTCGCATTACACCTCGTCACAGCCGCCCTTCAAAAGCCCGAACGGAGATTTCCGCTACTTTTTTCATCATGGGTATCTGATCAAGCGGCAAGTCCGAGGCAATGTCGCGCCCGACGAAAGCCAATTGTTTCCAAGGCGAATGACGCGTTTTTTCATCACCATGCGTCGCAAGGGCCGAAATCGCGCATTGCCGCGCCCAAAAAAGCCGCCGTTCAGGTAGATACGCCTTCAGAAGTTTGGCGACGCGCGCTTTGGAGCCTTTGACCGGATAAAGCAAATCTTCTAGCGCCTCGCCAGCTTCAAACCATTGATAGGTAAACTCGCTGTCCAGTATATCGGCGTGCGCTCTCGCCACTGCAGTCGGATTTGCCTGTTCAGGCGGCAAATCAGC
Organism: uncultured Methylocapsa sp.; assembly: GCA_964440215.1. Classification (GTDB taxonomy): domain Bacteria; phylum Pseudomonadota; class Alphaproteobacteria; order Rhizobiales; family Beijerinckiaceae; genus Methylocapsa. The sequence continues at coordinate 550 of CAYTRB010000300.1, forward strand.
CAACAGGCCCGTGATGATTTCCATTGGCGTAGCATGATCGGGATGAACCGGGCCAAGGCCAAGACTCTCAACCACCTCGACAAATTTGAACGGCGGCAGATGTCCAGAGCCGAAATTATCGCCAATCGCCAGTCCCAACATCCGAGTAACGTGAGCCAAATCTGTTTCCATCACCGGTATGGATGTTTTCATTTGACGAAGTATATCGTCCATGCCGGACTTTGATAGTTCCGGCAGAACCATAGCATCGGCAACACCTGCAAGCTTCATCATGACACTTGCAATTTGGTAGTAAGCCCCGACCTTTTGTGTGACGAAGAGACTTCTCGTGCCTGAGCCATCGCAGACCGAGACATAACACTTGATGATCTTTGGCAACTCCGCTTTGACCGGCGGTAAAGCGTTTAACCGCATGGCCCTTATGGTTACGTCGAGATGAGTCTGTCGGGTCTGCTGCAACCATGGCCGCATGCGGACAAGCCGTTCGATCAGGGAACTCTCAACGGGAGTTTGCTTAGCGGAAAAAGCCAAAGCTTCAGCGACTGACTGCGAGAGAGTGGTATCAGGATGCAACAGGAATCCAGAGACCGCCTGATAAATCACCGCCTTCTTGCCGGCGATGAGTTCATACAAAAGCATGACGCTAGCCTCAGGGGGAAAGCCAGCCATAAAGGAATTCATATACTCATAGACATCAAACGGATTTTGGCCGGCCTGATCGGCTACCTCCAACAGCGATGAAATGATATCGGTTCCAGTCCCAACCGGCGAATCCGGCGGGGCAGTCTGTAGCGCCTCGGCCATAGCTTGCTTCAAACTATCAGGAACAGCCCATCCGGCATCGGCAAGAATCTTGCCGGTCATCATCAGATCAACTGGATTTAGCGAATGGGCTTCAATTGCATTTTCCAATAGATCATAGATGGCCTGTATTTTTTCTCGAGCTTCTCGATGGCCTCCATTTGAGTCTATTTTAAGCTCAGTAAATACTTCAACAAGGTCAGCCAATAGTTCATTCTTATCATCTTCACCAGCTTCGCCCTGCGTGCAGCTTTGCAAATATTCGGCAAAAAGATCTACAGGGTCCTCTGGCCCAAAGAAGTCGGGGCCAAAACCCGCCTCTGTCTGCATGCTGTGCCACAGCATGGCGAGTTCGCCCTCATCCATATTGTTAAACAAGTCCAAAGTGGCACTGATCAGCCCCTTACCTTTTTGGGCATGCGGTTTCGCTTTTGACGGCTTCCTAGCTTTATCCGTCTTTTGCATCGCTTCGGTCCCCAGATTCGCGCCAGTCTTTTCTTCCCCCTTAACCAAATCGGCAAAAGCGCCAAATATGACAAATTCTAAATATCCAGACCAAAGAGTTATCCCCTACATAAAGTAAGCGCATCTGGCCGAATTCTCAGCGAGCGTCCTTCCAAAATGACGGAGCCCATCCTGGATACAGCGCTGCGCGGCTATCTGCACCTCAAGATCGAGAGTGGACAGAAGCCGGATGGTCATCCGTTCTCGGCGCTGGGCGTCGTAGTCTGCGGCGCGCGTCTCGAAATCTTTTGGGGATGCGCCAAGAATCGGCGTCGATCCGCTAGACGATCCCGGCGCGGCGGAGCGCCTCCAGCCAGCGCACATGGCTTTGGACATAGGGCTCATAATCGCCGCCTGGCATGCGGACGCCGCCCGCCTCGAACGTGGTCCGATGCAGGCCCGGGCGATAGTTGCCTGCAGCCTCGGCATAGTCGACCATGTTGCGGTCCGCCGAACGCGATCCGGCCGGCACGGAACTGAGCGCGACGATCGCGCTAACGCGCGCTCTCGCGGCAACACGGCGGACGCGGCCATCGACCCCGTCGAGGATGAGGCTGTGATGCCCTCGCCGAGTTCGTCGGCTAAGACCCTTGCCGATCACCCGGCCAATGTTTGGCGCCTGCGCCTGCTCACCGTGCAGGATATAGTTGCCGAGCGCCCGCTCCTCCCCGCGAGCTGTCAGGGCGCGGTTGATCGCCTTGGCGATGTCGCCGCGCTCGCCCAAGTCGCGCAGCGTCGGCTCCAGCTTTTCGGCGAGAACTCAGACGCTGGGTTCGGCCTCCAAAGCTAGGCCGTAGCCCCCAAGATTTGCAAGCGGCCGATGCAGAGCGTGCGGTCGAAGTCGGCGCGGACCTGTTTTGGCCTCCGGCCGCGGGTCGAGCACGCGATAAGGAGCCTCTTCAAGCATGGCGCGGTCGATGCGGGTGAAGCGCTCGGCTGAAACCTCGGCACAGAGTTTCTTGTGCAATTCCAGATCGGTCTCGGGTCCCAATTCCAGGGCCGCCCGCTCCTGGACGCGCAGCCGCACGCCATCTGTGACGTAGTCCTGGACGATTATAAGATCGTTGCCGTCGTCGTCTTTGCCAAGGATCACGACATGGCTGTGCGGATGGCCGGTGTTGAAATGATCGACCGCGACCCAATCTAGCCGGGTTCCGAAGTCCTCCTCCATCTGACGCACGATGTCACGGGTGAAGCCGCACAGATCGGACAATTGGTTGCCGTCCTCGGGCGCGACGATAAAGCGGAACTGATAGCGATCGTCCCGCCGCCGCTCCACAAACGCCCTCCCGTCAGCGACGTCCGCCTCCGGTCCATACAGCCTCCCGCGCTCCCCTTCCCGGTCCCTTCAATCGCGCTGCAGATAGTGCAGGTGGGCGTCGGCTCCCTTGCCGCCGCGTCTCAGCTGGCTGCTCCGCGCTTTGACCGCCACACGGCACATCAGGCCGGATTTGAAGATCGTTATCCGGTTTCATGGCTCGCCAACGTCCAACTTGTCCGGCTCGTAACAACTTCTGCGGATTACGGCATGCAGCAAGGTATTGGTCATGTGCCACCTTGGGTCCGAAGACTGTTATAATTCGTCTTTGTAGCCCTCCGACCGCCCCGCACCTTGCGGCTTTTATCTTGCCGTCTTAATCGGGTTGCTGT
>CAYTRB010000301.1:0-3470 GCA_964440215.1 uncultured Methylocapsa sp.
GCCTCGCCCCGCTTGCTCAACAAATTCAGGGTCACGTCTGGTCCATGGCGATGGAATTTGAGATCGACGCGCGAATTGCGTAGGCTCAAATGACTGAGGTCCACGAAGTCCAGAAAATCCGGCATGATGGGATCGAGGAAGCGGATTGAATCGGTTTCATGGCAAAGGTCCATGCCGAGACAGGCCCCAAGAAAAGCAAAGGGCGCCGCGGCGGCCCAGGCTTGTGGCGCGCAAGCGACGGGATAGGCCGTCGGCCCACGGTGCGGCTTGCGAATGAAGCCACAAAACAATTCAGGCAAGCGGCGCAGCTCCTGATGGCAAGCAGCCTCGAAGATGGCCGTGAAGACTTGCGCGGCTTCTTTGGCCAAGCCGTAGCGGGAGAAGCCAAGCGCGATGATTGCATTGTCATGTGGCCAGATAGAGCCGTTATGATAGGAAATTGGGTTGTATCGCGCTTCGCCGCTGGCGACGGTTCTGATCCCCCAGCCGCTAAACGAATCTCTGCTCAGAAGCGTTTGCGCAACGCGGGTGGCGCGCTCCGGGGAGGCGATTCCGCTGAATAAGGCATGGCCGGAATTCGACGTCCTGACCCGGCATGGCTGTTTGCGGCCATCGAGCGCCAAGGCATAGGCGCCAAGGTCTTCGCACCAAAACGCGGCCTCGAAATTTGATTGAAGAGTTTGCGCCTCGGCGCGCAGTTTATTTCCGAGATCAAACTCGCCGAGGCGATTCGCGAGCTTGCTGGCATGGGTCTTGGCGTTGAAGACATAACCCTGCACCTCGCAAAGCGCGACCGGCCCCTGCGCCAGAGCGCCGTCGGCATGAAAAATCGAATCATAGGAATCTTTCCAGCCTTGGTTGACGAGGCCGGCATCAGTTTGCCGCGCGTATTCGATGAAGCCGTCGCCATCCTTGTCGCCATACGTCTCAATCCAGTGGAGAGCTGCCTTGATGTTCGGCCAGATCGCTTTGAGCGTCTCCATGTCCCCGGTCCGCTCGACATACATTCCCGCCAGCATGACGAAGAGCGGCGTGGCGTCGACAGTTCCGTAGTAGAGGCGGAACGGCACTTCGCCGAGAAGCGCCATTTCGCCATTTCTGGTCTCATGCAAAATCTTGCCCGGCTCCGCGTCGGCGAAAGCGTCGAAGGTTTTGGACTGGGTCGCGGCAAGATAATGAAGTACGCCCTTGGCGACCGCCGGATCGAGCCACAACAAAAGCATCGCCGTGATGATCCCGTCGCGCCCGAAAGGCGTGCTGTACCAGGGAACGCCCGCATAAGGATAAAGCCCGTGCGCGGTTCGCGAGATCAGCATGTAGAGATCGGATGTCGATCGGCGGCAGACTTCGTTGAAAACGTCGTTCGAGCTCGCGACGGCCGCGATATTGCTCGTCGTCGCGCGGATGTCGCGCCGCCGGGCCCTGAAGGCTTTCTGAAAATCCAGGCAATGCGGCTGATTTCTATCTTGGCAGAGAACCGAGACGAAGAGTGATCCGCGTTCTTTGGGAGCTAGATCGAATTCGAAAGTCGCCCGGTTTGTTTCGAGTTGAACCGGCTCTGGCGAGAACCGCAGCTCGGTCTTGCGTTTCAGATTGTCGAGCCCTTCGTAATGAAACTCGACGCCCGCCTTGGTAATGAGGGCAGAGACTTTGCCACGCTTGGCGCGTGTTTCACCGCGCACCTCGAACAGATCACGAAAATCGGCACTGAAACAAATGTCGACGCGAAAGCGTCTGTGGCTGTCGGCATAGTTGCGAAAGCCAATCCGCTCGTAGCAGACGGCCTGCCACAAGAACTTGGTGCGTTCGAATGCAATCGTATCCCGCGGCAGCGATATGCCATCATCGGCATGGACGTCGGGATTGGCGAGATCGACCGAAAGCGCCGCATTGTCGTCCTGAACGTCAGAGCTCAAGAGGAGCGGCCGCATCCCCTCGAACCGGAGTTCGTACCAGGAGAGGAAACGGGTGTCGTTGAAATAGACTCCTTCGGGGCCCGCCCTGCCGACGCCAATGTCGCCATAATCGTCGAAAACCGCGAAAGCGTCCTCGTGTTTCAGACTCCGCAGCGCACGCTGAACGAGGGACGTCTCGGTTTCGATATAATGCTGCGGCAATTCTATCGCCGCGTCCATGACGTGGTCGACGCCGCGCTCGGCCTCATGCATGTCGCCTCCGATGTATGTGCGCCACGAGATCGAATTCAGCCGGCCGCCAGATCCAGCGGTCGGCTGAGAGTCTAACCTGATGCCTGGTTCGCGGGCGAATCGACGCCCGCGGTCTGCAGAGCGACATGCTCCCGAGCCGTTGGCATGAGCGCTTTCGCCGACGTCGCGAAGTCAGTTATAGTCGGGGCTCGCGCCAAGAGCGAACGATATGCGTCGAGATAGGCGCGCGCCATCCGCTCCACGGTGAAGCGCATCTCGAATTCGGCTCGAACCGCGGCGCGACTCATCATTGCGCTTTCTTTGGTGGCGGCGACGGCGGCCTCAATCGACTCGACGATCACGCCGCTAACGCGATCCGTGACCACCTCGGCGACCGACCCCTTGCGCCAGGCGATGACCGGCGTTCCCGCCGACATGGCTTCGATCATCACCAGCCCGAAGGGCTCCGGCCAGTCGATCGGAAACAAGAGCGCTCGCGCCTTGCCAAGGAATTCGCACTTCTGCCTCTCGTCAATTTCGCCAAGGAATTCGATAAGCGGATGCTCGAGGAGGGGCTCGATCTCAGCTTTGAAATATGTGAGGTCGGCATCGTCCACCTTGGCCGCTATTTTCAAGGGAACGCCCGACCGCTTGGCGATTTCAATGGCGCGATCGGGACGCTTTTCAGGCGAGATGCGCCCCAGAAACGCCAGATATTCACCGCCTTCGGGGTCGAATGGGCAAACCTGGGAAGGCAGGCCGTGCGGGATCGTCGCGAGCCAATTGGCGTTGGCCGGCATCGGCAGGCGCTGCGCGTTAGAAATCGAAACCAGAGGCATTTCCGGATAGGCTTCATAAAGCGGCAGGATATCCGGCTGATCAAGGCGCCCGTGCAATGTCGTCAGACATTTATGCGCTAGATCGTGGAACAGGGCCTGCGGCAAAAGGTCAACGTGAAAATGGATGATGTCGAAATCATCGGCGCGCTGGCGCACCTCCCGCAACATGCGCAACGTACTGCCAAGGTGATCGCGGATTCCCGCAAGTCTCAGGCTTTGCGGCGCGCAAACGACAAGGTTTGCCGCTGTCCGGGACCCGCCGCTCGCGAACAAGGTGACCTTGTGCCCTTGCCGAACGAGTTCTTCCGCCAACCATGAAACCACCCGCTCCGTGCCGCCATAGAGCTTCGGCGGCACTGCTTCCGCCAGCGGAGCGACAAGCGCGATGCGCATTTCCTTTCCTTTCATCCTGAAGCACTTCTGGTTTGGCAATGTCCTGACCGCGCCGAGGTTCTCTAAGTTTTCGCCGCGCGTTAGTTCATGA
>CAYTRB010000302.1:0-3444 GCA_964440215.1 uncultured Methylocapsa sp.
GAACATAGATATCCACAGGCACGATCCGGTCGCAGCCGCGCACGACCGAATAGGAATAATGGTAATAGCCGCCCCCGTTGGCGCAGGAGCCCATGGAGATGACATAACGCGGCTCCGGCATTTGATCGTACACTTTGCGCATGGCCGGGGCCATTTTGTTGGTGAGCGTGCCGGCGACGATCATCACATCGGATTGACGCGGCGAGCCGCGCGGCGCGAAGCCGAAACGCTCGACATCATAGCGCGGCATCGAAGCCTGCATCATCTCGACCGCGCAACAGGCAAGCCCGAAGGTCATCCACATGAGCGAACCGGTGCGCGCCCAGTTGATGAGCTCGTCCGCCGTGGTGACGAGAAATCCCTTATCGGCGAGGCGATCATTGATCGAAAGAAAGTACGGGTCGGCCGCCGTCTGGGCGGTTGCCTGAGGGGGCAAGTTCAATCCCATTCGAGCGCTCCCTTCTTCCATTCATAGACGAAGCCGATGGTCAGAACGCCAAGAAAGATCATCATCGACCAGAAACCGAAGGCGCCCGCTTCGTGAAAAGCCACCGCCCAGGGAAACAAAAACGCAACCTCGAGATCGAAAATGATGAATAGCAGCGAAACCAGATAGAAGCGCACGTCGAATTGCATCCGCGCATCGTCGAAGGCATTGAAGCCGCATTCATAGGCCGAGAGTTTTTCCGGATCCGGCGCTTTGAAGGCGGTGAGAAAAGGCACAAGCAGCAGGGCGCCGGAAATTACGGCGGCGATCGCCATGAAGATCACCAGCGGTAAATATTGGTCGAAGAGGTTAGGCATGAATTGGCTCGGTCTGAGACTTGAGCGAGACGGAATGGCCAAGATAACAGCAAAGAGACATGAGCCCGGACATTGGGCAAGAACCCTTGCTTCGGCGCCGGAGCGATCCCTACCGCAGCGCAACCAACTGTGCAAGAGGCGTTTGACATTGGCCGCGACAGAAGGCCCTAGCCATCCGGCAAGGGCCGCGGCGGATTGATCAGCGAGAGGTCACCGCGTCCGAGGCGCAAAGCTCAGCCCCTTCGAACTCCGGCCCCGCTCAAGTCACGTGCTGGGACAATGAAAGGAGATTGCCGTCGGGGTCTTTGAACCACGCGACCTTATCCCCGCTCGGGGCGGACCAAACGCCATCGGCGCGCTGGCTGTCGCCGAAATAGGCGTAGCATTCGAAGGTCACACCCTTGCCTGAGTGGTTATCCACTACAGAATCGATGTCGGCGACTAGCCAGCCGAAGATTGTATAAGGCGCTAGCACGCGCTCGGGAGGGACCGCGAACCGGATGAAGATCGGCCCGCTTCGCAGCACGAGGGCAAACTCGTCCTGGCTCACGAACTCGAGGCCCAAGACACCTTCGTAGAAGGCCCGCGCCCGGGCAAAGTCGCCAACGGCGAGGAAGCCCATTGGAACGGCGCTCGCGATCATCACGGAATCCCCCATCCAACTCGGTGCCCGGATCTTTCGATGTTCATCTCGATAAGTCTCCTCTAGGGCAGCGTCGAAGTGTGGCCACAGTATCGATCCGGCGAGAGCGAGTGGTCCAGACACGGCTCCAGGCGGGCGGAGACAAAGGTCAGCCATTCCGCTCCTATGTGTAAAACCGAGGCCATTTACCACACATAACGAGGGGGCGAAGGGCAGGCCCCGCCGTCATTCTTCGTGATGACCGGCGCGCGGCCACGCGGTTGGCAGCGATGAAACGAGATCGCCGCCATGCCATTCGACCTGTCCGGCAAGCTTCAGGGCGAGCAAGGCCGTCCGCACCTCCCGCGCAGAAGTTTCCGCCAGGCGGGCAAGTTCGTCGACCGGGATGGGCACTGGTCCCAACAACCCGATCAAACGCCGCTCGATGTCCTCCGGCTTTCCGGCAGCTTTCATCTCGAGCGCTCCGGCGCCGGTACTGGCGGGCGTCGTCTTACTCTCGGCTGCGTCCGCTTCCAAGGCTTGCGCCAATTGTGGTATTCTACCCTCCTCCGCAAGATCGAGCTCGTCCCACAAGGGTTCATAAGGGCCGCCCGTGCCACCCGTCTCGAAAAAGCCAGCATCCGGCTCATCGCGCGACAGGTTTTGCTCGGCGAGCGCGCGCGTGACATCCTCAGCCTTGGTGCACAGTGTCGCGCCATCGCGCAAAAGATCGTTGGCACCTTCCGCCCGCGGATCGAGCGGCGAGCCCGGCACCGCAAAGATTTCGCGGCCCGCCTCGGCGGCGAATCGCGCCGTTATCAAGGAGCCAGAGCGGCGCGCCGCCTCGACGACGACGACCGCCCGGCAAAGCCCCGCGACAATACGGTTGCGGCGGGGAAAGTCGCGCCCCCGCGCTTCCCAGCCGAACGGCATTTCGCTGATCGCAGCACCTTCCTCGAGGATTTGTTCGAGCAGAGCTCCATGTTCGGCTGGATAAACATTGCCCAAACCGCCTGCGAGGACCGCGATCGTTCCGGTCTCGATCGCCGCCTGATGCGCGCGCGCGTCGATGCCGCGCGCGAGGCCGGACACGATGACATGCCCGGCGCGGGCAATGCCGCGGGCCAGCTGCGCCGTGAAGGCGAGCCCTGCCGCCGAAGCGTTGCGGGCGCCGACAATCGCGATTTTCGAGCGCCGGAGGCTCAAAATATTTCCGCGCACGCAGATCAAAGGCGGCGCTGAGGCGGACCGCCGCAGAAGGGCAGGATAATCCGGCTCGCCAATTCCGATGAAACGCGCATTCGCACGCTGCGCCGCCTCGACCTCACGCTCGATTTCCGCGATGGCCGCGATCCGGATCGGCCGTCCCGCCTTGCCGCTCGCGATCAGAGCCGGCAAAGCCGCGAGCGCCGCGCCGGCGCTGCCATGCTTGCCGAGCAGAACTTGAAAGGTCCGGGGTCCGATATTTTCGCAGCGCAGCAGCCGCAGCCACTCAAAGCGCTCGCCGTCGTCGAGGGGGCCAATCGCTTCGGGAACAAGCGGAATGTCCTCCATCAAGGCTTCCCAATCCGGGCTTCCGTGCCGGAAAGGAGCCGCCCTATATTGGCGCGGTGTTTGGTCCATAAAAGGACCGTCATGAGGCCGAACAGGAGGACGGCGCTGGTTTGCCCCATGACCGCGAGCACAATGGGTGTCAGCGCGCTCGCCGTAAGGGCCGCGGCCGAGGATATGCGGGTGATGAAGGCCACCGCCAGCCAAACGAAGGCGAAGGCAAGAGCCGCGGGCCAGGCAGCCGCGAGAAGGCAGCCGAGATAGGTCGCGACGCCCTTGCCGCCCCGAAACCCGATCCACACGGGAAACAAATGGCCAAGAAAAGCCCCGAGCGCGGCCAGCAACACGGGGGTGCCCGGCGCGAAATGGGCAGCGGTCAAAACCGCGATCGTTCCCTTCAGAAGATCAAGCAGAAGCGTCAGCGCCGCCAAATCCTTGCGGCCGGTGCGCAAAACATTGGTCGCGCC
>CAYTRB010000303.1:0-3439 GCA_964440215.1 uncultured Methylocapsa sp.
TACGCCGGTCGCCTGTATGTCGGCGATGGTTGGAGCAAGATCGGCCGCGCGAGCGTCGGCGCGCGCCTGGACGGCCTTGCAGCCGGCTTGGCGAGCCTTGGCAGTCAGAACCGCGCCGCGGTCGCCGCCAAGCTTGACGCCGCGGCGCTTGGCTGCCGCGAGGGCAGCCTTGGTGCGGGCTTGGCGACCGCGGCGAGGATGAATCTCGGCTTCGCGTTCTTTGATCGCCCGCGCCAGCGTAGCGCCCATGATTGACCGAGCCGTGATAAAAGTGTGGGAAAGCGAAGCCGGCCTCGCGAAAGTGCTGTCAGGGCGTCACATTAACGCATTGGTAATCCGTGAGGAAGTAGCAGAAATACGTTGATCCAGTCATCTGATCAATTTGCCAGAATTGGCCACCCCAACCAACTCTTTCAGGAAAAGCAAGTCCAGAGAGAGTTGACTTAAAAGTTTGACCTGACGGTACACTTCCAGTTTGCACGCTGCATTTGAGGTGGTCCCGGTTGTCTGAACAGATTTTCCGCGTCGATAAGTGGAGCGCCTGCCGGGGTTAGGCTGCCATGCGGATGGGCAGCGGGGTGAAGTAGGCTTGATCTGGTGTAGCGCCGTCAAGGCTCGAATGCGGACGGCGGCAATTGTAGAAGTCGAGATAGCGGCCGATTGATATGCGCGCCTCGCTGACGCTGTCGTAGGCTTTCAGGTACACCTCTTCGTACTTGACGGTACGCCACAGCCGCTCGACGAACACGTTGTCGCGCCAAGCCCCTTTGCCGTCCATGCTGATCGCAATGCCGTTGTCGGCGAGCACATCGGTAAACGCCGCCCCGGTGAACTGCGAACCCTGGTCCGTATTGGAGATTTCCGGCTTACCATACTTGGCCAATGCATCTTGCAGGGTCTCGACGCAGAATGCTGCTTCCATCGTGATCGATACGCGCCATGACAGCACGCGGCGACTGAACCAGTCCAGCACCACAGCGAGATAGACGAATCCACGCTTCATCGGGATGTACGTGATGTCCATCGCCCAAACCTGGTTCGGGCGTGTAATCTCCTTCCCGCGCAGCAAATACGGATAGATCTTGTGCCCGGGTTCCGGTCTGGTCGTGCGCGGACGGCGATACAGCGCCTCTATCCCCATCCGCCGCATCAGCGTCTTCACGTGACGGCGGCCGATCTTGCTTCCCTCGGCAGCCAAAAGGCGTTTCAACATCCGCGCTCCCGCGAAGGGGTGCTCCAGATGCAGCCGGTCGAGCCTTCGCATGATCGCGAGGTCGGCTTCCGGCACCGGGCGCGGCAGGTAGTAAACGCTGCCGCGGCTGACATTGAGCGTCTCGGTCTGCCGGGTGATCGGTAGGTCGTGCTCCCGGTCGATCATCGCTTTGCGTTCAGCAAACCGGCCTTGCTGAGCGCTCCTTCTAAAAAACTATCTCGGCGCTTCCCGCCCCCTGTGGGGATAGAAACGGGTGGCGCTAGACTGCGCCCGGAAGGGAGCGGCCGTTACGATTTTGGTGGCATGTAACCCCGTTAAAAAACCTGGCCCATGGGTTGTTGCGCGCTTGAGAGTGGTGACGCCGTCCGGCGATCCCGTTTAGGAATCTGATCAATAGCGCGGCCCAGCCCTTCCGCTACCTTCAGCAGGAGGATTGGACATGAACCGGAAGAGGTCAAAAGCCAAGATCGATCGCAAGATGCCGATGGTCCACCCGAACGCGGCGGCCGTCGACGTCGGGGCGACTATGCACATGGCTGCCGTCAGGGCGGATCGCACGCCCGAACCCGTGCGCAGCTTCGGTACCTTTACGACCGATCTGCATCGGCTGGTGGATTGGTTCACAGAAAATGGCGTCGAGTCGGTCGTCATGGAATCAACCAGCGTCTACTGGATTCCGATCTTCGAACTCCTCGACGCTCGCGGCTTTACCGTGTTCCTCGTCAATGCACGCGATGCCAAGCACGTGCCCGGACGCAAGACCGACGTCAGCGATGCGCAGTGGCTACAACGGCTTCATTCTTACGGTCTACTGCGTGCCAGCTTTCGGCCGAAAGGCCAGATCGCCGAGCTTCGAGCATACGTACGTCAGCGCGAGCGTCTGCTCGAATACGCGGCCTCACATATCCAGCATATGCAGAAGGCGTTGACAGAGATGAATCTCCAGCTCCACCACGTCGTCGCCGACATCACCGGCGCGACTGGTCTGCGGATCATCCGCGCGATTCTCGCCGGCGAACACGACCCCAAGATGTTGGCGCGCTTGCGCGATTACCGATGCCACGCCAGCGCGCAGACGATCGAGAAGGCGCTCACTGGGAGCTACCGCGCCGAGCACCTGTTTGCGCTGGAACAGGCACTCGCCCTCTACGACGCTTACCATGAGAAGGTGTCGGCCTGCGACGCCAGGATCGAAGCCGTCTTGAAGGAACTCAGCATCGGTCGCGGTCGCAGACCAGATTCGGTGCTGTCCCCACGCCGGCCGAGAACCGATCATGTTAACGGACTGGCGTTCGATGTGCGGGCGGCACTCTTCGCGCTGCTGGGAAAGGACCTCACACAAATCGACGGCCTCGGCCCTTACCTATCGCTCAAGCTGGTCGCTGAGTGCGGCGACGACCTCTCCGCCTGGGCGAGTGCAAAACACTTCACCTCATGGCTAGGCCTAGCGCCGAACAACAAGATCTCCGGCGGCAAGATGCTCTCGTCTCGAACCCGCCGGTGCGGGAGCCGGGCCGCGGCGCTCTTGCGGCTTGCTGCCGTCACTGTTGGACGGACTGACACCGCGCTCGGCGCATTCTACCGACGGCTCTCGGCACGCATCGGCAAGGCCAAGGCGGTGACCGCTACGGCGCGCAAGATCGCCATACTGTTCTACAACGCCGTACGTCACGGAATGGAGTACGTCGATCCCGGGGCGTCGTACTACGAGACACGCTATCGCACGCGGGTGATCGACAATCTGCATCGACGCGCCAAATCCTTCGGATTTGTTCTCCAGCCAGTGGACACGTGTCCCGAAGGAGCCGTTTCTTAGGAATCGTTTTCGAGCGTCAGCTCCCCGATCTTCGCGTGCAACGACTTCACGTCGACCGCCGGCAGGTTCGACGCGCCAACGCCGGGGCCGAAAACGTCGGCAGCCCCTTCCTGAAGCAGCGACTTCCACGCTGTGATCTGGTTCGGGTGGACGTCAAAATGCTCCGCAAGTTGAGCCAACGTCATTTCACCCTTGATGGCGGTGCGCTGCCCGGATTGGCTGAAGCACGCGGCGGCCATGACGGAGGGGGGTTCAGACATGGCAGCAGGTACCCCGGCGACGGAGCAGCGAGCCGCTTCGGAGGAACCGGCGCTCGGCTCGGCACCAGCTCCGCGGGCACGAATCACCGGTTTGATGCCGGAGGCCATGAAGGCAGCGGCTGGTATCACCGCGGGTGGGGCGGCACGATG
>CAYTRB010000304.1:0-3433 GCA_964440215.1 uncultured Methylocapsa sp.
CCGGCGCGGAGATCGCGAAACAATTGCATCCTTTCTCGCTGGTCGCCTTCGCGACGGTTGCTGGCATTATCTTTGGCCGTATCCTGACGCGAGGCAACGCTCCACCCGCATAAAAGGAGCCCGATCAGACGAGACTGATATCTTTTTCAGGTTCATCCTTGCGATGCGACTTGCGGTCGAAGAAAAGAGCCTGGCTAATAATGGCTTTTAGACTTTCGGTTTTGAAGGGTTTGGTGATGAGAAAGGCCGGTTCCGGCGGCGTCCCCGTCAGAAACCGCTCTGGATAGGCGGTGATGAAGATCACCGGCACCGAAAACGCTTCAAGAATCTGATTGACCGCTTCGAGACCCGAGCTTCCGTCGGCAAGTTGAATGTCCGCGAGAATGAGGCCTGGCCGCTCACGCTTAACGGCGTCGACCGCCTCGCGATGGGTTCGCGCGACGTTGGAGACGCGGTGCCCTTGTTCCTCGACGAGGTTCTGCAGATCAAGCGCAATGAAGGGCTCGTCCTCGATGATCAAGACATCGGTACGAATTTGGTTGGCAATCTCCTTGCCCGCGGCATCGATGAGGCTTGCCGCCTCGTCTTCCGTGCAGTCGAGCGCACCCGCGACTTCCGCGGTATCGAAGCCCTCGAGCGAACTGAGAAGAAAGGCTATACGCGGACGCAACGTAATTGCTTCGAGATGGCGGTGCGCACCCGCTTCATCGCTCGTGAACGAAGCCGGATCGACATGGTCATTGACGGGCACCGTCCCCCAGACCTTGAGGAGCAAACGATAAAGCGCCGTCTTTGGGTCGGCGCATTTCGAAAACTCGGCCGGATCCGCGACAATCGCTTCCAGCGTCGCAAGAACATAGGCGTCTCCGCCCGCCTGCGTTCCCGTTAAAGCCCGTGAAAACCGGCGTAAATACGGGATATGCGCGGAGATTGCCTGAGATATTGGCATGGAAGGCACCTTTACATGCACATTGTTACATGATGCGTGATGAATCGGGTCCGGCGGATAAATTCCAAATGCTGGGGAAAGTTCCTGCCGGTGGAACCAACCCCGCGCATCATGCGTTCAACCGTGCCGGTTATAACCATTTCCACGCGTGAGCCAAGCTTCATAACGGGACAAGCTTCATAACGGGACAAGCGTCACAATAGGGCCGGAGGAATCCTGTTGCACAGGCAAGCTGTGGGCAGGAAAGATTCCGTAGTGTATTTAACGAATTTCACCGGATTTTCCGGGAATCATGGCAGCGGGGACAAACGCATGAAAAGTGCCATTGCGAGGGTGTTTCAGTGACAAAACCTACGAAATCGAATAACCCATCGATCAAAGTGGCAGGAATCAATATCTATGAGAAACCCGGCGTAAGGCACGAAGCTGGGCGCTCCCAAACCCCGAAGGAGAATGTTGGCGGCCCTTGCTTGAAGAAAACGCCGGCGAAATCCGAGATCGCCGATCAAATTGGCTTGCATTTACGCAGTGTTTACGATGACATCTTGGCGCAGCCTGTGCCGGGACGTTTTCTGGACCTGTTGCGGCAGCTTGAAAGCGCCTCGGAGGTCCGGTCGACCAAGGACGGCATGTGACAATCGTACATACGAAACCGAAAGTGCCGGAAACCCAGGCGGCGGAAGCAGCGCGCGGGGAGCGTCCCGCAAGCACGCAAATGACCGCGGATCTCCTCTCGGTTATCCCCAATCTGCGCGCCTTCGCGGTCTCCTTATGCGGCAATCTCGATCGCGCCGACGATCTCGTCCAGGAGACCTTGGTCAAGGCCTGGAGCAATATCGATTCGTTCGTGGAGGGGACCAATCTCCGGGCCTGGCTGTTTACGATATTGCGCAACATCTACTATTCGGAATACCGCAAGCGGCGGCGCGAGGTCGCCGATCCGGATGGGGCTTTCGCCGCCAAACTCGCGACGGCCCCGGCGCAAAGCGGCCATATGGACTTGCTCGATTTTCGCACCGCGCTCCAGCAATTGCCGAGCGATCAACGCGAAGCCTTGATTCTGATCGGTGCATCGGGCCTATCCTACGAGGAAGCGGCGGGGGTTTGCGGCTGCGCGATCGGGACGATGAAGAGCCGCGTCAATCGCGCCAGAATCCGTTTGGCCGAAATGTTATCGATCACCTCCGGCATGGATTTCGGGCATGATGGTGATTGGCAAGCGATCGATGCGGTGGCCGCCGGTCAGCGCCTTGTGCGCGGTGACGGAGAGTAGAACCCTCGTTAGCGCCGAAGAATTCGATGGGCTGGTCCGCGCCCGGATGCCAGGCTGGCGCCAGGCCGGTGTTTGACCTTAATTCGGCAGCCATCCGAAAAAAACGCAGGCGAGCAGGACGAGACCCATCACGCCCCGGTAGACGGCAAAGGGCCAAGCCGAGAATCGTTCGAGAATCCGCAACAGGCCCCAAATCGCGACAAAGGCCGAAGCCGATGCGATGATGATCCCGAAACCGAGGATCGACCAGCCATGCGCGTCGAGATGCGCCTTATGGAGTTCCCACAATTCCTTGCCTCCCGCGGCGGCGATTGCGGGCAGCCCGAGCAGAAACGAAAAGCGGGCGGCTTCCTCGCGTTTGAGGTCCCGGAAGAGAGCCGCGGTGAGCGTCGAGCCGGATCGCGAAACGCCGGGAATCAGGGCTCCGGCTTGGGCGAGCCCAATGATCATTGCGTCCTTGAGAGTCGCATTCGCGAGGGTGCGCTTGGGCCTCGCGTAGAGTTCCGCGAGCACAAGCAGGCCCGACATGACCAGGCAGGCAATACCGATGACCGTGAGGCTGCGCAACGGCGAATGGCACGCGTTGAGAATGGGTTTGAGCAGCTCGCCCGCAATCACGATCGGAATTGTCGCCAGGATGATCCAGACCACGAAACGGAAATTCCAGTCGTGAAAATCGCGCCGCTTTATGGCATCGAGCGACCCCAAAGCGAGCCCGCGCACATCCGCCCAGAAATAGCTCACGACCGCCGCAAGCGCCGCGACCTGCATCGCGGCGGAGAAGGCTGAACCTGGGTCCTGCCAGCCGAGAAAAGCCGGAACGATTCGCATATGCGCCGTCGATGAGATCGGCAGCAATTCGGTAATGCCTTGAACAACGCCGAGTACGCCAACCTTGGCATAACCAAGCGCGACAAAGCCGGTATCAAGCCCTTCCGTGCAAGCAGCGGCCATGAAGTGTTTCCCGGAGGTTTGCGCGGCCAAGCCCTCAAGCCGCGTTTCGCTGACTTGCGCAGATTCGTCCTGAAAGATCAACGGTGACGGGGAAAGCGCTTGCCGGCCAGATGAACTCATCCGAGCGAAAAGGAAAAACTCGGATTGAAAGAGTTAGTGCATGCAGGAATTGAAAAAGTCGAGCCCCTTTTCCGGGACATGTTCTCGCCGGCATGGGCCGCCGCCGCGCCATTCGAGACGGTGATGGGTGAGCGATC
>CAYTRB010000305.1:0-3422 GCA_964440215.1 uncultured Methylocapsa sp.
CATCGTGGTGCACATCCATCCACCGATGCTGTCGGTCGGGCACGAGGTGCTCATGCAGTACCGCCTCAACGAGGCGGTTGGCCGACCCTTCGACTCGACCGTCAACGGCGCCCGGATGATCGGCTCCGGTGTGTTCGATCGCCACCCAAAGCTGCAGGTGCTGATCGTCCATATGGGTGGCGAACTCGCGTCGGTCCTTGGTCGCCTCGAGTTCACTTGGCGCCTCAACTACAAGGGGATCCGCAACCCGCCGGCCGGCAAGCCTTACAAGAACGAGCGGCCGCCATCCGACTACTTCAAGACCAACATCTTGGTCGACTGCATGGGTTTCAACCCAATCGGACTGCGAGCCGCGGTTGAAATGTGCGGTGTGGACCGAGTGGTGTTCGGCTCCGATTACGGTCCGATCCCATACGGGATCAAAGAGCATGTGCAGATCGTCGAGGACGTGTTTCCGAGCCCGGCTGAGCGCCAACAGGTTTTCTGGACGACCAGCAATAGGGTTTTCCGCCTGGGCCTAGTCGATACTGATCTCGTCACCCTTTAAATCTTCCGTCGAAAGGTTGATTTTCAGCTGCGTTTGGGGACACGCCCCTACGAGCTTGTCGGGCGGTCTGATGTCTGCTTCACGGTGACAAGAACTCGCAGCGAGCATATGTTTTCCGCAATGCCTCGGATAGCTGTTCAAAAGCAAGCCGTGCCAGCACTTACGTTCAGCGCCAAAAGGGGAAACTGGTGCACCTTTGTGGTCGACCGGCGGAACTAGCGATTCCGATAGTCGCTCGGGGCGCCCGTGTTATTGTAGGCAGGAGCCGTCATGAGTTCGTCTTTGCTGCGATTGAGGACCAGCCAATCCTTGCCGCCACGAGAAGTGACTTTCAGCTCCTTGAAGGGAATGACGACGTCTTTTTGGTTGACGCCAAGGAAGCCGCTACTGACGCTTATGATCGCGGCCGTTACGTTGCCGTTGGTATCAATCACAAGATTTGTGACATTGCCAATATTGTGATCAGAAGGATCATAAACAGCCGCCCTATAGACATCGGAGGCGAGCCACTGGCCCGTTGAAAGCGTGGTCTCTGCGAGACCAAGCCCGTTAGTGAAAGCAAGGACCGAGGTGGCCAAAGCGAGCGTCTTTATCATAAGTGATTTTCCTTAGCTATTGCGTCGCCCCGTGATTCGCAAACGTCGCGGTCAGACGTTGGTTCCCTCAGCACGTCAAGCCTGACAAGCACGTGACGGAACGCAGTCCTATTCCTCACATCGCTCGCGTCGCCTTGCGTCGATCCCACGCCGGCCATTCATTAAGCGCCGGGCGATAACCTCGAACACGTCGACGTCGCGTTTGTCGATCACGCCAGTCACGAAATCGCCGTGGCCGCGCAAACGGAGCGACATTGACCTACCGGCATGCGGGGCCACGGGTAACTGCGCCATGATCGATCGATTGCCATGCATGCAACAAGAACTTCCAGGCTGAAGATCAAAAAAAGCAGTCACAGTTACGTGAAAAGTGAAAGCAACGGATTTGGCACGCCGAGGAGATATCGCTGTTTCCGATGCATGAATCGGTTCAAACGATTTGCTTATTGCTTTTGCCGAGCGCGACACTCTCGGACTGCGCGAACCCAAGGAGCATAAGGCAAGTCGCCATTGTTCCCACCGGCGAGCGGCAACTTTGAAAATGAGGTTAGCGAAATGAGCTTAGTAACTGGAACTGCGCGCACGGGCGAGGCCGCGGCTGTCGGCGAGGCGCCTCTTCTCGATGGGAGGCCCGTGATTCTCGGCACGCTCGCGATATGCACTTTCTATGTCGGCGTGCGTATCTATGAGCAAGTTTTTGGCTGGTACGCGGGACTTGATTCCTTCGCACCAGAATTCACCACCTACTGGATGACCATCCTCTATATCGAGGAGCCGGTCGAATTGATCTCCTTCCTGGCCCTGATCGGCTGGATGTGGAAGACCCGCGACAGGGACGTGGCAAACGTCCAGCCGCGCGAGGAAATGCGCCGTATCATGAATCTGGCCTGCTGGATTCTCGTTTATGGCGTCGCGATTTACTGGGGCGCCAGCTACTTCACCGAGCAGGACGGCACCTGGCATATGACGGTGATCCGCGACACCGACTTCACGCCTAGCCATATCATCGAGTTCTATATGAGCTACCCGATGTATATCGTCGTCGGCGTGGGCGGCTTCATGTATGCAAGGACGCGGCTTCCGACCTTCGCCTGCAAGGGCTGGTCGATTGCCTATGTTCTCCTGTTCGTCGGCCCGTTCATGATCTTCCCGAACGTCGGGCTCAATGAATGGGGTCACACCTTCTGGTTCATGGAGGAACTGTTTGTTGCTCCGCTGCACTGGATGTTTGTGTTCTTCGGCTGGTTCTCGCTTGCCGTCTTCGGCGTTGTGCTGCAGATCCTTGGCCGCGTGGTCGAGCTTGCCAAAGGCTACGAGGACGTGATCGGTCTCGAACCGGCTGAATAAACTAAGGGCTGGCGGAGGCTGATCCTCATTTGGCTCCGCCAGAGTTTAAGACCTTGGACTCGTGGTTCCAAGGAGCGACTGTTCTTTGCTGTTAGGATTAAGCTCAACTGAAATCCGCTCCGTTCATCCGGCGCCGGTAAGGTGGAAATTATGTCCGGGGAGCAACGACGAGACGGAATGCCTCGTTCAAACGAAAAAGTGGTTTCCCCCACCGGATCAATCCTGGCGGGGGAAATTATTAGGAAGCGCTGAAAACCGATCCTTCGAATTGCGGGTCCCAGCGACTTCGTGATGGCTGCTGAAGGAGAGCACGCAGGCGCGAGGCCTCAGACAGCCGCAACCCTGCGATGAGTTTAGATTGCAGCCCTGACTTGTCTATCGAAAACAGAATGCCGTGCTGCCATTAAAGGGAACGAAGATGAATCCGAATTTCCGGAATTTTGCCCTTTGGATAATCATAATCCTGCTCGTCGTTGCGGGTGTAATGCTGTTTGAGAGCCCTGGGCAGCGGGTGCCGTCGCAGGACATCGCCTTTAGCCAGCTCCTGAACGAGGTTGATCAAGGCCGTGTCCGCGAGGTCACGATCGCAGGCAACGAGATCACCGGCCATTTCACCGACAACCGGGCCTTCGCCACCTATGCGCCAAACGACCCGTCCCTGGTGCAGAGCCTCTATAAAAAGAATGTTTCAATCAAGGCCAAGCCTCCGTCGGAAAACACCAATTGGCTGATGACGCTGCTCGTCAACGGGCTGCCATTGATCGCCATCATCGGGGTTTGGATGTTTTTGTCGCGGCGAATGCAGGGCGGCGCTAACACGGCCATGGGGTTGGGCAAATCCAAGGCAAAGCTCCTGACCGAAGTGCATGGGCGAGCCACTTTTGAAGATGTCGCCGGCGTCGACGAGGCCAAGGAAGACCTCCAGGAAATCG
>CAYTRB010000306.1:0-3406 GCA_964440215.1 uncultured Methylocapsa sp.
CAATACGCCTCGGAAATCTACCGCCAGCCCCTTGCCGATAACGGCCTCCGCGGATCCATGAGCCAGCACGGCAATCCATACGACAACGCCAAGGCGGAAAGCTTCATGAAAACGGTCAAAGTCGAGGCGGTGTACCTCATGTCCTACGAGACCTTCGAAGACGTCAAAGAAGATATTCCCCGCTTTATCGAGGACGTCTACAATGAACGCAGGTTACATTCGGCACTCGGATATCTAAGCCCCCAACAGTTTGAGGATCACCACGCCCGGCAAGGGGTCAAAATCGAAGCCTGAACCTGCCCGCCCGTAGGGGCGCACTCCAATCGGGGGTCCCGTTTGAGTGATCATTGACATTTCAGGCGGAGATGCTCTCCTTTCAAGTTGATCATTCAAATGTCGAGACGCCAAGTTTTTTCTCAGTCAAGGAAAGGGCGGCCGCGACGACCTGGTCCATATTGTAATAGCGATATTCGGCAAGGCGGCCGGCAAAATGCACGTTGGGCTCCGCCACGGCCAAGGCTGCATATTGCTTGAAGAGTGCTTCGTTATCCGGCCGGGGTATCGGGTAATAAGGATCGCCTTCGGCTTCTGGGTATTCCCGGACCACCGAAGTTCCCCTATGGGTTTGACCGGTCAGATGTTTGAATTCCGTGATTCTGGTATAGGCATGATCGTTCGGATAGTTGACTGTTCCAACTGGCTGATGGCGTGCAACATCCGGCAAATGCTCATGTTCGAAGCGCAAACTGCGGTACGGCAGGCGCCCATAACGATAATCGAAATAGGCGTCGATTGGCCCCGTATAGATAATTTGCTTGGCGGAAAGCGACGCACGAACCGCGAAGAAATCGGTCGCTAGTTTTATCTCTATGTTAGGGTGATCGAGCATCCGCTCGAACATTTTCGTGTAGCCTTGCGCAGGCATGAACTGATAACTATCCGAGAAATACCGGTCGTCATCATTCGTTCGAGTTGGAATCCGCGCGGCGACCCCCGCAGACAGTTCAGAGAGGTCGAGTCCCCATTGCTTTTGTGTGTAGCCGCGAAAAAATTTTTCACAGAGATCCTTTCCGACGCTGTTGAGGACTACGTCCTCGCTGGTCTTGATCTCGTTTTTTGAGATGCGGACTTTTTCGATATAGGCAGCGGCGCCGTCCTCGTCGAGGTTGAGTTTATAGAGTGCGTTCAATGTCAGCCGATTGATTGGCAGCGGGTAGAGTTTGCCGGCGACCTCGGCGAGCACACGATGTTCGTAAAAGCGCCAATCGGTAAAACGGCTAAGGTAGGCAAAAACCCGTTTCGAGTTGGTGTGGAAAATGTGCGGCCCATAAGGATGAACGAGGATACCGCTTGCGTCACATATATCGAAGGCGTTGCCGCCTATATGTGGTCTGCGATCGAGGACGAGCACGCGATGGCCGGCGGACGCCAGCCTCTCGGCGCAGACCGATCCAGCATAGCCCGCGCCGACGATGAGAAAATCATAAGTAACCATCTATAACTCCAATCGAACAACTTACAAACATTAATTTACCAAAAAAATTTATTCAAATACATATGAATTTCGTTGACTCTGAGTTATTTTAGTCTGTGGGTTTCGTAAACATAGTCTGAAAATGGGTGTTAGTTGTTTATACTTGTTAAAAACATTCTGAGTTTGTATGTCTTGCAAGCAGGCACTTATCTAATTCCACTAATTACAACACCTTATTTGGCGTGTACGCTGGGAGTAGCGAATTTTGGTGTACTTGGAATTGCTACGGCTATTATGGGTTATGTTTCGCTCGTGACCGACTGGGGTTTTGGATTCACCGCGACGAAAGAAGTTGCAAGCCACGCAACCGATGCAGCTGCGCTCCGGAAAATCTATTGGAACACGGTTCTCGCTAAAGCCTTGCTTTGTAGCTGCACGCTTTTGATGTTTATCGCCGCTGTGTGGGCGATTCCTCAGTGGCGACAAATGGGTTCAATTTTATTTGTGGCATCACTTTCGTTGGTAACGGGTATTTTCAGCACCGCGTGGTTTTTGCAAGGGTTGGAGAAGATCGTGCCTATGGCCACGATTTCGCTTGTCAACCGCTTTTTGTCCGTGCCTATGATCTTTGCTTTGGTCCATTCTCCGGAGGATGTCATTGTCGTGGTAGCGATCGGCGCTGGACTTGGAACAATCTCCACCGTGATATCATTTTTCGTTGCCAACCGCGCCGTCGCACTTTTGCCTATTCATTTCGACATAAAAGGAGCTTGCCAACAGATAAAGGCGGGTGCGTCAATTTTCCTCTCTACCGCCGGCATAAGCCTTTATACGCAGTCAAATATTATTATGATTGGAGCGGTCGCAGGACCCATTCAAGCGGGCCTCTATAACGGCGCCGAGAAAATTCAGCGGGCCGTTATCGGTCTTATAGGGCCTGTGAGCTCGGCGGTTTATCCGCGTATCAATAACTTGCTGGTTTCCAACCCGAAACAATCGCACCAGCTCATGCGGATAACGCTTATAGCGCAAGGTTTATTCGCATTATGCTTGAGCGCTGGGATGTACCTAACAGCCGATATTGGAACACGTTTGCTCCTTGGAGAACAGTATCTGAGTGCCATCCCAATTATTCGTTGCTTGGCGGCGCTTCCATTTTTAATTGGCGTTAGCAATGTACTTGGTATCAATATGATGTTTCCGTTTGGGATGAATAATGAAGTCGCTCGCATAACATTGGCAAGCGGCGTATTTAATGTGGCGATGTTGCCGTTATTAACATATTTCCTGGGGGCGATAGGAGCCGCGATCTCGATTGTGCTAACTGAAACATTTGTCACAGTATCCATGGCCTGGGTCATCTACGCAAACAGACATGTTGTCTTTAAAACTCATCAAGCCAGGGTTTCATTGGAGCATGATGAATGACGTTGGCTAAAGATTTCGTGGACCGACTCTTGTCGTACGTTTGGAAATCTGGCCCCTTCGCGAAAAAGACGGATCGTTTCGATGGGCAAGAAATTGCAAATCTCATGGCGGCTCTTGAATCGGCTGGAAACTAGATTCTGTCGCAAATATTCTCTTTTGGCGAGCAATGCCTGGGATGACGAGCTGGTTTACCCAGCCAGCGCATACAACTGCCGCGATGGACACAATACATTCCTCGCGCGCAGCTGGGCCTTGCGGATCATGTGCATGAGTTCGATTCCGGCAAGTGTTGCCTCCGCTGACCGAAAGGATTTGAAACCATCATCGGCCGCACCACTAGCTTGACGGCGCGGTGGTCCTGTTCGACGATATTGTTGTCTGGCATGTGTAGGTGCGACGCGCCAATCCGCGTTTCCTGGAGCCGACAAATCGGCTATCGTCGGGCTACTGGGATTGGGGTGTCGGGAGCACGTATGGCGGGCAGGCCGTAATATCTGATGAGCT
>CAYTRB010000307.1:0-3386 GCA_964440215.1 uncultured Methylocapsa sp.
GCGCGGCATTGCTGCGGGAAGCGTCGACCACGTTGAAGGCGGTGATGCGGCCGGATGCCTTGCGCCGTGCCGAGCCGGATATCGCCGCGCTGATGGAGGCCGAAGGCATCGCAATGCGGCCCGGACCGCGGCCGGTGATCGCCGCGAATGTGCTACCGACGCTGCGCCGGGCGATCCTTGGCATGCAGCTCGTGGTCGTCCGGTACGCTGGGCCTGACGCGCAGAAGCCCACGGCACGCATTCTTTGCCCCTACGGGATTCTCTATGGCGGGCGTGGGTGGCTGGTCGCGCATGTGGACGAGTTGCCGGAGATGCGGTTGTGGCGGCTAGACCGGATCGTCTCCATCGATCTGCTGGATCGCGGGTTTGTGCGTCGCGAGGATTTTGATCTCTCGGCCTATGCGGCGCAGTCGTTCGGGGTCTTCCAGGAGGAGCCGATCGACGTGGTGCTGCAGTTCGAGCCGGATGCAGCGGATGATGCCGCCGGTTGGCTGTTTCATCCGTCGCAGTGCATCGCGCGCGAGCCAGATGGCACGCTAATCGTGCGCTTCCGTGCCGGCGGCGTACAGGAGATGTGCTGGCACTTGTTCACGTGGGGAACGGCGGTGACCATCGTGGCACCGGATGAATTGCGCGCGGCCATGGCTGAAATGACCATGGCATCCGCCCGACATCACACTTAAATGCGCTCATTTCGCCCACGTGCGGGCAGACCCTGCATGTGTAGGTGTGAGCAATATGATCTGAGATATGAGCAATTTTGCACAGTTTTCACATTGGATTGGGACTACGGAAGTTCGGTCCAGTCGAAGTTCGGTTCATATACTTTGCCGAGCTTAAGGCTTCGATTTTGTTTGTAAATGAACCATCGTCTCCACCTTGGCAGAACAAACAGCCACGTCGGGTGAGGCGGCTAAAGCCCGCCCCGCGGTCGTGTATTCTCTCCGAGGACCGAGAATGACAGCACACCGCCGCACCATCGTCGTCCATACCAAACTGTCTGGGCACATGATCCGTGTCGCAGCTGCCAGGAACGGCGCCAATGGCCTGCAGATCCTGACCATGGCGCAGCTGGCGAGCCGGCTCGCCGGCGGCTTCCTGCAGCCGATAGACCCTGACGCTCTCCAGGACGCCGTTCGGGAAGCTTTATCCGCCGGCAGCCTCGGCGATCTCGATGCGATCAAGACTCTTCCAGGCATGGTTCGCGCGGTGATCGACACGCTGGATAAGGTTTGGCGCGCAGGGATTGATCTGTCGGCCTCGTCCGAACCCCGTCTTCGGGCGCTGCGCACGCTCGAGGTCGAAACGCTGCGGCGATTGCCCGCCTCCATGAAGCGTCCGGCCGGGCTCGTCGAGCTCGCTTGCGCCCGCATCAATTATGCGCGGAAGGTTATCGGACCCGTCGAGATCCATGGCCATAGCGAAATGTCGCCCTGCTGGCGGCCCTTGCTTTTAGCGCTGGCGAACGCGGTTCCGGTCGTTTGGGTCGCCGGGGCGAGGTCCGTTCCGTCCTGGCTGAGGGAAACGGCGGTCGAGATCCGCCAAGATGTGTCCCCTGCCCCAACCATCGCGCTCTTTTCATGCGCGACGCCGCACCATGAGGCGCTTGAAGCGGTCCGCTGGATGCGTGAACTCATCGCCAGCGGAACGGCTCGTCCCGAGGACATCGCCATCGCCGCCGCGAGCCCGGCCGACTTCGACGATCACATCATGGCGATTTCGGCGGACGCCAACATTCCGATTCATTTCGTTCATGGCCTGCGCGCGGTGACGACGCGGGACGGGCAGACCGCGGCGGCTCTGGCGGAAACGCTGCTGAAAGGCGTTTCGCAGGAACGGATCGGCCGGTTGTTCAAACTCCTGCCTGAAACGACGCCAGCGATCGCAGGGCTCCCGCGAGATTGGGCGCGCGTCCTGCCCAAGGACGCCCCGCTCACGACCGTCGGGCGCTGGCGGCAAGCCTTTGACCAGATTCCGGCTGAGGATTGGCCGGAGGGAATTGACCGGTCGAACCAAGTCATGGCCGTCCTCCAGCTCATCGAGCGGGGACCCGAAGCCGCGGCGGACACGGGCGAAAGGCTTCTCGCCGGGAAAGCTCTCGCGCTTTGGAGGAAGGCGCTCCTCGACGGGCCGGCCGCCGCCTTGACGGTGACCCTGGCGCAGCTCCGCATCCCCGACGGGCACGAACCGGCGGCGAACGTCATCTGGACGTCGGCGATCTCGCTTGCCTCCGCGCCGCGGCCCTTTGTCCGTCTGCTGGCGCTCAACTCCGGCCGCTGGCCGCGCCGGATTTCCGAAGACCGGCTGATTCCCGATCACGTCATTCCAATCGAAGAGCTCGATCCCCTGCCCGTCGCCGATGGCGACCGCCGGGATTTCCTGACCGTCCTGAGCAGCGCGCAATCGGCCACGATGTCCTTCAGCCGGCGCGACGTTGGCGGCCGGCTGCTTGGCAAATCGCCTCTGATCGGCGGATACGAAGAGGTCTATCTCAGCCGCGGCCGGACGCCAGGGCATGCCGCCAGCGAATCGGACCGGCTGCTGGCGCGGCCCGGCGAATTCAGGAAAACCCCGATCGCGGCATCGGGCGCCGCCTGCTGGAACGACTGGTTGCGGCCCGAGATCACCGCCCACGATGGTCTCGTCGGTCCCGGACGCCCGCGCCTCCAGACGATCTTTCAGCGCCCGCAGTCGGCCAAGTCTTTGAATCCGCTTCTGCGGGACCCGATCCGCTTCGTCTGGCGCTATGCCCTTGGCTGGAAACAGCCGGACGTTGCTGAAGAGCCGCTGAACCTCGACGCTCTGGCCTTCGGCGCTCTCGTCCACAGCATCCTGCAGAACGCCGTGGAATCGCTCGAAGCGTCCGGCGGCTTCGGACGCGCATCCCGGTCGACTGTAGAGCAGGCGATCGACAAGGCCATGACGTCGGTTGCGCACACCTGGGAGCTTGAACAGCCGACGCCGCCCGCGGTCATCTGGAGCGCCGCGCTCGCCCGCGCCAAAGACCTCGCGGTCAAAGCGCTCGCCTATCCCCTGCCGCCGCTCAGCGGGCAGAAAAGTTGGACGGAGATCCCATTTGGACGCCACGACGGCCCGCCCCAGGCCGGCCTGCCCTGGGATCCGGCTCGCCGCGTCGAGATTCCCGGAACGGGCGTCTTCATTCAGGGCAATATCGATCGGCTGGATCTCGCCGAGGATCGCTCGCAGGCCCGGGTCATCGATTACAAGACGGGTAAGCTGCCCGGCGACATGGCGAATGTGGCGATCAAGGGGGGCGCTGAGCTGCAGCGCTGTCTCTACGCCTTCGCCGTTAAAACGCTGATCGGCCCCGACATCAACGTTGAAGCCGCGCTGCTCTATCCGCGCGCCGAAGCCGGCAAGGAGCC
>CAYTRB010000308.1:0-3333 GCA_964440215.1 uncultured Methylocapsa sp.
CCCACCATTTGCAAACCGCCGGAATCCGTGGCCCGTTTTGATACCTCCTTTTATTTGTACTGAAAGGCTCTAGGCAGTGTTGAGCGGCCGCTGGCGTCCTGGAGCCGTTCTTCAGCGGCTGGAATAGAGCCGGCTTGGCGTGCGGCCGCGGCGTAAACCGACAGTCGAAATTGCGGGGCAAAAGATGGATCATATTTGAGAGGGTGACCAAGCCGCTTATTGATGGAAGTGATTTCCGATAGGCTTAGATAACCGAGTTTCAGGGCGCCGCCGGTGTCGCTCAATCCGAAAGCGCGGTCCTGATCATTTGAGTCGAGTTCGGTGAGGAGCCATGTTGCGGCGCCGCCGGGTGCAAAGAGCTTGACGACCGGGATAGGGTCGATATCGTTTGGGAGGTTCCGGTCGTTGGCGAGCATGCGCGCGCGTAGAGCCTTTGGGATGAGCTGCATGGTGATCTCCTTTTATGGTGTCAGGGGATGACCGCGCCGGCTATTGTTGGTGTAGCGGGCAGCAAGTCGAGATCGTGGAGGAAAGGCGCGGCGGCTTCAAGGCGGCCATTTTGCGCGAGGGTGGCTTTCCTGTGTCTAAGCGTCGTCTTTCAGTATGGATTTCGTTCGTAAATCACGAACCAATGGGTGCTTACCGTGAGCGTGAGTATTACCGGGACTCTTGTTGGTAAGCATGCGCGTGCTTAGCGCCTCTGGGGTGAGGCACGGATTAAAAAGGAAGCGTGTGACGACGACCACCTATAGTGAGATGACCAGATTTACTTAGGTGTCCACCAGATATCTGGTGGACACCAGTTGCGATAGGACATCAACGGGAATGGGTCGTGAGGGTGAGGCCGGGCATCCAAAAATTACGGTGCGGCGTCCTGAAGCACTGCCTCCCTATGTGGATTGTTGGCAAGCCAGAGTGCCGCGTCCGCGCGGTTTACGGAGAGGTGGAGCAGTTCGTCGCTTAAAGTCTGGACGCAGTGCCGGAGGATGAGGACCGATCCTGGTTCTGGCAAGGAGTCGATCAGAAATTCGAGTTGGTTGCATTCCGAGAAGACACGATAGAGCCGCATGATCTCAACGCCATGACTGACGCTGCTTCCCATTCGTAGTGTGAATTGCGCGAGGAAATGGTACTTGCCCACCAAATGGTCCGGGCGTTTTTCGACAAGTTGCCGATGCCGTTGTTGTGTGTCCATGCCGCGAGTTTTTTCGTGAACCGGGCGGGCGGTTGCGGTTGTCTGTCGGAGAATTTGATGAAAGCGCCGAGCGGGACCTTTTCAATGATTTCGGGGATACGCATGATGAATCTTCTGTTTGGCTGATTGGGAGAGGGATGAGCCACGCGTGAGCGATTGAGTTAATGCGCGGGTGCGAGGACCGGCCACATTCTGAATGAGCCAGGCGTGAGGGCAGTCGCGCCAAAGTCCGTGACGTGATTGAGGGGAATGCCTAAGCGGGTTTGGAATGAGGCGCCGGGAACGTCATTCAATGGCGTGAGGGTGCCATAGGGCGAGGCACTGCCGGCATAGATGATGCCTGGTTCGGTCCCGGCGACGTGATTGTTCCAACGATAATTATATCCGGCGAGTCCCCATATGGCCGGGGTTGAAGCGGAGCGTCGGGGAAGTTCGACGTCGCGGCCGGTCGTGGCTACATGGGGGTCGTGGCGAATTGCGCGCTGCTTGGTTTTGGGGTGTTTCAGTTTTGATTTGACGAGGAGACCAGGAGCTGGCCTTCGAAGCGTCTTAATGGCGCGCGTGGCGGTAGCGACGGGTTGGGATTGGGGTTCGAATAAACGGCAGAAAGGCAACGGTTCGCAGTGTGCGGGGGCAGGCTGTGGAGTGGCGGCGGGGGAGAGCGGGACTTGATGACGTGGCGCAGACTGGCTTTCGGAACTGAGATGAGTATTGAGGGCGAGACTGCAGGCCAGCGTTAGGGGGAAGTAACGGAGCGATTGTGGCATAAGGGCCTCCTTTGTCCGTCTTCTTCTCGAAGACTCGACCGGCAGGCCGCGGCCGGACGGGTGGGGCAAAGGCGGCGTGAGCCGGGGTCCTCAAGCCTCGCGAAGCGGGGCGCAGAGGAGCCCCACCCTTTGCGGCGCCCGTCCGGGTGTGGCAACGGATTTCGTTTTATCCAGCTTCAATCACTGGCAAGCTTTAGAGCGGCGTGGACATCCGGTTCAGCGAAGACGTGAGCAGAATGTTGTTCATCGCGAATTTCGCGGTACACTTGGAGTTTTGCAGCAGCAGTGCAGAGTTTCCGGCCCGGGAGACCTTCGGCGAAGAGGGTGTCGGGGAGATCGTTTTCTTGACAGAAGTTTAAGAGGGCCATTACGCGAATGAATAATGCGCCCGCGGTTGGCTTGTCGATTGTGCAACTGTGCTGCAAGTGAGTGAGGATATCGACCATATCGCTAGATGGCATAATTTCAGCAACGCCCTGGGTGAAATCGTCGTCGTTGCTCCAATCGATCAAGGGAATTAAAGCTTGGTGGATTAAATCAGGCGGGAGTGGCGGGGCGAGAGTTTCAATAACTTGCAATTTAGTCTTGCTCCATGATGTGTTTATTGTGGCGTGACATTGCGCGCGCCGCACATGATGATTGTCACTCTAAAGTCATTGTGCGTCAATCGAGGCGCTGGTAGGACATCTATGAGCGCATATGAGCGTGTGTGAGCATGTATGGACGGTGGTCGCGGCAGATAATACATAATTCACATTGTCGTGATCTATGACGTTATTTTAACTGAAGCGTCAAAGAGAGGCGACACGTTCCTGTATGGCTAAGTGAGAGAGGAATGATGAGGTGATGACAGGGAGGTGAGCGAGGGGCCGCGAACCTTGCGGCGTTAGGAGATCGGCGGGATTTCCTTGTGTTTTTCGAGGTTGATTACAAAGGCAAAGCGCGGCGCCTTATCGGACGGACCGGGTGCGTATTCGGATGCGGGGATGAGGAAGAAGCGCCGTTCTTTGCTGGGGCGTTTGTCGGCATCGCATCCAAGCCGGGCGGCGGCGGCGACCATTCCCGCGGGCACGTCTTTGTGCCAGTCGCCCCATGCGGCAACGGCAATCCAATTGTTTTTATTCTCTTCGTAGAACTGTTCTTTCGCGCGGGTGTAGCTCTCTTCTGGCTTAAGAGCGACGCCATAGAACTGTTCGTATACCGCGGGACGCCAATTCCTGAGAGAGGCTTTCGCGGAGGTGAAGACGGCGGCGATATCATCAGGATGTTTGGTTCTGGCGTAATAGGCGCGGAATTCGTTCTCAAATATGAGAACCGGCATGCACCAATCGCAGTCTTCCTCATAAGCCGATGGTCCTGCATGAGACGCAT
>CAYTRB010000309.1:0-3318 GCA_964440215.1 uncultured Methylocapsa sp.
TGAGTGTCCTTTTCTTTGGATTCTCTTTCAGTGCGCAGATTTTGACCATCCTGCCGCGCGCTCGCGTGACTATGGTCATGCTGCAAGTTTGGCTGTCCCCCTAAATTTGTGTCATGTATCTTCATCCACATTTTGTCTTGACGCATACTGTAAATTGTCACTTGAGGACCGACTTTCGTAAATCCAAGGGCATGTAAAGATTATATAAGGAATTGATTATACATAATGTATGTCTCCTGTCTATGGTCCACGCCACGCTAGGTGAATAAATATGACATTTGATAACTGAAAGAACGACTCCTATTTAATTTCATTCGATACCATTACACTCAATCCACCGTAGTATAGAAGCACATCGATGACTGTTCTTACGTCGCCCAGACAGACAATATTGAAAAACATGTATGGCAAGTTGTACAGGCATCGATGTACGTATTCATCAGATGGCGTGGCCCGGCGTTTTTATGGATTTTGAAATTACCCATTCACAAGTAAAGACGCAGCATAAAACTCCTTGAATCCTTGATCGGTCCGATGCACCAAGCTCTCCATAGCCTGCATGTTGCGACCCATGGCAAAGGTCTTGTCGAGATCACCGCGCAACTGTCGGCCTGGGTGGCCGGGCAAAACATCGCAACCGGCTTGCTCACGGTTTTCTGCCGTCATACTTCAGCTTCGCTGCTCATACAGGAGAACGCCGACCCCGATGTCCGGACGGATCTGGAAGCGTTTTTTGAGGAGATCGCGCCGGAGGACGGCAAGCGTTACATCCATCGCAGCGAGGGTCTCGACGATATGCCGGCGCATATCAGAGCGGCGCTCTCGCAAACGCAGCTCGCCATTCCCATCGCATCGGGGCGGCTGGTCCTCGGCACTTGGCAGGGGATCTATCTCTTCGAACATCGCCGGGCGCCGCACCGGCGCGAGATCGTGCTGCATCTCCTCGGGGAGTAGGCTAATCCCGGCCGGCCAGTTTGGCCGCGCGGATGACCCCGCATGGGGCAAGGCCGCGCGGCGAACTGGATTGGTTCAGGCAGCGGGCGGGGGCGGCTGCACGGCCTGGGTCACACCCGCGAGGGCATTGCGCAAAGCGTCCTCTTTCGTATGGTCGAAGGAGGTCCGCAAAACCTTGCCGCCGACACCCTTGAGATCCTCCAGCACCTTGTCAGCGGTGAACTTGCGGATCAGCAAAAACAGCGCCGCGTCGCCAGGCTGCAAACTGTCCGCGACTTCCTTCATGAAGGCGTCGTTCACGCCGACGTCGGTCAGCCAGCCGCCGAGCGCACCGGAGGCCGCGCCGATGGCGGCGCCGGCGAGCGGCACCAAGAAAATCAAACCAACGAGCGTACCCCAGAATGTGCCCGAGACGGCGCCTGCGGCCGTCGTGTTGATGAGCTGATTGAGTCTCACGCTTCCGTCAGCCTGTTTGACCGCGATCGCCGCGTCGCCAAGTTCAATCAAATAGTCCTTTTGCAGATCTAAAATCTTTTTGCGGACCTCCTCGGCCTTGGCTTCAGAGGGGAATGCAATAACAACGAGATCACTCATGATGGGCCCTTTCCCTGACTCATACGGCGGTTCCGCTTGCCCAATTTCATGGCAGCGGGTCATCACGCGGACCGCTCCAGCATCTTTATCGGTTACGTGATGAATGTGAACATAAATCGCGCGCTGGCACGTTCTCATTAAAGTAAAGCTCATGCTCGGCAGCAAGGCGTCGTTAAAGCAAGCGGGATCTGCCTACAGCCCGTCGAAGATCACGCCTGCGAGCAACGCCGCGTACGCCGCCGTCATGACCCAGAAACGATGCGCGGCGACATAATGTCCGACGGCGGGAACGTGGGTGTAGAGGCTCGCTACGGCCAAAATGGCAAGAATAAGCGAAATGAAGAAGATGGGAGCACCCGGCGGGGTCAATTTGAAGCGCATAGGTCCGAATCAGTTCGATCTCAAGCGCCACCTAAAGCCGTCGGGAGCGCGGCGAAAATTTGACCGTGGCGGATTTTATCCGCTGCTTCTCTAAATCCAATGTCTTTCAAAATGCGTCGGGGCCGCGTTCGAGACGCGGCCCCGTTTCCTGCATGCTCCCCAGAGGACCAAAGGGGAACGTATAGGTCAATCTTCTCCGGTTAGCCGCGTATGTCCAGTAAAGTTTCCGCGACATGATGGCTGCTGACGGCGATGGCTGCGGACCGCTCCTGAGCATTTGGCCGGTCAAGCCGCGCCAGCATGCCGAGCGCCACGGCCGCCAGCGCGAGAACCGCAACGAGCGCGATGGAAATCTGAAGTTGCCGCCGGGCGGCCTTCGCGTCATAGGCGCGGATGAAACCGGCATCGGTCCGGTGGTCGAAGTGATCCATGATCGACATACCAAAAACTCCCATGCGGCGGCAAAGTCCGGTCAATAAGACAATGTTGCCTTTTTTATCTTTGGGCGGGGTTTCAAGCGGTGCGCGGGAACACACCGCCCGCCACGCCGGTCTATTGTTCCGGCCAAAGGCCGTTTGCGAGCGAAAACGCGGCCGCTCGCGTAAGGTTCCTCTCTGGTAATTCGTTTCCGCGCCAGGCGCACTGCGAAAGTAGATCGAAGGTTAACGATCCATAAATCGTAGGGCCTCGCCTCCGGGCGCGCCTTCAGGACCGCCGCGGCGGAAGGGGTTTTTCCAGTTGCCTTCCCGGGCCTTGAAACCTAAGGTCCGGGCCGGATTGGGAGCCGGGCGTTCACCTTAGCGCCGCTGCTGCCCGTTTCCTCGTTTCCCGTAACGGAGCCCGCCCCATGTCTTTCATCGCCGATGCCCTTTTGCGCGTAAAACCCTCCGCGACCATCGCGGCCACGCAGAAGGCGCGCGATCTCAAGAACGCGGGGCGGGATGTCGTTTCGCTTTCGACCGGCGAGCCCGATTTCGACACGCCGGACAATATCAAGCAAGCCGCGATCAAAGCGATCGAGCGCGGCGAGACGAAATATACGCCGGTTGCCGGCATCCCGCCCTTGCGCGAAGCGATCGCCCAAAAATTCAAGCGCGAGAACGGCCTCGACTACAAGCCTTCGCAGACGATCGTCGGCACCGGCGGCAAGCATATTTTGTTCAATGCGCTGCTCGCCACCCTAAACCCCGGCGACGAGGTGATCATTCCGGCGCCCTATTGGGTGAGCTACCCCGATATGGTTTTGATCGCGGGCGGCACCCCGGTCGCGGTCGAGGCGAAGATGGAGCATGGCTTTAAGCTAACCGCCGAGGCGCTCGATAAAGCCATCACGCCGAAGACCAAATGGCTGATTTTGAATTCGCCGTCGAACCCGTCCGGCGCCGCCTA
>CAYTRB010000310.1:0-3261 GCA_964440215.1 uncultured Methylocapsa sp.
AACCACCTCTCGCGGCGCTGGGCGGAGGGATGCACCACGGGCCGGGATTTGCTGCAGAGACAAATTTCTGCGGATAAGCTCGCCTTCATGCCTGGCTCAACATTCGTCGCATGATAAATTCCGCGCGGCTCTCTCGAAATGAGACTTGTTTTTATGGCCCTTCAAAAAGATTCGACAAACGTCGGTATTCCCGCCAAGCCGCAAACGAAACCTGCTGCCAAACGCAAGAAAGGAGTCACCGCCGAAGCAAAAACACAGCTCGTCTTGACAGAATTGCGCCCGACCCCTCCGGCTCTTTCCCCATCGGCCCTGCTCGCCCTTCTTCGACGCTAACGGCCATAAGCCTCGCTCTCATCGCCGCGATGAAGAGTGAGGCTCAACTTCCAAGGAGAGACAATCTGAGCGCCTGACCAGCGGCGCGCAAGTCTTTATCGAGCGTCGCCAAGGGCAGACTGCGCCGCTGCGTCGGAGTCCCCGCAAGCCTTTTTTCGCGCGGCGTCAGTCGTGATCGTGTTGGGCTACATATTCGCGCAGCGCCCTGTTGATGCTGGTTTGATAACCCTCTTCCCGTTGCGGATGTCGCCTAAACCAATCAATCACGTCCGCGTCAAGCCGCAGCGTGACCAGCTGCTTGACTGGCCGAAACAATGCGCCTCGACGCGCACCTGTCCAATTGCGCTGTTCCGGAATGTCGCTCGTCTTGATCTTGTCGTCGGGAAGCGCGGCCAACGCATCAAGTTCGGCTCGCTGTTCAAGAGTCAAATGGTCAGAAATCACCTTCTTCATAAGCCCTCCTTTCATGCGCTGTTGCTTTGCGGGCGCTGATAATCCGTCCAACCTCCTCGCCAGTATCCGCGTCCGACATTGGCCAAGTGTGAACAACAAAGACTGTAACTGCCCCTATCAAGCCTACCGTCTGCCAACGGTCTCCATCGGGATGGGAATCGTGGCGCGTTAATGCAAGAGGATCGTTAAAGACAAGCTTGGCAGTTTCAAAACTGATGCCGTGATCTACTTTGTTAGTTCGGTTTTTTTCCTCAGTCCAAATCCAGCGCAAACATTCCCTCCGTTGTAACTACATAATAGTAGTTACAATTGTCCGATGTCAATGAAAAATGCGTCCTACGCCCCCCTCAGCCCATAGGCGGGACGCCATCGCCATCGATTGCGTGCAGTGACCATTGAAAGGGAACGGGCTGGTATCCGACAAACGACCTGGTAGCCTTGCTGGTCCAGATCGCCGATCGCGCCGTGGAGCAGGTCTGTCGATATGCTGTGATCGGCAGCGCTACATTGAAGTCTCGGCAGACTCGGGGGCGATTCGCGGTGTCCATCGCAGACGAAAGTTGGCGGGCGGCTTGGGTTCGGCCAGGGCGAGAACTTGGCTTGTCGATGTTCCTATCTTGTTCTAAAAGCGGAAGTCTGATTAGATAAGCAGGCTCCTTTGCTCAGCACCACTGCCGCCCAAATGCCCTGAACTGAACCCCGTCGAGAACATCTGGCAGTACATGCGCGACAACTGGCTATCGAAGCGCGTGTTCAAATCCTACGACGATATCCTCGATCACTGCTGTCACGCATGGAACAAGCTCATCGACCAGCCGTGGCGCATCATGTCCATCGGCTTGCGCGATTGGGCGCATGGGTTCTGACTACAGAGTCTTGGTATTAAATCTGCTTTTTAGGCAGCAATGCGTAGGCTTGCTTGCAAGTCTCTGGCGCGGCGTCGAATTGCCTGCCCTTTTCGCGATCCGACATATTTTTTAAGCGTTCGCGGCCGCCTTTAGTGCGCACATACTTGCGCATTTCCCCCAGCACTTCCCGCACGCATTTGGTTACCTTCACGGCCTCGACCGGTTTCGACGGCTCCGCGACCTCGGCAATTGGTGCGGGCGCGGGCCACAGTGCATCGACGTCAGCCCGCCGCGCGTCAAGCCGCTCGAAACAACACCGCCACCGGCCGCTTCGGTGCTCCCACGGGGTTTTCAGGGCTGACCGGTGCCAGTCGATATCGCCAGGGACAAGACGTGGCGGAATGTAGAATTCCCCCCCGTGCCGCAGCTGTTCCTCGAGGAACCCCTTGCTCCAACCCGTACTGCCGCGCGCCTCTATATATTTGACGACGCCGCGGACCTCGACCTCACGTTCCGCAATGGCAGCTGCAAGGGCGCGTCTCGCCATCGCCCGGCTGATACCGGCGGCGCGCATGATGTGCGTCTTCGCTTCGGAAATCGTCATCCAGTGGCCGGCCGTGGGCATTCCACAACCATAAATGTGGTTGGCCGTGGTTGCTACTGCCCGCGAGCGGTTGGTATTTTAAGTAAAGACCCAAAGTATTACGCCTAGGATGGCTTCTAGGATGCTAACGCTAAGGTTTACCAATAAGCAAGTTATTTCATGTAGTTACATGGCATGTGCGGGGACCGGCTCAAGATTGGGGGTCAGGCTGCGCTCGCCATCGGCGTGGATGAATCGTTTGCGGGCTGGAATTTCTGTCGCTGGCTCACGCTGCGGATGAGCAAGGCAATCGGAGACCTATTTCTGGGTCTTTACCGCTCATAGCCTCTGAAGGTGATATTATCAGATAACCGGATAAGCTTGTGCGCCGTTTTTTGAGTCTGACTAACAATCCTTCGGAGACGTGGCGAGGATCACCATGCCTGTCAGCTTGAACGACTTACGGGAAGCCTTCGAATTCGTCTGCGCCAGCGTCGGCGGCGGTGCTCATCGCGGTCATGGATCATATGGCAGCGCTGGCAAAGGGCTTTAAGATTTTTGGGCCGATTATTGGTGGGATCATGATCAAGGTGAGCGGTCGCCAGCACCACCTTCGTTATTCGAACGACGGCGCCGTCGCCAATGAGAGCAAGGCGCGGCAAAGGGCGTCCACGCCCATTGCGCCACGTCCGGTCTTCCTCGTCCCACCACCGGCCGTCACCTAAATGGCGGATCTCGCGGCCATGCGGCCGACCGCATTCCTCGCACCGGCCTTTC
The DNA here is from genome assembly GCA_964440215.1 of uncultured Methylocapsa sp. GTDB lineage: Bacteria > Pseudomonadota > Alphaproteobacteria > Rhizobiales > Beijerinckiaceae > Methylocapsa. The sequence continues at coordinate 2,995 of CAYTRB010000310.1, forward strand.
GCTCGTTCGAACCTGATCATCGCCGAGAGTTGAAGCCAATCGATAGGATAAAGCCATTTGTACTGGGGGCGGATCGGCATCAGGCGTTTAACCCTTCGCGCCGAAGGCATCGAACGGCCCGGGCGCAAGTCTCGAAATTGTGCTGTTGGAGACGTTGTACGGGCGCGCAATTTCGCGCATGGGCTCGCCTGCGTGTGAATCGGCGCCCACCGTTGGGTCTGACGCAATCTCGATGATGTTCGGCATTTTCATTCCGCGCCGATGAGT
>CAYTRB010000311.1:0-3253 GCA_964440215.1 uncultured Methylocapsa sp.
TGTTGGTCGTGTTGGGGCCAGTGGCCGGCGGGTTGTTGACGGTAATCGTTACGCTATTGGCGCCATTGACAAAGCCGGCCCAGCCAGCGACCCCGTTCGCCTGGGTTGTGATGTTGGTGGGGTTATTTGTTGATATATTTGTTGATATTGCGATCGCGGCGCTATACGCGGCCCCGTCCGCCGCGACCTGCATTTGTCGGTGCTTGTTGAGGACGAAACCAATGTCGGTGGCCAAACCTACCATGCCAAGCATTGGGATGAATATAAGGGCCATATGGATGGCGACGGCACCCTCACGGGTGCCCGGGCCGATTGAAAGCGCCACCCGAGGCCGATTGAAAGCGCCACCTGAGGCCGACGAAAGCGCCACCTGAGGCCGATGATTTCGCCACCCCCAGGATGGGGTGAAGCCGCTGCTGACATCGAAGTAATCGCACGTATTGTCGCCCGTTTTTTCAAACGGGGGACGGCGATGCCGAGACCGAGGTCGGAGATGAGGCGGATCAGGGAAGTTTTGCGGTTGTCGGCGATACTGGGGAACAACAACAGCGCCATTGCCCAGGGCGCTAGCATGTCGCGCTCGACGGTGCGGGAGTATCTGGATAGAGCGAAGACTGCCGGGGCCGACGCGGCGACGGCCGCCGGGATGACCGACGAGGCGCTGGAAGCGGCGCTTTTTCCGCCGGTGACCGAGGGGCGGCGGCCGCTGCCGGATTGGGGCAAGATCGACGAGGAACTGCGCCGCCACAAGCATGTGACGCGTGAGCTGCTGTGGCGCGAGTACAAGGCGGATTACGCCGACGGCTACGGGTTCAGCCAGTTCAAGCGTTTATTGAAGGAATGGCAGAAGGGTTCGGGGCGCGGTCTGTCCATGCGCCAGGTGCATCGGGCCGGCGAAGCGGTACAGGTCGATTACGCGGGTGACACCGTCACCATTCTTGATCAGGGTGTCGCGCGCGAGGTCCAAATCTTCGTCGCCTGCCTGCCGTGCTCCGGGCTGATCTATGCCGAAGGAACCTGGACGCAGGGGCAGGACGACTGGCTTTCCGCCCATGTGAGGATGTTTAGCTATATTGGCGGCGTCACGGCAAGAGTCGTTCCGGACAACTGCAAGGTTGGCGTCACCCATGCGTCCTATTGGGACCCGGTGATCAACGCCAGCTACGCGGCGCTGATCAAGCATTATGGCGCGGCCGTCCTGCCGGCGCGGCCGAGACGGCCTCGCGACAAGCCGTCCGTCGAGAGCAGCGTGATTCAGGCGTATCGCAGGCTGTTGGCGCCGCTGCGCAACCGCCAGTTCTTCTCGCTGACCGAGTTCAACAAGGCGCTATGGGAGTGTCTGGCCGAACTGAACGACCGGCCGATGGCGCCGCCTCGCAACGGCAGCCGGCGTTCGCTGTTCGAGGCGGTCGAGCGGGCGGCGCTCAAGCCCCTGCCGGCCGAACCCTTCGTCATCGGCGCGTGGCAAATTGGCTGCAAGGTCAACGTCGATTACCACATCGTCATCGACCGACAATACCTGTATTCGGCGCCCTATGCCCTGGCGCATAAGGAGGTCGATGTCTTCCTGACCAGCGCCAGCGTGCAGATCTTCTATCGGGGCGAACGGGTGGCCAGCCATCCCCGGCTGACCGGCCACAAGCTGTTCTCGACGCTGGACGATCATATGCCGCCGGCGCATTCCGCCATGGCCAATCGAACGCCGGACTGGGTCCGCTCGGAAGCGGCCAAGGTCGGCATCGCCACCGCCGCCTATGTCGAACGTCTGCTGACCGGGCGCGATCATATCGAGCAGGGCGTCCGTTCCTGCCTCGGCATTCTGCGTCTGGCCGGCAAATACCCAAGCGCCCGGATGGAGGCGGCCTGTCAACGCGCCCTGACGGCCGGGGTCCAATCCTCCCGCTTCGTTGAAGACCTGCTCAAGACCGGGCGGCCGATGCCCGAAGCCATCGGCGACGACGGACCTGGCCGCCACGCCAACCTTCACCCGCCCGGCGCCTTCCATTGAGGAGATCCCTCCATGATCCAGCAAACCATTGAAAGACTTCACGCCATGCGATTGGCTGTGATGGCGGATGGCCTGCAGAGCCAGATGACCCAGCCCGACATCGGCGCCATGCCGTTCGAGGAGCGCCTGGCTCTTCTGGTCGATCTGCAGCATTCCGCCATGGTCAACGCCGCCCTGGCCCAGCGATTGAAACGGGCCGGCATGCGCCAGACGGCCTGCCTCGAGAACTTGAACATGCGCACCCCGCGCAATCTCGACCGCGGGACCATCCATACACTCGCCGCTGGGCAGTGGATCCAGCGGAATCTCAACATCCTGGTCCTCGGGCCGGCCGGAATCGGCAAAAGTTGGATCTCTTGCGCGCTGGGCAACCGGGCCGCCAGGGACGGTTTCTCCGTCCTTTACAAGCGTCTTTCGCGCTTGCTCGATGAACTGGCGGTGGCCCGTCTGCATGGCCGTCAGGCGCGGGCGCTGACGACGCTGGCCAGGACCCGAGTCCTCATTATCGACGACTGGCTCATGCTGAAACTGACCGCGGAACAGCGGCGCGATCTGATGGAGGTGATCGACGACCGCCATGGCCGGGCCTCGACGATCATCGCCACCCAGTTGCCGGTCGAAAGTTGGCACGACATGATCGGCGATCCGACCTATGCCGACGCCATCCTCGATCGCCTGATCCACAATGCTTATCGGCTTGATCTGAAAGGAAAGACCATGCGTTCCGGCATCGAGCAGGACGTCGTGACCGACAAAACCGCCACCGGCGACGGGTGACGGCAATCCGTCCAACGGCCAATCCCTCCCCGGACCCCGCCCTGCGGATTGACCAGGGGGGTCCACAGGATCCCGCCCCCTCCACTCCGCCGCGCGCGAAAGGCGCTCCGCTCCGGGGGCGGGGCCCTCCTGTGTACTCCCTGGACAATCCGACTATTAGTGCTTGGCATTACTGCCAGAGTCTTGCGCAAGCGTAGACAGAGACGCGCTCAAACAACAATAAATTACCTGTTGACCTGACAATACCAGTCGCACTACAGTATACCTTGCCAGCAGCGCCCGCTCGTCTATCGGTGTTCGAAACCTTCGGAAGGGGTGGCGCTTTCAATCGGCCTCAGGTGGCGGATTGAATCGGCCTCGGGTGGCGATTTCATCGGCTGCGGCAAAGGTGCTGGCCGGTGCAAGCCATTCGCCATCGCTGCAAGGGGCAGGCCGAGTGTCAGTGCGAAGGATTGCGATGATCTCGGG
>CAYTRB010000312.1:0-3249 GCA_964440215.1 uncultured Methylocapsa sp.
GGACATTGCGGAATTTCGCGAGGCAGCGCGGGAGATCGCCAACGAAATTTAAAGCCCCCCCATCACGGGGCTTGTTACTGCAGCGCGGGCTGAACGGCGCGAAGGACGAGTAGCTGTTGGCCATCTTTCCTTGGTGAGCGCGAGCGCCCCAAAGGGACGCCGCAGGCTCACCGCTTTCCTCGCCACGGGAAAAATCATTATTTGCCGGACACTCGCAACGTACAAGAGACAGGCGTCTCACGCCCCTCCGGGGAGCTAACAAACGCGGCCGCGATCATTTCCGAATGAAACCACCGGCTTGCCGAAATCCTCCCGGCTCAGCCCCGCTCGGCTGGTTCGCTGCGCGTCGATGTCGGAAGTTTCGGCGAATTGCCGAGGCGGCGGTCGAGATAAAGTCCAACCTCCTCGGTTAATTGTTCGATGCAGTTCTCGAAGAAATGGTCAGCTCCCGAAATCACCGCGTGCTCGATCGAATTGCCCCTCTGGGTTTTGAGCCTTTCGATAAGGACAGTGACTTCCTTCAAAGGGGCGACGCGATCCTGGTCGCCATGCACGAAAAGTCCGGAGGAAGGACAGGGTGCGAGGAAGGAAAAATCGAAGCGATTAGCGGGAGATGCGATCGCGATGAAACCTTCGATTTCCGGCCGCCGCATCAAAAGTTGCATGCCGATCCAGGCGCCAAACGAGATTCCCGCGATCCAGCAAGAGCGCGCTTCGGGATTGATCGCCTGCGCCCAGTCGAGGGCGGCCGCCGCGTCCGACAATTCTCCCGGACCGTGATCGAAGCTGCCTTGCGACCGCCCAACGCCGCGAAAATTGAAACGCAGCACGGAAAAGCCGCGCTCCGCGAATGTGTAATAAAGATTGTAGACGATCTGATTGTCCATCGTCCCGCCCATCCACGGATGCGCGTGCAGGATGAGCGCAAGCGGCGCCCCCCGCACGGGCGGGGGTTGAAACCAGCCTTCAATGCAGCCGGCAGGGCCATTGAACATCACATCAGGCATTCTTACTCCACTGTGATTGGGGGGCTACACGATGAATGCAGCCTTAACTGAAATAGCGCCGCTTTATGAAACCAAGATACTCTCGCCATCAAGTGCACGAATCTTGTCGCGCGTTATATTGGCCTCGGTCTGCGCCCTCTCTATGTGGGTGACGAGCCCGTCCATTTCCTTCATAAGGTATTGAATTTTCTTCCAAAAGCCGAAGCCGGAGCGCGCTGGAGTGATCGGAACATTTGTCATTTACGAGCGACACTCCAGTAACAGAAGCCGGAGCCTAAGGCCGAACACAGAGGTCAGTTCGGCGATGAATTTTTTTAAATCCATGATTATGCCTCCAGAGTCCGCGATCATGAAACTCCAGATTCAGACGGCGGTCAAAATCGAGCCGTGTACGAACCGGCCGCGAATCAATTCGCGCCCACGGCGCTTTGGCATTATGACCCATCCCGACGAACTGCCTGATTGGTGTGCAGGCATTGTCATATGTGGACATCCGATCGCGGTTGGCGCTTGATCTGCAGATAGTGCCGCGAGGCTATTCATAAAATGGCACACAGCAAAACGAACGTTGCGACCGGAAAGATGATCTCTCGTATCACAACCGAAGCTTCATGCGGGCCTTATATCAAGTGCGGTCGAAGTTCGGCAATCAGCCGCAGAATGTCGCCGAACAGATTCCGAGGGATGATGACTTCAGCCATCTGGAAGGGGTTTTCTGAAAGTCCGGCTGGCGTGCATCTTGCGCAGATGAATCGGGATTCTGGATCGAAATCACTGGAAACGTCAAGTGTTCCCCGCCCATCCGGGGATGAACCGGCAATCACGCCAGCCGGTCGAGCCGCGTGACAAAGAAGGCAGGGGAGAAAAATACATGACCGTTCGAGCAGGCCGCGAATTCCTGGCGATCCCTGGACCCACCACGATACCCGACGAAGTATTGCGGGCGATGCATCGCCCCGCCGTCGACATGTATTCGGGGCCACTGTTGATGCTCACCGACAGCCTGCTCCACGATCTCAGCCGGTTGTTCCACACCACGGGACGCTCCTACATCTACATCGCCAACGGACATGGCGCCTGGGAAGCTGCGCTGACTAACGTCCTGTCAAAGGGCGACAAGATCCTGGTCCTGGAAAGCGGCCGATTTGCGCTCGATTGGGGCGATGCCGCGGCTCGGCTCGGCGTTGAGGTCGAAGTCCTCAAGGGGGATTGGCACCGCGCGGTGCGGCCGACGGAGGTCGAAGCCCGCCTGCGCAAGGACAAGGCCAGCGCGATCAAGGCGATTCTGGCGGTTCAGATCGATACCAGCTCGGGCGTCGTGAACGATATCGCTGCAATCGGCCAGGTCATCAAATCTGCCCAGCATGATGCCCTGTTTATGGTCGATGCCGTCGCCTCGCTAGGCAGCGTGCCCTTCGAGATGGATGCTTGGGGCGTGGACGTCGCCATATCGGCATCGCAGAAAGGCTTGATGACGCCGCCCGGCCTCGGCTTCGTGGCCGCTAACGATCGGGCCCGCGAGGCGCACCAGAAGGCTGGTTTGCGAACACCCTATTGGGACTGGACCGCGCGCGATGGGGACTCACACTACCAGAAATACGCCGGCACACCGCCTGAGCACCTCATGTTCGCGCTGCGCCAAGCCCTCGACATGCTGTTCGAAGAGCAACTTGACAACGTCTTTTTTCGCCACCGTCTGCTGGCTGAGGCAGTGCGCCGCGCCGTTGCGGTGTGGAAGGAAGGAAAGGCGTTTGAGTTTAATATCGCGGAACCGCGCGAGCGTTCCGATACGGTGACGACCGTCCTCATGGCCGATGGTCGCGATCCCCTCCCACTGCAAGAATACTGCACCACTAAATGCGGCGTCGTGCTCGGGGCGGGGTTCGGAAGGATGAAGGGCAAGGCTTTCCGCATCGCCCACATGGGCCATATCAATGCTCCCATGGTGCTGGGCACACTCGGTGTCATCGAGATGGGACTCAATGCGCTCCGCGTCCCGCACGGCAAGGGAGGCGTTCAGGCTGCGATCGAATGGCTCGGCGAAAGTGTGAAACCGTGAGCACTCGGGGCAGATCTTCCGCCGAAGTCGGGTAAACTTTAACCAGCATTCCGTAGTCGATATCGGCTCCGAACGCGCCTTCAACGGCTTCGAGATCCTTGTCCACCGGGAGTGCCGCTTCCAGGGGTTCGTGCAGGATCGTCGGCCTCATTCAGCCGTTCTTGCGGGAATAGCCGGCGCCGT
>CAYTRB010000313.1:0-3225 GCA_964440215.1 uncultured Methylocapsa sp.
CTAGGCACCGTTCGAGAACGGACTACCGTTGAACCCGATCTGGGTACCGGCGGTTCGCTGCCTCCCCCAAGGCTGGGCTTGCTGTCGGTGTTGGCGAGATCGACTCATATGAGACAACTTCACCCGCCAACACCGCTATCGATATCGTCAATTTTTTCTTAGTGATGCTATCGATGCCGCGTGTTATTACCAGATCATTGCGTTTCGAAGCGCTCTTTGGTTCCTCAACGTCAGGTCGAGGCAAGCTGCAAAACAGATTTACAATTGTCTACTATTTACTTTGCGAAGGCTGAAGGGATGGTGTCTCTTGCGAGGGAATGTTGCACGCCCCCAACGACAAAGCGAAAACCGCACACAGCAAAGCCAACAAGTGTCGCATGCTACCTCCCTATCCAATCACTAGAACGAACGGAATCTAGTCCGCTCACCATTATACATTCCATTTTAGACGCCTGCAAGACCTTTGTTAGTTGCCGTTGATTATGATTGCGTTGATTACAACCAGAACGGAGTAAACCCAAGTCGCGTTCCAATCATGACTTTTGCTCTCCTTAACGTTTCGATACCAATTTGCCAAATGTTTATACTTTGACATCGTGAATTCAGATCTGATGAAAGGTCTACGAATCAGGTATTTAAACTTTCCAAAACTTATACGGAATTGGCCTGTACAGTGTTGTCTACCGGACATATCATTGATATTATGAGCCAGTATCAGCGAATATTGTTGTAACACCGTGCCGGAACGACTCCTGAGGAGCATGACAACTTACCAAAGCTTGCTTCGGAGCTTTTGAGCGCTTGGTGCAGGCATCCCGGCTGCGATGATCGTTCTTGTTGGGTAGTCCGGTCAATGTCGCGTCTCATTTCATCCCCCTGAAATCCGCCGCGAAGTGCAACGTCCCAGCGCTTTGAACGGATTCGATTTTCCTTGGTGAGCCCGAGTGCCCAACGTGTTGCACTTCGGGTAAGAATCCACCTCAAGAGCGGCCGTCTCATAGTATCTGTCCGCTCAAACAATGCCGCAAGTTCGGCCTGTTCTCCTTTTACAAAGCTTAAGCTACATAAATTGGAGTTCTTTGCAATTCTCGATGATTGGATACTTAGCATCAGGCGGGTTAGTTTTTACGATTTGAATACCCTCGGCAACGCTGTCGAAGCCGCCGCGATCGCCGCTACCTGTGTCATAGGTAACATTGAAATTGTACCGATCGCTTTCCGGCCCGCCACTAGGGTTGTTTGTGCCTAGTGGGATAAGGGCAAAGCCCACATCGTCAGTTTTCTCGCCATTCGCGAAAGTGGCCGTCGTAACGTATTTTACGCCCAAGGCGGTCCCGATTTTTGGATCTGGATTTATAAAGCGGCGGTTTTGGGCATAAATATTCCCCTTCTGTTCAGCGGTGGATTGATTGACATAGAACCGCTCGGGATCAAGATAAAATAAATTGCCATTTTTCGAATTGTCGATCGATTCGATTTTGAAGACAGCGAAGCCTTCATCAGCCTTCGCTTGCTGTCTGCCGCTTGGCGTCTCGTAACTTTTGCAGATGCCGACCTGATGGTAGGATATAGTCGTAGGTGTGGAGCGCTGACCACATCCTAATAGCGCAATTGATCCTGCAGCTAGCAACGGAAAAGACAAAATGGATCGCGTTGACGTTTTCATGGCGTTCTCTTCAGCTGGTAGGTTGGATAACGGGGCAGGGACTTCCGCTACGTCTCGTCCTCGTCTTGAGCGGTGTACAGGCGGTGAGTGACCGCTTGAGCTGAAACGGCCAACCCGGCACCAGCACGACAATAAGATCGAGAATTTCATAGTGGGATTCGAAGACGCGGCTTACGAGACATGTTGGCCTGAGACAGACATTCTTCTCATTTCAACAGTTTGCCGGCTTGCTGAGACAAAGGTGCAGACATTTTACCGCATCTGCCTCACACCCCGTTCCGCTATCCTCGATCGACTGTCCGGCCGTTGGACGCCAGCCGCATGCGAACGAAGTCACGGCGGGTTCACGGGCCACGCGTGTGGGTTCCGGGAGCGGAGCGTATCTGCGGTCACCGTGGCCGGACCAGGTTCACCAGTCATCCAATTCGCAGCCTTGCGGCTCGGCCACCAGCCCGCTACCTTCAGGCTGATGGTGAAGGCGGTTGCACGGCTTCGGATTGAGTCTCGCCTTCAAGATCGTGGACGATTAGCCATTGCGGCCAAGCAAATCGCCCAGAATGTCAGGCCTTTCGGTATTGTAACGTGCAAGGAATTGCTTGCTCTTTCACTCGCCAAACGTCGATATCGCCGGCATTTGCGGAACTGTCTGGCCAAGCGCCGAAAGCCAAATCACCTGGGAATGCCGCGACGTCGTGGTGTATTAAATCGTTTTATGTTTCGCCAGCGTGAAGAACAAACGGCACGCCAGTTTCCGAATGGTCGCGCGCAAAAACGCTTTCATTTTTTCACGGGGTGGAAAAATGCCTACGCTCGATGCAGACCGGCGCAGCCAAGCGCTGTGGCATTGGGCCGCTGTCATGATTCCTTGCCGTCAAACGGATCGGAGTGAATCCTCAAATCTGCTACCGACCTTGTGGCACCGCGCCCAACCATGCATGTGACTACTTCGTTGGCCCGGCAGCACCGCTTAGCGGAGCATTCAACTCACCAAAATAATTCATGGGGTCAGTATCCGGGTCGGTACCGGCCGCAAGACCATGAGAAGGGAATAGGTATGAAGGCTACTGGCGACGGCCGCATGGCGATGCGATGCGGGCTACGCGGTTCACGTGCGAGAATTTTAGCAGCAGCCGCTTTTGGCGCGTTTTTGGTGCGTCCCTTGGCACCGGCCCGGCCGTTGCGCAAACAACCTCCTCGGTGCCGGGAGCTGGGTCGGCGGCCCCCGCCGCCGCCCGTCACTGATGCCTTGCCGTCCACCTTGCCACGCGATCCTTCCCACTCCCTTCGCCGGTTCAGTTCCTGGGAATTCTCCCTCCGTTGTTGCACCATCGTCCGCGTTAATGACGGTTCGAGATCCCGAGATGACCGGCTACAGAAGCATAGGAGGTCATCTGTGACGAGCTTGTCGGGAGCAAAGCCATATTTTTCAGCATCTTTCGCATCAATTTGAGCGCCGTCTGCTTGTTCCTCCTCCTCTTTATGCGGACGTCGAATACAATCTTTCAAGAAAACCATCGCAAAATTGCGGCCGACGCCAACGCCGTGATCCCGAGGATCGC
>CAYTRB010000314.1:0-3204 GCA_964440215.1 uncultured Methylocapsa sp.
CGCCACGTCGGTTCCGCGATAAAGCGGACAAAGGCATGAACGCTTTTCTCCCAACTGGGGAGGGAGACGTGCTCGGCAAGACGACCGAACTTACGGCGCTCCGCAAGGATGGGACCGAGATCGCCGTTGAGTTGTCGCTGGCGGCGGCGCGGCTCAATGATAGCTGGGGGGCGATCGGTGTTTTGCGCGACGTTACCGAGCGCAAGAGCGCGGAGAACAAGCTCCGATTTGCCAACGTCCTTCTCAACAGCGAGATGGAGGCTTCGCCAAATGGCATCCTGGTCGTCGATCCGGCCCGGAAGATCATCCTGTTCAATCGGCGATTTACCGAAATCTGGAAGATTCCGCCGGCGGAGTTGAGCAACGGCACGCTGGAAACCGCGTTGCTTCGGGCGAAGCCGCTCATGGCGGACCCTGCGAAATTTATCGCGCGGGCGAACCATCTGTTCGATCATCCAGATGAGAGCAGCCAGGAAGAATATGTGCTGACCGACGGCAGAACTATCGATCGCCACATCTTGACGCTCTGCAGCGACTCAGGAGAATATCTCGGCCGGGTCTGGTATTTCCGGGATATCACCGAGCGGCGGAAATTGGACGATAAGCTCATATTCGCCAACCTCCTGCTCCGGACTCAGATGGAGGCATCTCTCGACGGCATATTGATCGTTGACGAGAACAAGACGATTGTCGCGTTCAACAATCGGTTTGCTACGATCTGGAAAATACCGCTGGCGGTTTTGGTGGCCGGCGAAGACGTCACCGTATTGGCGAAGGTGCAGTCCCTCGTGAAGGATCCTGCGGATTTCATTGCCCGCGTGCAGTATCTTTATGTTCATCCTGGCGACGATAGCCTGGATGATATCGAGACGATCGATGGGCGATCCATCGAGCGCTATACCGTGACGCTCTACAGCCCGTCGCGCGCGTACCTAGGGCGGGCTTGGTTTTTCCGCGACATTACCGAGCGCAAGCGGGTCGAGGCACTGGCGCTGCGGATGGCGCGGTATGACGTGCTGACGGGTCTTGCCAATCGCGCCGTTTTCGTGGAAGTGCTCCAGCACGCGATCGCGACCGCCAAGCGCGGCGAAAAGAGCTTTGCGGTTCTCTACCTCGACCTCGATCATTTCAAAGACGTGAACGACACGCTCGGCCACCCGGTTGGCGACGCGCTTTTGATGGCCGTGGCGGACCGGTTGCGCGCGAGTACGCGCGAAACCGACACCGTCGCCCGGTTTGGTGGGGATGAGTTCGCCATCATCGTGGCCAATATCCGCGATCCCGCCGACGCGGCAATCCTGGCTGACAAGCTGATCGCCGCGTTCGCCATTCCCTTTTCGGTCCATGGGAGCGACATCCATAGCGGCGCCAGCATCGGGATCGCCGCCTATGGCGCCGAGGGCGCCGATGCGGAGACCCTGCTCTCGCACGCCGATGTCGCGCTTTACCGGGCCAAGTCAGAGGGTCGCGGTGGCTACCGCTTCTTCACCGATGCGATGGACACGGAAGTCAAGAGCCGGGTCGCCCTTGGGGCGGAGCTGCGCATCGCGGTCGATGAAGGCCAGCTCTTTCTCTTGTATCAACCGCAGGTCGCGATCGATAGCGGGCGGATTACCGGCGTGGAAGCACTGGTGCGGTGGCGGCACCCTCAACGCGGCGTTCTTGGGCCTGGTCTTTTTATTCCAATCGCCGAGCAGATCGGCATCATCGCTAAGCTCGGCCACTGGGTGTTGTGGGAGGCTTGCCGGCAGGGCAAGGCCTGGCTCGATGCCGGCATCGCGCCCGTCCGGATCAGCGTGAACGTGTCGGCCCTGCAGTTCCGGACGCCAGTCGCGCTCGAAGCCGATATCGCCGCCGCTCTCGCGTGGACCGGTTTGCCGGCCCAGATGCTGGAGCTCGAGCTGACAGAGTCCGTGCTCATGGATACGTCGCGCGAACACGGCGACCTTCTGGTGCGCCTCCGCGAGACCGGCGTGACGGTCGCTATCGATGATTTTGGCACCGGCTATTCGTCGCTCGACTATCTGCGCAAATATCCGAGCAACCGCATCAAGATCGCCCAGAACTTCGTCACGAAACTGGAAACCACGCCGGGTGACGCCGCCATCATTCGGGCAACGATCGGTCTCGCGCGCGAGTTGAATATCGACGTCATCGCGGAAGGGGTCGAATCGCAGGAGCAGTGCGATCTGCTGAAGGAGTGGGGCTGCGGCGAGGTCCAGGGCTTTCTCTTCGCAAGACCTTTGACAGCGGAAGACGCGGCGGTTGCGCTTCGCGACGGTAAAATTCTTCCTCCACGGGCGGGGGCCGTCGAAGCGGGGAAAGTGTAAGGGGGGCTGAATTCGCGTAACGCGCCGGCATCCTTCGCGTTCGAACGCACGCGGGACTTCCCAACAATCTCGAATATGCCGATCGCTGGAAGAATCCATGAGAAGCCAAGGACCAAACGGCACCTCCGTCCGCCCGTCGCCAAACGAGGCCGATATGCGCCAAACAGTCGCTTCGAGTGGGCGGCGCGCTTGATGAGAGAGCCGCCCACGTTGAGACGGCAGCCTCGGCTGTGCGGACCCACTTTTATTTAAGTCATCAAGTATCGGCGAACGTCGGGGTTCTCGCGTCGCCACATCACATTGTCCAAGAAATAATGATGGATGTTGATGAACAGTACGCATCCGGCCAAGGACGCGGCCTTGCCAAGGTTGGGGTCGAGGGTTCGAATCCCTTCGCCCGCTCCACATTTCATCAAGGAAACCAGAGCGTTATGAGAAGGCCCCCGCAAGGCGGCCTTTCTCGCTTTGGGCATGGTGTCCCCCGGGACGTGAGCCTCGCCAGCCACGAATTCCTGCGCAACTTGCCGCTTGAATGCGGCGCTATGGGAACGATGCTTGGTCATGGCTTTCATCCTCTGAAAGCCGGACACAGGATGTCAATCCTGAGCCCTCAATCTGTCCATCCCCACGGGCGCACTCCAATAGGGGGTTAAAACTGCACGCCGAATAACAGCCTATGCACGCTTGCGTAACGGCACGACGTTCCTGCTCGAACAGGCCGAGCTCTTCGAGATGCTGGTGGCGCAGCCAATCGAGAACGCCGATCAGATATCGTTCAATGCCGCAATCGAGACAATGGCTGAGGCCGAGGGGATTGAGCTGCCGCTCGTGTAGCTGCGGGTCCAAAAGCTTAGTTGAAGAAGTGCGCCTGCGA
>CAYTRB010000315.1:0-3202 GCA_964440215.1 uncultured Methylocapsa sp.
AAACGTGGCCTTAGCGCCCGATTCGGACGCTACGATTTGTTGAAATACCAGGCACTTCTTAATTTTGAATAGCTGTTGTGCCTTTAGGTTGAGGCTCAAAATTCATCGAGCGGCGCTGTCGCAAATGGCAGCGGGTGGCTGAGCGCCATTGCGGAAAGCTCTATCCGCGCTGTCAACAGCCTGCTTCAAAACGCATTCACCAAAAAGACCGGTTTTCCGCGCAAGTGGACGCGTCCCAAGGCGGAAGACGTATGAGGCCTTGTAAGGTTTCGGGCTTCAATCGTACCAAAATGTTTCACGTGAAACATTTTGGTAAGGAAATACCCCTCAACCGGTCAAAACTGATGGCTCACCCATCAGCACTTCCACGGCGCGGCGGCCTCAGCTCTTATTCTCTGACGATTTGCTGAACAAAAACGGCGCGACATCGCCGACACCCGGCGGCCGCTTGGTCGCGAAGGGCAGGGGGCGGCAGACCGCCATGGCGGAAAGCCCGACCCGCGCCGTGAGGAGTCCGTTCAACACGCCTTCGCCGAGCCGGGCCGACAATTTCGCGGCGATCCCATGCCCGACGAATTGCTGCAGCAGGCTGTCGCCCGCCGCCATGCCGCCGGTGATCGCGATATGCGAACCGATCGAGCGCAACAGCTTGAGAAAGCCGAGCAGGCCCGGCCTGCCGCCATAGATCACCGAGATGCGCCGGATCAGCCGGACCGCCTGCGCCGCGACGAAGATGACATCGATGAACGCACGCGGCGCCAGCGCGGTCACGACGGACACACGTTTGGCGGCAGCCGCGATCTCGTGCTGCACCAATACATCGAGCGGTTCGACGAGGGTGCGCTCGGCGATGTCGATAAGATCGCTCCCATCGACGATGTCATGCGCAAGCTGGCGGAGCTGGCCGCGCGCGCGCGCGGTATCGGGCCGCGCATCATAAAGTGAGGACAGCTGGCTCACCAGGCGCCGCGCCTCCTTGAAATCGTCTTTTTCGCGGGCGCGGGCTAGGCCGATATGAAGTTCGGCGATATGGCGCTGGCGTAAAATCGCAGCGATTTCGCGGGCGCCGAGAATGAAGAGTGCCGCTCCGGCAACAGCCGCAAGAATAAGACCAATGAGCCCGAACGCAGGCGACCAGGCAAAAAGATCATCGATGAGCCGGGTCAGCCAAAGCCCGAAACCAAGCGACACGAGGCCGCCCGTGGACGCCCAGAAAATGCCGCCCCAGGACAACAGCGAGCGGGTGACAATACCTTTCTTCTGCGCGGTCTCGACGGCGGCCTCGCCCGGGTCCCCGGCCGCCAACAAAGCCTTGGCTTCCGCTTCATAAGGATCGGCCAAGGTTTCGATCACCAGCGGGCTCGCAGGCTTATCGCCGTTGGTTGCGGCGGTTGCGCCAATGCGGAACGCGCGCGGGCGGGGTTTTGGTTCAAGTGCCACGCAGAACCTCGTTAATCTTTCACTCTAGCGTTTGCCTGTCCCATCGAATCAGCGGTGCAGATCGCCTGGTCAATCATCAAAGCGGGTTCCTGTCGAGCGGCTTAGCCGAGCAGGTCGCCAAGCAGAAACTGGAGCGCGCGGTCGAACCTTATATGGGGAGGCGGGAGCAGAGTGCCATTCTGGGTCCGGACCGGGTAGGGCGGCCGGAAACGGACGAAGCGGTAGTCGATGTCATCGGGCTCGATGGCGCGCGGCTCGTCGCGGAACACCGCTGCCGGATCGCTCGGGAGTTCGCCCGGATAAATCGCGGCCTCCGAGTTGCCATCGAAAATCTCGCCGCCGATATGTTCCCCGTCAAGGGGCGTGCCGATCACGGCTTCGAGCGCGGGCTCGTCGGGGCCGCCAACCTTGGCCTCGCGCGTCGCCCTGACCGCGGCAAGCGCGATGACATCGACCTCGGCGCCGACCGTCTCGACACGCGCGATTGCGGCGCTCGTTAGTTGCCGCAAGATCGCTTCCAGCCGGTCGTGGCTTGTGTGGTGGAGATGATCGGCCTTGGTCGCGGCGAAAAGAATCTTGTCGATCTTTGGCCGGAACAAGTCCGACAAGAGATTGCCGCGTCCCGCCCGGAACGCTGCCAGCACATCCGTTAGGGCGGTTTCAAGGTCACGCATCGCGGCAGGCCCCGCGTTCAATGCGGCGAGCGTGTCGACGAGGACGATTTGGCGATCGAGCCTTGCGAAATGATCGCGGAAAAACGGTTTGACGATATGGGTCTTATAGGCCTCATAGCGCCGCTCCATCATGGCCGCGTAAGAGTCCGGCGGATAGATTTCCCCGTCCTCAAGGGCGAGCGGCGCAAACGTCAAGGCGGGCGAGCCTTCGAGATCGCCGGGCATCAGAAAACGGCCCGGGGGCAGGCTGGAAAAATGATATTCACCGGCACGGCACGCCCGCAAATAATTGGTAAATAGCTCGGCCTCGCGGCGCGCCTCCTCTTCACTGGCCGTGCCGCGCGGATCGATGTCGGCGGCGAGCCCGCGCCACTGCACCGCGAGCGGCGCCCGGGCAGCGCTCTCCGAGGCATGGAAGGTTTCACGCGACCATTGCGCGAAGGATTTGCCGAGCAGCGGCAAATCGAGCAGCCACTCTCCCGGATAATCGACAATGTCGATGGCAAGCGATTGGCGGCCCGGCCGCATCCCGGTTTTTTGGTCGAAATAAAGGCGTAGCCGCAGCTCGGAGATACGGCGTGTCGATTGCGGCCAATGGCGGGCGCCGGCGTCGCCCTTGGGGCCAGCCAGAGCGGCAATATGGTTCTCATAGGCGAAGCGCGGAACCGTATCGTCGGGCTGCGGTTCGAGCGTGGCGCCGATCAGCCGTCCTTCGGCATGCACGCGGAACACCGGCAAGGGATTTCTACGGCCCTGCAAGGCCGGGCTTGCCGCCTTGGTCAAATGTTCGATGAGCGCGGTAATGAAAACCGTCTTGCCGGCGCGTGAAAGTCCGGTGACGCCGAGGCGAATATGCGGACCGGCGGCCAAGGTGGCGAGGCTCCGCGCCACGGCGCGGGCTTCGGAAATGAGGTCGGAAATGAACGGCAAAACCAGCGAGCTTTCCTAATCATTGCGTGGCGGAGGGGCGCCCGGAAGGGATGCGAGCATGGGTAGGGCAAATGCGTCCGGAAGTGTAGCCAGGTAACGCGATTTTGTCACATTAGCGAGGGCGATCATGAAAAGTTGCTGGCTATTTTGACGAAGTT
>CAYTRB010000316.1:0-3197 GCA_964440215.1 uncultured Methylocapsa sp.
CAAGGTCCGCTTGCCATCCCCTAGCGACGAGATAGCGGACATTACGGCAGGTCCGAGTCGCGCCAGAGGCGGACCAAAATAGAGATCGTACTGATCAGCTGTATCCCGCAGCCGATTGCCCTGATGTTAGGATGTCGTTGATCGGGCGACACGCAGCTGCCAGAGTGTGATGGTCGGCGTTGCCAGTAGTTCCATTGCGAGGGCGCAGAACATGATCGGCGATGGCACCCCAATCGTGAGCATCGCCAGCAGACGACCGAAGCCGCCCAGAACCACGACTGCACCGAGCAAAAGAAATCGCCCGCTCTGCCGCTCGATCCCGGGGACCGCGCAGGCATAGGCGACGCCGATCCCCAATAACAGCCCCGATAAATAGCGGGAATGACTGTCGAGATTGGGTGTGTCGGTGGCTCGATCTCCGATGAAAGATGGTCCCAAAAGCATGCCCGCAGCGCCGGCGGCGATCGGTACTATGCTGGCGATACCAACGACGATTTGCAGCGCGCGTTTTTCTTTTCTTGCGCTAAATCCCGGCATACCACTCGTAACCTTGATCTTCCCAGTAGCCGCCATGGCCGCCGCGGATCGTCGCAAAGCTGTCGACGAGCTCGATGCGCATGATGTATTTCGCCATTTTGTAACCGAGCTGACGCTCGTCGCGCAAACGAAGGGGCGCACCATATGGCATCTGCAAAACCTGATCATTCATCTCATAAGCGAGGATGGTTTGCGGGTGGTAGGCACCCTCCACATCAATGCTTTCGTAGTATCGGCTGTCGGATCCATCCCAGCTTTCTTCCATTGGATCGGCACAATAAAACATAACATAGCGCGCGTCGGGCATTGGACGGACACTGTCCAGAACGGTTGTTACCGGCACCCCTTTCCATTTTCCGATACAGCTCCACCCTTCGACGCAATCATGCCGGGTGATCTGGGTGCGCGACGGAAACGCACGAAGCTCGGCGAGAGAGAATTGCATGGGCCGCTCTACCAGGCCGCCGACCTCAAGATGCCAATCTGCAAAGCCGGTTTCTGCCAAGGCTTGGTAATGGGCGTCGCTCGGGTACTGCGTGCCATTACTTTTGAAAATCGGCGAAAGGTCGGCCTCGCTGTATTCGCGCGCAAGCGCATCCTGCCCGGTAGCGGCGTGTTGCGTCAATTGCGTAACCTTCTCGGCGCTGTCGAGGAGATTGACGAACCAAGGCGTAGTTGACAGTCTCTCACAACCGCCAAGCGACAGAGTAGCGATGCCGCTCGCAGCGCGGGCGAGAAGCTGCCGGCGCCCGAGATCTTTAAGCATTCCCATGTTTGTTCCCCAAATCGTACCAGCCTGTGACCATAGAGCGCAAATTGTTCCAGACGCCGGAGAGGACGACCATCGTGATGTGAATCACCGTGAATCCCAGGAGAGAAAAGGCGACGATGAAATGGACCGTGCGCGCCGATTGCCGTCCACCGAAGATATCGAGAAGAAAGGGGTAGCTGGCATCAAGCCGCGGCGACATGGCCAGCCCGGCAAGAATCATGACGGGGCCGAGGGCAAGCAAAACGACGAGGTAGGCGAGTTTCTGAAGGACGTTGTAGTGCTTGGCTTCTTCGCCTCGTGGGAAGCGCAACCGGAGATGATTCCAGAGCGAACCGCCGATCTGTCGAAGGCCCGATCCAGATGGCAGGAGGTCGCGCCAAAGATGCCGGCTGACGATCGTCATGATCCCGTAGGTGGCGGCGTTGACGACGAATATCCAGGCGAAAAAGAAATGCCACCGGCGTCCCATCGACAGCCATTGGGCACCCGGCAAGGTCATCCAGGCGGGAAATGCCCGGATCGTCCCCTCGACGGGATCGCCCGATACCCCCAATAATCCGGTGGTGTCGAATTCGCGCGTGCCAATGCTCGTGACGCCCATCGGACGTCCCTGGGCGTCTTGCGCCGCGCCGATCGACAAGATCCGACGATCGAAGCGCGACCGGTCGCCCCAATATAGCGCCGGGTGAGCGTTGAATATCTGCAACCCGCTCATCAGAAGGACCGTCATGCAGACGACATTGATCCCATGTGTAAGGCGAACCCATAGACGGTGGCGAAAAATCTGATGATCGTCGGCCATCCTTCCCTCCGCAAGGAAGCGAGCGGGCAGTCTCCCGGGCTGCCCGCTCGGCATTAACTCTAGCCGCACTTCAGTCCGGCATGAGTACCTTGTTAATGACGAAGATAACGCCGTTGCTCTGATAGACATCAGCGATTGTGACCTTCGCCATATTGCCTTTGTCGTCGGTCACGGTGAGATTTCTTCCGCTGCCGGTCACGGTCAACGTGTCGCCTTCCACGGTCTTGAGCACGGCCTTGCCGTCGCCGCTCATGATTTGCTGGCCGAGGGCCTTCGAATCGAGCCGGCCGGGCACAACGTGATATGTCAAGATTTTGTCAAGCGTTGCCTTGTTCTCTGGCTTCAATAGCGTCATGACTGTTCCGGGCGGGAGCGCGGCGAAGGCCTCGTTGGTCGGGGCGAACACAGTGAACGGCCCGGAGCCTTCGAGCGTATTGACCAGCCCGCCAGCCTTGACCGCGGCGACAAGGGTCGTGTGGTCCTTTGAATTCATAGCATTTTCAATGATGTTTTTGCTGGCGTACATCGCGGCGCCGCCAACCATGGGGTGGGTGGCGGCAACGGCGCCCGCCGCGAAGGCAAAGCCGACGATCGCCGTGGCGCCGAGCAATTTGATCCGGTTCATGGCTACTCTCTTTGTTAGTAGCCGCGGGCCTCGGCCTGTCCTCCGCCGTCGCGGCATACATCGTCCTTACGGGCGAGATCGCCAGCTGGATGCAGAGTCCGATGCAGGATGTGGCATCCGAGCTGCGGCGCGGCGCGTATGATGGATTTATGGAGCGGCGATAAGAGTGACGTCGGGATGCGTCATACCCCTATGGGTAGACACAGCGTGCGTTCCACGGCACCGTGCGGCACGAGAACGCTTTTTTGGTCAAGAGCTCATGGATGAAAACCGAGCTGCGGCTCTATCCCCCGTCGCGCTTTTGATCGAGGCGATCGCGCTCGGTAGCCGTGCCGCATTGAAGCGGCTCTACGAGCTTGAATCCCGGCGGCTTTACGGCATCGCGCTCCGCATCGTGGGGCGCCCAGAAATCGCGTCCGAAGTCTTGCAGGAGGCATTTCTGCAGGTTTGGCAAAATGCGC
>CAYTRB010000317.1:0-3195 GCA_964440215.1 uncultured Methylocapsa sp.
TCGCCAGAAACTGATTGCCGAGCCCTTCGCCCTTCGAGGCGCCGCGCACGAGGCCAGCGATATCGACAAAGGTCAGCCGCGTCGGAATGATCTCCTTGGAGCCCGCGATCTTGGCGAGTGTTTCGAGCCGTGCGTCGGGCACCGCGACATCGCCGACATTCGGCTCGATGGTGCAGAAGGGATAATTCGCCGCCTGCGCCGCCGCCGTCTGCGTCAGCGCATTGAAGAGGGTCGATTTGCCGACATTGGGCAAACCGACGATGCCGCATTTGAAACCCATGGAAGAAGCACTCTCTTATATGTATGATTGATATTGCTGGCGTTTCTGCCATATTCAGGCGGCGATCTTACAATTCGTCTTACTTCTGGGCGGCGCTTGACCGCTTGCGCTTCCGCGCCCGCTTGAAAACCCCGGACCCGTCGCCAGAAAGGCTTGGCGGTATTTGCGGGCTCTAAACGTCGAATTGCAGCTTGTCGAGCGCGAATGCGGACCATCGGACCGCATCGTGAAATACGGCAATATTTCCAAGCCGTTGCATATCAGCTTCCACAGGCAGTTGAAAAAAAATCTAGGCCTTGGAAACCTGCAATATTTTTTTTTCCGCTCGTGCTTTTCCGGCACTAAACTATTGCCGCCCTTAGGGTTTTCCGCCGACGTGTGGCATCTACGTCGAGGTGGATAAGGGCATCGGTTTCAGCCCAAAGGCGCCGCTATTTATTTTTCATGTCCGTGTTCATTGACGTATAACCCCCTGGTTTTCTTTGCTAATTCAACTATCTTTGCTTTAGGCAAAGACGCCCGCTCTTTCAGCAGATCCTCGATCGCCTGCCGGAGCGGATCGCGCGGGCGAGCGGTCATTTCGAGACTCCCTTCTCCTTGATCCGTTTGCGCGCGATTTTGAGCTTCGTCAGATCGTTCTCGGCAATAGCTTTCTTCATTGTGTTCAAAGCGGCTTTGGGGCTGGGTTCTGGCGGCACTGATATCGAGGAAATCGTGTCCTCGAGCGCGGCGATTTGCTGTGAGATTTCCTCGATTCCCTTCGCGGTCTTCTTGAGCCGCACTCCAGGTCCTCCACCGTTCTCGGCAATGAACTCGACGCCTGCTTTTTCGAGGGCGGCACGAACGGCAGCTATGTTGTTCGGATAGCCCCCGGGCGGACCTTCTGCAGCTTCCATACGCCGCAGCGTTTGCACTGAGACGTTGGCGGAGTCCGCGAGTCCTGCCTGATCCAAGCCGATTAGCGCCCTTGCCGCTGCTATTTGGCGCCCGGTAACTTGGATGATTTCACTCATAATGTATTATTCCTCTTGACTTCCCGTGATGAATTGAGATATTTATCTCATAACGGCTGATTTAAATCAAGTTGGTCAATACGCCGATAGAGGAAATCCACATGGGAAAACAGCTTACAAACTCCAAAACATCCGTCAGCATCGCGGAAGCCAGCCGCGAGCTTGCGGGCATCAGGAAGGCCGCCAGCATGGCTGGCAGAGCCATGCAGAGACTCGAGGCGGAGGCGGCGGAGCGCATCGCGGCTACCACGGGCACCATGGGCCGCTCTTTGCGGCTTGTGTCGGCCCAGGGCCAGCTTTCCGCGCTGATCAAGTGCGGCGGCACGACGATTCAAATCGAAGGCGACGAATTCGCCGTGTCGCTCGACGGGAAGGAAGGCCAGCAATGAGCAAGATCATAGACGCGGAAGACCTGCTGGCCGATGCGCGGAATTGCGTTGAGTGCGTGTTCATGGCGGCGGGCAAGCTACCCAAGGAATCGCGCGACGCGATTCAGGTTGTGGCGGATATCGCAACGACGAAAATCAACGCGGCAATCGCGCTCCTCGACGAATGTCTCGGCGAAACCACGGCGGCCGCGGAAGCCAGCACAACCAAAGAGGAGCAGGCGGTATGACCACCAACCCGAAGACACGCAAGAACGTATCCAAGGCCGCTCCGGTGACCTCCAGCATGACAGCGCGCGGCACAAGCAAGATCCGGGAACTGGTCGCGCGCTATAAATGGCTTGAGGCCGACCAAAATTATCAGACAGCCATTGCGCCGCCGGAGAATGACGCGGACGATCGCCACTATGCAGAGCAAGAGAGGATAATCTCGAAACTCCGAACATTGGTGCCGCAAAATTATGGCGAACTGGCCGCGCTTTTCCGGTTTGCGCTCGACGACATAAAAATATCCGATGGGCTCCGCAGCGACCGCGCCGATTTGGATATGTTGTCAAATATCAAAGATGCGCTTTCTAACGTCCGGTACGCCGAAAGGGAAACCGCGCGCCAAGAAGGCATGAAGACCATGCGCGAGTTTTTGAACGAGAGAACCGCCGATACATTCGCCTTTGCGAAGGATCCTGAGGTTATGAAGAAAATCTTCTGGGGCAACGCATGATCGAACTCACGCGCATCCGTGCCACTCTTAACCTGCGCTACCGGACATTGAAACTCCGGGCGACGATGTGGCTTTTCCAGCGGGTCATGGAGTGCGCGGAGCGGCCTTCTAGGCCGGCGGGCGAAAATATGCGAAATAAAAAGTCCCCGGCCTGAGGGGGGACAAAGGCCGGGGACCGACTCTACTCAGTGTTACTTTAATCAAACTACTTAGACATAAGCCAGTGCTGACGCTTTAGGCGGACAATGTTGCGATCAGCACGTTTTGAGATTTAGTCGCTTGGTGACACAATTCATGATCCATTTGGGGGCAATCAAAATTACTTATTTGTCATTTGTGCTGGTTTATGCCGCCCCCGGGCGCCGTCCGCACCCGCGTCACGGAATGGCTCAAGCAAGGAAAAGCGAAATGAGCGATGATAACGAACTTGATTCAATCAAATCGCGAGGAATTTCCATGCGATTCCGGAGGCGCTTTTTGGCCACGGCCATGCTCTTTGTTGTGGCACCCGCCAATGTTTTGTGGGCGCAGGAACTGTCCAGCGACACCAATTCGCCTGCTGGTAACGCAAGGTCTCCGGCGAAAAAGGGCGGAGCGAAACTTGAGACCATGGAGGAAGGAATCAACGCTGCGGCGCCCGCCGATCTCTCGTCCAGTATTGGACCTAAAGAGCCGGATTGGACCGGGTCTTACGCTGGCGTTCATGGCGGGGCGTTAAACTCGACTGGTCGGAGCAATCCCTAAGGCAAAGTCGCCGCAAGAGCTCTGCACCGGCCTTACCAGTCAGCCAGGCGT
>CAYTRB010000318.1:0-3195 GCA_964440215.1 uncultured Methylocapsa sp.
CCAATTTCACTGGCCAAGGCGCCCATGCCAAGCATCGCGCCCATGATCAGGGCCATATGGATGGCGACGGCCCCCTCGCGGGACCGGCGAATGTTTCTGGCCAGGGCGGCCATCCGCGTAAACATCCCGGTGCTTCCTTGGTCAGGCGACGGCCGGCGGCACGGCCGCAAGGCGGGTCAGAAGCAGAATGACTCGATGCCGCCGCGCCCCCCTGCAGGTTTGTACCACTTTCCCCTCGCCCCTTAGCGTATCGCGGCCCTTAGTCCCTCGCGGGAAACAATACTCTGCTGGCTCGGGAACTGAATCGATAATTAACCGTTTTAACTCATCATAATTGATATATGACAATTAGCAGGCCGAATCGCAATGTCATAGTTTATTGCTATTCGAAAAAAGGGGCCGGATGGATTGCGCAACTTAGCCAAAAACTTGGCGGGCTGGCTCTCGCTCGATTCCGAAAGCGGCGTTACCGCGATCGAATATGGGCTCATCGCCTCACTGATCGCCATCGGTATCATAGCGGGTTTAACACTCACCGGAACACACCTTGCGGCGATTTTCACCTACGTCGCACCTAAACTGGCCGCCCCCTAGTGGTTAATGCATGGCTGTCGTTGCGGCCCCGCCCTCGAGCGATGTTGAGCTCCATTTCCGCGGGGCTGGCCTCTGGGCGGGCCCGTGCGCTGATCGTGCGCCTGTGCGCCGCCGCCTGGTTTCTCGTCCTGAGTGCGGCGTCTTTCAGAGCCGTCAGCAGCTTGCTTGCGGACATTGCGGCTGGCCGGGTCAGCCTCAATGCGTGGCCGGCGTTAGTCTCGGAGGGGTGCATCCTCGTCTTCTACTCGATCATCTGCTGTATCATGCTGTTGCGGCCAGAGCCGGTCAGCCGGGCCGAGGGGTTTGGGCCGGCGCTGCTGGCGCTGGCTGGCACTTATGGCGCGTGGTTGATTCCCCTGCTGCCGCGCGGCCCGGAACTGCCTGCGCTCGCCGCGGCATCGGCGGTGATCCTTATCTTCAGCGAAGTGCTTATTGTCTACACGCTCCTATCCTTGGGCCGGTCGTTCAGCCTGATCCCTCAGGCGCGCAAGCTGGTCACCAGCGGCCCTTATGCGATCGTCCGGCATCCTCTTTATTTGGTCGAGGAGGCGGCGATTGCCGGCATCCTGTTGCAATTCGCCTGGTTCGCGGCGCTGCCGTTTCTGGTGCTTCACTTGGCCATTCAGATCCGGCGTATGCGGGTCGAGGAAGAGGTCCTTCGAAAGGCTTTTCCGGAATACGCCGCCTACGCGCGTCGAACGCCGCGTCTTATTCCCGGTGTGTGGTGACAGCCCGGCGCCTTGGCGCATCAGGGCCGCGCGTTCCTGCCCAGGGAATATAAACTCCACCGGTTAGGGAACGCGCTGACCAATCACGCGTTATTGTTAGGTATGGTTGATCTACGTCAGTTGACAGAGCTTAACTGTAATTATTATATTGACATTGAAGAAAGGGCTATCGAAATGCGTAACTTAACTAAAACGGTGAGCAGCTGGTTTTCAATCGACTCGGAGAGCGGCGTCACCGCGATCGAATATGGGCTGATCGCCTCGCTGATCGCTGTTGCAATCATCGTGTCTGTGACGCTTGTCGGAACGAACCTGAGCGGTTTGTTCACCTACATCGGAGGCAAGGTGGTCGCACCCTAGCGATTTAATCCTGGCGGCATGACGGTATGGCGATAACTGTGCCGCCATATCGATTTTGATGTGAAGGAGTCGCTCGCCGAAACCCTATGTCAAGGGCGGCTCTACCTATTCATGGGGTGCTCCATCTGCGCCAATTGAAGCTCGGCCATGATCTGCCGGGCTGGTTGGCGGATGCAAAGAGATCGCGGTGAAGAGAACATGAGCTTTCTTCTTCCCATCGACACGATCTCTTGGGCGGCGATCTTGATCCTGCTTGCCGTCAGCGCCAAAACGGACTTGAAGGACAGGATTATTCCAAATGAGCTCGTGGCCGCCGTCGCCGCTATCGGTCTTATTCAGGGCCTAGCGGCGAGACCCGGCCTGGTTTGGTTCAGCCTGCTCGCCGCCGCCATTGTGTTTTGCGGGCTCGGAGTCCTCTCCCATTTCAAGATTATAGGGGGAGGCGACACGAAGCTCATTAGCGCCGTGACATTTCTTGTCCCGCCGGATCGCGTTGGACAGCTCCTGATCGAAATCGCGCTGGCTGGCGGACTGCTCAGCTGCTTCTACCTCGCGGCGCATTATGGGCTCAAGCGCCAACGCGCGTCTCACTCCGCCACGTTGGAAATCGCTCCGCCGGAGAGCGGGCATGCGCGAATGATCGAGACGGAGCGCGTCCGGATCGCCGCGGGCGATTCCTTGCCCTATGCCGTGGCCGTGCTGGGCGGTGTCGGCATTTACCTCGCGAGAGAGTCCTTTCAATGTCTTTACGCAATATCCTGCTCGCTATAGGGCTCGTTTTCGTGCTTGCGGGAGCTGGTCTCCTCATCACCTGGTTCGGCCAGGTGAGAAACCCTGCCGCCGTGGTCGAAACGCGTGCCGAAGCCCCGCAGCAGGCGGCGTTGATCGCGGCCCGTAAAATCCCTAGAGGTACATTGCTGCGGGAAGAAGATTTCAAAGATGGCGCCCCGGGAGAGGTTCATCCGGGAAGTCTCCGGCGCGGCGAGGAAAAGGCATTTTTGGGCGCGGTCAGCCGGCGCGATTTCACCGAAGACGAGCCGCTGCTCGCGAGCGAGTTCATCAAGCCTAGCGACCGGCAATTCCTCGCCGCGGTGCTCAAACCGGGCTACCGGGCCATATCGATTTTTGTTGACGCGGCGCAGAGCGCGGCGGGTTTGGCGTTGCCAGGCGATTATGTGGACGTGATATTGACGCAAAGCTTCGCCGACAGCGTTACCACCGATCCCGGGCATATGACAGTGGGCGAGACCGTGCTGCGCGACGTGCGGGTGATCGCGGTCGACCAGTCTTTGAACCCGCCATCTGGTGTAGCCGCCACGCTCAACACCGTGTCCAGTACTCCGAGGACGGTCACACTCGAGCTGTTCGAACGGCAGGCGGAGATGCTTTTGGTTGCCGCGAAACTTGGCAGCTTTCAGCTTTCTCTCCGGCCCCTCGAAAGCGCGAGCGCGGCGCAACCTGAAGAAAAACGTAACACTAAGCCGGTTTGGGCGTCGGATGTCTCGCCAGCTCT
>CAYTRB010000319.1:0-3179 GCA_964440215.1 uncultured Methylocapsa sp.
CCGTGCGGCCTATGCCGGAGCTTGCCCCCGTCACCCAGGCAATGCCGTCCTTAGGATGTGCGCGATACATGCCTTGTCCTTCCGTCGAATGCCGTCAAATCGGCGCCTTAGAACATATCCCGATAAAGTTGACCGGCTATTTCGATGAGCACAGGCTCCTGCTCTTTGAATTTGAGCTGCGCCCTATCGATCAAATGATTCCATTTGATCGGGATGAGCTCTGGAAAGCCGTGCAAGCCGTGCGCCTTTGCGGTCGAGCATGTCCGTGAAGGCCGGGGAAAGAAGAAAGTGGAGTTCGCGCTCCCGGCTAAGGGTGACGGGGTCGGCCGCCGCGAGTTCATCGTCGCAATAGCCCGGGTGACACATGATGAGATGGCACCGGCCTGGCGCGCGGAGATAATTGGCAAAATCGGCGGCATAATCGCGTCCCGAATCGAATGCCGAAAAGCCAGCGAACCCGTCATTGGTGTGAAAGCCGCGCGCAATCGCCTCCGTTGCAAAACCACGCGCGAGCCAGGCAATGCCGAGCGCCTTAACCACTTCGACGCCGCGCCTCACGATTCGCGAAGGGCGATCGGCGCTCGTTCGTATCCAGAGCTTGCCGGATAATCCCCTTTGTTCGAGGCAGGCGAAAAGAATGTCGCGGATCTGCGGCAGAATCTGGACATGCTGATGCCCATCGATGAAAGCGGGATCGGTGCCGAAATGCTCGCCAAAACTGTCGAGCTGGCGCGAAATTTCGGCCGCAATCTCAAGTCCCGGCAGCTCCCTTTTCCGTGCCGCCTTGACCAGCTGGCGAATTTCCGGCAGCTGACCAGACGGCGCCAAGGCTGGCATCTTTCCCAGCGGTCTTCCCAAGGTAAGATTGAGGTGGAGCCCGATATCGGCCGTGGCCTTGAAAGGGCGAAGCTCACGCGCGCCTATCTTCCATGAGGGGCGGGTTGTCATGACGCTTGCCGCGCTCAGGCGGCCCGCGCCTAGAGCTTCCAGAATACCGCGGCTGACGCCAGGCGACAGCGCGAAATCATCGGCGCAGAGGCAAAAGGAAAAACGCGTTCCGGCCATGCCCATGATAAGCTATCGAATTCATTTTGAGGGTGGCTCCTTGAATACAAAGGTCCAGATTGCAAAGGCAATCAGGCCAATGACAAATGTGCTCGCAATTTGAAAGGCGTTGGGGTTTTGGCCTATGTATTGTCTAAATCCTTCGAACACGGCGGTTCCTTCCAAAGCCGGACCCGGCGATGGTTGCGATAATCGCTTGTTCCGGCCCTCAAGTCTGAATTGTGTTCATGAGCATTAACGTGTCTTGGAGATGTTCCCGATGAGTAAATCGATAAGGATTCGAAGGTAAGCAAGTTGTCAAGTTTATCCAGGCAGAATGGCATAGCTGCGGGTTCAACTTATGGGGTCCCTTTGCCTAACAACCACGACACCGGGCCTGTGGATACGAAACAGCCGGAGCTTTCCGTGATTGCGCCGGTGTGCAATGAATCCCGGAATGTTCAGGCTTTGCTCAAACGGCTGGTGCCGGTCCTGGAGCGGTGCGCGGCCTCCTTCGAAATCATTTTTGTTGATGACGGTTCAACCGACGATACGCTCGACCTCCTGCGCGCCGCTCATACGGCGGACCCTCGCATACTCGCGCTTTCGCTGAGCCGGAATTTCGGCAAGGAGATCGCGATCACGGCAGGCATCGATCATGTCAGGGGGGCTGCGACCATAATCATGGATGCCGATTTGCAGCATCCGCCGGAACTGATCGAGGCTTTTGTCGCGCGCTGGAGGGAAGGCTACAAGAATGTCTTTGCCCAGCGCGTCGATCAAGACGTCTATAGTCCTTTGCGGCGGCTGCTGACACAGCGTTTCTACAAGCTCTTTGGCTCGGTCGGAGAGACGCGCCTGCCGGAAGGTGCCGGGGATTTCCGGCTCCTCGACGCGCAGGCCGTCGCGGCGCTGCGCACATTGCGCGAGCACGCGCGCTTCTCCAAAGGCCTTTATGCATGGATTGGATTCAAATCGATCGGCGTGCCGTTCGATGTCGAAGCGCGCCTCCATGGCGTGTCCAAATTCAGCTATCGTAAATTGACACATCTCGCGCTCGATGGTCTCATGTCTTTTTCGACATTGCCCCTCAAGGTGTGGAGCTATATCGGCTTGGCCACATCCCTGCTGGGGCTGGCAATGGCGAGCTTTTATGTGATCCGGACCCTCATTTCCGGCATCGATGTGCCGGGCTTTGCCTCGCTGATTGTATCGATCACGTTTTTTGCCGGAATTCAGTTGTTGTCGCTTGGCATCATCGGTGAATATATCGGCCGCATCTTCGCCGAAGTCAAAAGGCGGCCGCTCTATCTGATCGAGGAGCGCGTCGGCATCAATCCGCCCGCGGCGGACGACCTTGTGACCCGGCAGCGTTCCGGTTAAATCGAAAACACTGATGTACAAAAGCCTGGTTTCCGTCGGCGGCTTGACCCTGCTCTCGCGCGGCGCTGGTTTTCTGCGCGACATCTTGCTTGCCGCCGTGCTCGGCGCTGGGTTGCTCAATGATGCTTTCGCCATTGCCCAGCGCTTGCCCAATCATTTTCGCACGATTTTTGGCGAAGGGGCTTTCAATTCCGCTTATGTGCCGAGCTATTCAAGGGTCCTTAAATCGGAAGGTCTCGCCAGCGCCCGGCTCTTCGCGGGGCAGATTTTCATAGGGTTGCTCGCATCCCAGATCCTATTGCTCGCGCTTGCCTTTGTTTTCATGCCCTCAGTCATCGATCTCTTGGCGCCCGGCTTTCGCGCCGACCCGGAAAAATTCGCCCTCACCGTCACGCTGACGCGGATCACCTTTCCCTATCTTTTGTTCATCACCCTCGTCACGCTGCAGTCCGGCACCCTGAACGCACATGGCCATTTTATTGCCGCGGCCTTCACGCCGGTCGTAATGAATGTGTCGATGATTGTTTTCCTTTCTCTTGCTTTTCTGTTCGCCAACCCTGGCTTGGCGGCAAGCTGGGGATTGACGGTCTCTGGCGTGCTGCAGCTCGTGCTGACCTCGGCGGCCGCCTATCACGCTGGAATTTTCGAGCATTTCGCGCGCCCCGCGATGACCAAGCACATCAAACACTTTCTCGTCACGCTGGGTCCGGCGGTGATCGGCTCGGCTGGCACTCAGATCGCGCTTTTCGCCG
>CAYTRB010000320.1:0-3179 GCA_964440215.1 uncultured Methylocapsa sp.
CAGCGTCAGCGCATCTTGGGAATCCCATTGCGCTGGCCCGGCCATCGTGCCGATTTCGCAGCCATCCTTGCCGATGAGGATCGTCGCCGGCAGTCCAAACACCTTGCCCGTCTGTTTCAAGGTTTCAAACACGCCCGCCGTGTGATCACTATAAAGCTTGAGATTTTTTACCCCGGTTTCGTCCAAAAATGCCTTCGGCCGGTCGAGTCGTGACGTATCGATATTCACCGTGACCACGGAAAAATCCTGGGAACCGCGCAAGCCCTGGAGCCGGTCGAGTGCCGGCATTTCCTGCCGGCAAGGCACGCACCACGTCGCCCATAAATTGAGGAGAACCGTGCGGCCCTTGAAATCCGCAAGGCTGGCTTTCGTCCCTTCCGGCGTGTCGAAACTGAGCTCCGGTATGGGTTTAGGCCGCGACGCGACGCTCAGGGCCGCGATCTCTCCATGCACCAGCGGTTTGAGCCGTGCCGCCGTCACCGCCGCGCCGGGACAGGCCGGGGAGACGGCGGCTTCCTTGCCGCCCGGCGCTTTGATCCCGTATAGGACTAACCCTAGCACCAGTATGGCCAAGGCCCCAGCCGCCGCGAATACGATCGTTCGTGAAAGGCGCGGCACGCGATCCTTTTGGGAATGAGATTCTGTCATGCGGACATTGGCTTTTTTGAAGAGCGCGAGACGATGAGCAACAAAATGTGGGGCGGCCGGTTCGCCAGCGGCCCTGACGTCATCATGGAAGAAATCAATGCCTCGATCGGTTTCGACTTCCGGCTTGCCCGCCAGGATATAGAGGGATCCAAGGCGCATGTCGCCATGCTGGCGGAAACCGGTATCTTGGAACCATCGGACGCGCAAGCGATCGCTGGCGGCTTAGACGAAATCTCGGCGGAAATCGAGGCGGGAACATTCAAATTTTCGCGCGCGCTCGAAGATATTCATATGAACATCGAGGCACGGCTCACCGATTTGATCGGACCCGTGGCAGGGCGGCTTCACACCGCGCGCTCGCGCAACGATCAGGTCGCCGTCGATTTCCGCCTCTGGATCCGCGAAGCCATAGACGCGCTCGACGAACAATTGCGTGACTTGCAAAAAGCGCTTGCCGGAAAAGCCCTCGCCCATGCGGCAAGCGTGATGCCGGGGTTTACCCATCTGCAACCGGCGCAACCCGTCACCTTCGGCCATCATCTCCTCGCCTATGTGGAAATGTTGTCGCGCGACCGCTCTCGATTGCGCGATGCCCGCGCCCGCCTCAATGAATCGCCACTCGGTGCCGCCGCGCTCGCCGGAACCTCTTTTTCCATCGACCGGGCGATGACCGCGAAAGCGCTCGGATTCGACCGCCCGACGGCAAATTCGCTCGACAGCGTGGCCGATCGCGATTTTGTGCTGGAAAGTTTGAGTGCCGCCGCGATTTGCGCGGTTCATCTGTCCCGGCTCGCCGAGGAAATCGTGCTTTGGGCGACGCCGCAATTCGGTTTTGTCTCCTTGTCGGACAAATTTTCGACAGGCTCGTCGATCATGCCGCAAAAGCGCAATCCCGACGCGGCGGAGCTGGTCCGCGGCAAGGCGGGCCGGATCATCGGCGCGTTCAACGCTTTGCTTATCGTGATGAAAGGCCTGCCGCTCGCCTACTCAAAGGATCTGCAGGAAGACAAGGAAGGCACATTCGACGCGCTGCACTCGCTTTCGCTTTGTCTCGCCGCAATGACCGGGATGGTTGGCGATCTCACCCCCGATCTCAAACGCATGAAGGCGGCCGCGGGTTTGGGCTATGCGACCGCGACCGATCTCGCCGATTGGCTGGTACGGGCTTTGAGCCTGCCGTTTCGCGAAGCGCACCACATCACCGGGCGCCTCGTTGCCATCGCCGCCGAGCAGAAAAAGGGGCTGGAAAAGCTTTCTCTTGCCGAGATGCAAGCCGTCGAACCGCGCATCAGCGACGATGTTTTCGCGGTTCTCGGCGTCGAAAACTCGGTGCGCAGCCGGACCAGTTTTGGCGGCACCGCGCCCAAAAATGTCCGGACGCAGGCCAAGCTCTGGTTAAAGCGGCTAAAAAAATAAGGTGGCCTGGACCAGGAACAGATATGTTTTGGTTGTGGTAACTTGAGGGGGCGGGCGGTGAATGGCCCTAGCGAGGTTTGATGATCGCCCTGCAATGGGGAGTTAGGTGTTTCGCGTGCCGCACCAGGCAAACGTGAATTTTCGCATGATCGGGAATGTCAGGCCCGCAAAAGCGGAAGGCGTCGTCCTGGCAGGCGTGCTGGGCGAAGGCACACGCGGTCCCTAAAAGCGAGAACAAAAGGGCAGCGGATGCGCATTTTAATATGAACTTCATTACTCTTATGCCTCAAGAATGAGAGAGAGCGCGGCAAGTGCGACGCGCAGCTCAATATCAAAGAGTTGGGGCATGTCCTAATCGAAAAGGTCAGCAGCTTTTCCGCTGCATGCACGAGCAGCTCCGCGCCAAAGGCGATAGTAGGGCTCCCATGCGCATGGCGGGTGCTTGCATGCGAGCTTGGAAGGTCCTCACGGCCGCCCCGCCTCGATCTCGTCCGTCCAGACCCGGAAGCTGGTCAGCGTGTTGGGCCCGAAGGTCGTCGTAATCGCGACATCGGCGGCGTCGCGCCCCCTGGCCAGTAACACCCTGCCAATGCGCGGCACATTGTTCCTCGCGTCGAACGTATACCACCGGCCGCCGAGATAGACCTCGAACCAGGCCGCGAAATCGCCCGGCGGAAACGGCGGCGGCGTGCCGACGTCGCCGAGATAGCCGGTGCAATAGCGCGCCGGAATGTTCAAGGCGCGGCAGAAAGCGACGGCCAAATGCGCATAGTCGCGGCAGACGCCGCGGCCTTCCTGATAGGCTTCCGAGGCCATCCGTGTTACCCGCGCGTGCTCGTAGCCAAACGCAATCCGCTGATGCACATAATCGCAGATCGCCTGCACCCGCGCCCAGCCCGGCGTTGTCTTCCCAAACAAAGTCCAAGCCAGATCCAGCATGCGGTCGCTATCGCAGAAGCGGCTGGCAAGGAGAAACACGATGGCTTCTTCCGGAAGATTCTCCACCGCGACCTGGCCCGCCTCCGGCGCGATCTCATCGGGCAGGCCGGAATCCGTCACAACAGCGTCAGTGGAGAGGATCATATGGCCCGCCGGGGCAAGAATCCGGCTGCACC
>CAYTRB010000321.1:0-3177 GCA_964440215.1 uncultured Methylocapsa sp.
GCTCCTCGCCACGATCGAGGATCACGAACTCGTCGATCCGGCCCTGTCGAGCGAACGGCTGCTCTACCGGCTGTTTCACGAGCAAGGCGTGACCGTGTTCCCGGCGCAAGGCGTTCTCGATGCTTGCCGTTGCTCGAACGAGCGGATCGAGGCGATGCTGCACCGGTTCACGCCGCTCGAGCGCCGCGACATGACCGGCGACGATGGATTGATCGGCGTCACTTGCGAATTTTGCTCGACACATCGCGTCTTCGATCCGGCGGATTTCGACCTGTAGGCAAGGGCTTACGATCGGGCGCGTCTCGTCCGAAGAATTCCGGCGCATCACGATTGCCGCCTTACAGCACGATCCGGGTGCGGACGTTTCGGACGCGACCATGCGTCATATAAGAGCGAGGGAGGCCGTGCAGTGTCATAATTCATTCATCTCGTTCAAGCGTTGCTTTTCTGCAACGCCGATCCAAATATACAGTAGAATGTCGCCAATTTGATTGATGGTCCATAATAATAGAGTAAATAGATAGAAAGTGATTTCTTACGGGAGAAAGAATATGTGGCGTCGATTCCTCTTTGTATCAGCCAGTGCCATGACACTCGCTGGAACGGCGCTCGCCGCCGACCTTGCGCCCGCGCCTCCGCCGCCGCCGCCAGTCTTTACTTGGACTGGCTTTTATATCGGCGGCTATGGTGGCGGCGAGGTTACCCATACCTCGTATAACACGCTGATTGGACCTCCCTTGACCGCCTTTTCCCATTTGACGCCCGTCGACATATCAGCCGTCGATGCCGAGGGAAGCCAGTCGCTTAACAAACCTGGCTTCACCGTTGGCGCCGAGCTCGGATACAATTGGCAAGTTGGTTTGTTCGTTTTTGGCTTTGAAACCGATATTGGCGGTCTGACGGCCTCGTCGCGCACCGTGAGCAATGGGTTTATCAACGGAACGAGGGAACCTGCGACCTCGTTTTTCCCGTCCACATTGTCTCAGCGCGTGAATGATGGGCTTTACGGAACCGTACGCGGAAGGTTAGGCGTCACGTTCGACCGGCTCCTCATCTACGCGACGGGGGGGCTCGCTTATACGGCCGGAAACTATGGGTTCACTTATTTCGATACTCTCACTCCTTCCGGAGGCGGCGTGGCCGCGCCCAACAAACTCGGCTATGTAGTGGGCGGCGGCCTCGAATATGCGATCACGGACAATTGGAGTGTAAAGGGCGAGTTTCTCTATTCGCAGTTCGGCAAGACTTCGGCAACGGGGCAGATCAACAATTTCGTAGTTCCGGCCTTCTCGAATACATTCACAACGTCGGCGAGCGTTCAGGAATATGCTGGGCGTCTGGGCGTGAACTACCGGTTTAATTGGCCTGCTCCGCCACCAGTAGTCGCCAAATATTGATCTTAGGGCTCCCCGGATCATCCTTCAAATGAACCGCGAACCCGGCCTTAACGGCCGGGTTTTTGCGTGCACCAACAGAGCGTCGCGGTTGCGCGCGGGGGAACACCATCCCGGCGGCGAAATACGGACGTCATATTCAAGGGTTTATAGTCGCACGCGGATCCTGCTGCCGTTGGGTTCACGGCATGCCGCTGGTTCGCAGTTCAGTCAAGGGACAGGGAGATGAACGCCAGCGATGTTATGGTGCGGGACGTCGTCACCATCGGGCCGGATGACGATATCTCGACTGCGGTGCGGCTGCTAACCGATCACGACATCAGCGCTTTGCCAGTCGTCGATGGCAATGGCCATGTCCTCGGCATTCTCAGCGAAGCCGATTTGCTGCATCGTGAAGAGGACGGCACCGTGAAACAGCGGGCCTGGTGGGTCGAGGCCATTACGCCGGCTAGCACGCTTGCCCTCGATTACGCCAAATCGCACGGCAAAAAAGTCGCCGAAGTCATGTCGGACCGGGTGATTTCCGCGAGCGAGGATACGCCCTTGTCGGAACTCGCCAACATTCTGGAAAAAAACCGTATCAAGCGGGTTCCGATTCTCAAGGATGGCAAACTCGTTGGCATCGTCAGCCGCGCCAATCTCCTCCAGGCGCTGGCCTCGACTCCTTCCATCGCCGCAAAGGATCCGATCACGGATCGCGGCATAAGGGCGGCCATTCTGGCGCGTCTTGCCGATCAATCCTGGACCGATTTTGGCGAGCGCAACATCGTGGTCTCCGATGGGGTCGTGCATCTTTGGGGGCTTGTCGGATCGCCCGAGGAACATAAGGCGTTGTTGGCTCTCACGGAAGACATCCCTGGCGTGCGCCAAATATCCGACGAAATGATCGCCTCTTATTCCGTAGCCCCCGGCTAGCATGCTAAAATAGCATTTCTCAAGGGTACGGCAGATGAGCGTTAGGCCCGCGCGCTGTCCCGTGTCCCTGTTGCGATTGCTGCTCGTCTTGGTGGCGTTCGGGGTGTCCCTGGCGGCACCGCTCGATTGCGCTTTGGCGGCGGAGTCGCATCCAGCCGCACCCCTGCGCGTGGCGGTTTACAATCTTCCGCCCTATGGCGCTGTTGGCTCGGACGGTGGGCTATTTGGCGTGAGCGTGGACCTGTGGCGCCGGGTGGCGGAGGAACTGGAATGGGAATACAGACTGACGCCAGTTTCTCAGATGGAAGCGATCCTCAGCGGTCTCGAAGAGGGCCGTTTCGATGCGGCGATCGGCGCCATCACGATCACCCCGGAACGCGAAGAGCGCGTCGATTTTTCCTATCCCACGCACCGGTCCGGGGTGGCGGTCGCTTTGCGAAAAGAGACGGGGCCACTTGCCGCTATCGTTTCCTATGTGACGATCGCAGCGGATCTTGGCTATTTGATCGTTGGAATCCTCGTTCTGCTGTTGCTGCTTGGTATCGTCATCTGGCTCATTGAACGTCCCGGCCGCACCGGGAAGCAGCCGCCGGAAGACAGTGTGGCCACATTGCGCGACGGCCTCTGTTGGGCGGTTGTCACGATGACGACGGTCGGCTATGGCGAGAAAACGCCGAAGACCCATCTTGGCCGCTTCGTGGCCGTCGTTTGGATGTTGAGCAGTGTCGCGCTGGTCTCATTGTTGTCGGCAAGCCTGGTCTCGCGATTGACCGCTGAACGGGTCGAAAACAGCAGCCTCCGCCCGGAAAGCGATCTGAGCGGGAAAGAACTGGCGGCGGTCGCGCAATCCTCGGGAGCCGAATATCTT
>CAYTRB010000322.1:0-3166 GCA_964440215.1 uncultured Methylocapsa sp.
GATTAGCTGACACCGAGTCGGAAGTCCAACGCTCCGACGACCGAAGGGTAGGATTTCCGAAGGGCTTTTGTTCGCGGGGTCTCCAGCCGCTAGCGGGTTGATGTAACGCAAGGCGGGCTGCTGCCAAAGCAGTAATGTGGGGCTTGCACCGAACTTGGGAACCAGCTCGTGACGCCTGACCTGATCACTCGCTACGCCGCGCCGGTGCCACGCTACACCAGCTATCCGACCGCTCCCCATTTCCACGAGGGGATCAACGCCGGCGTCTACCACCACTGGCTGGAGGCGCTGCCCGACGACGCGACTCTTTCGCTCTACGCGCATGTGCCGTACTGCGATACGCTGTGCTGGTTTTGCGGCTGTAATACCAAGATCACTATGCAGTATGAGCCGGTCCACAGCTATTTGGAGGCGCTGGACGCCGAGATGGCGACCATCGCGCGCTATGTCGCGCGCAGGGCCACGGTTCGCCACATCCATTGGGGTGGCGGCTCGCCCACGATTCTGTCGGCAGCCGATCTCAGCCGACTGATCGACGCAATGCATAGGCGCTTCAACCTGGCCGAGGATCTGGAGTTCGCGGTCGAGATCGATCCGCGCGGGCTCGATCGGGCGCGCATCGACGCGCTGGCGGAAGCAGGCCTAACCCGCGTCAGCATAGGGGTGCAGGATTTTGATCCGAAGGTACAAGCGGGAATTAACCGCATCCAGACCGTGGACGAAACCCGCGCTGTCATCGACGCTTTCCGCGATCATGGTGTCGGGTCCTTGAACATCGACGCGATCTATGGGCTGCCCGGCCAGCACGAAGCCGAACTCATCTACACGCTCACGGAGGTTGTACGCATGCGGCCCGACCGCATCGCGCTGTTTGGCTATGCCCATGTGCCGTGGATGAAGCGGCACCAGGCGATGATCCGCGAGGCCGACCTGCCGGACGTGGTCGAGCGTCACAACCTTGCCGAGCTGGCGGCTGCGTTCCTCGTCGATAATGGCTATGCCCGCGTCGGAATTGACCATTTCGCGCGGCCCCACGACGCGCTGGCGGTCGCGGCGAGAGAGGGCCGGCTGCGCCGTAACTTCCAAGGCTACACGGTCGATCGAGCGGACGCGCTCATCGGGCTTGGCGCCTCCTCCATCGGGCGGCTGCCGCAAGGCTATGTCCAGAACGCGTCAGCTATCGCCGACTATTCGAGGCGGGTCGCCAGCGGCAGGCTCGCCGTGACAAAAGGTCTGGCACTGAGCCAGGAAGACGTAGTCCGCGCGCATGTGATCGAGCGGCTGATGTGCGATCTCACCTTCAAGCGCTCGGATGTAGCGCGGCGCTTCGGGCCGGTGGCGCAGGCGGTGATCGCAGATGCTGCGCTGCTGGCGCAAGCGGACAGCGACGGGCTGGTGCGCGCCAGCGACGATGGCTTCGCGATCACGGAACGCGGCCGCCCGTTCGCGCGCGCCATTGCTGCACACTTCGACGCTTATTTGGCCGGCACCCAGGCGGGCCACTCGTCGGCGGTATGACGAGAGCGGCGATCAGCGGCGGCACCTGTTGCCCGCTGTCGATCAGGGTCGTGAGCGCGCCTGAGTCGAGGATCGGGGATCGGGGAAAATGATGGCCAAGAGTAGCATAACCCCCTTCTCCAGCACAATTCTCACGCATGATAGAGGCCGCTCGCCCGGCAGTGACTTAGATGACGGGCTCAGTAAATGCGTGGTTCGGACGCAATTAAGCTGCGCAATGCCGACTCCAAGGCGGTGGATGTCACCGGCTTTTCCAACCAAGGCGCAGATTTGAAAATCTCATCGATGTCCTCCGATTCGGCGGAATAACCAGAAACGACGAGAAACGGAATCTCCCGGCCGCACAGCTTTTTCGCAAGTTCGGCGCTGTTTCCATCCTGAAGCATTATGTCAAGGATCGCCACATCGGGATTATGGACACTTAGCCATTCCTCAGCCGATTCGCATGAGAGGAAAGATCCGCCGACAGATAGGCCAGCATCTGTCACTACATCTTCGTAACACAAAGCGATGAGACGATTGTCCTCTGCGATCAGCACTGTAGGGCTTGCGCGAAATGCCATGAAACCTCCAAGCTTTGCTCTCGGCTTTCACAGAGGCTCGTCCTGCGAAACGTCAAAACCAAGGCCCACGGCTGGAATGTTTTTGTCAGAAGTTGGCTAATGGGAAGGCACACCGAGAACAGATCGTCATGAGCGCACGCGGGGGTCCAAGCCTTGAAATGGAGTGCCTGCGATGTGTGGATCGTCGGCAAAGAGCGGCCCGATCTTGAAACCCCGGCGGCACGCGCGCAACACACCGTATCCCTCAAGTCTCTGCTTGCCCTGGACTCCAAAGGCTGCCCCTTGCGGCTGTCGAATCCAACGGCGGAGAAAGCTCGGACGGGCAGCGGGAAATACGGTTCCGTCATAGCGCGCGATCTCGTCAAAGGCTAGAGAGGACACCGCGATTTCGTCCCTTGGCGCTTCTCGGACGCCTGTCGTGGGAGCGGGAGGATGGTTTTGTGATGCGGGCGTCCGAGAAACCTGCACACTTCCGGACTCCCGCATTGCAAAATTGAAATGAACCGGTCACGAGGACGCGACATAAACATTAGCGCCGCAGCGAGGCCGGTATGAGGCATCGCGCCTGTGGCCAATGTGGCAAAGATTGCGATAAATCAATGCACGGAATTTCTGCGCGATTATAATGTTTTTTAATTATCTCATCGTTGATCGCGAGGCGCCGCCTTCGCGGCGAATAATCGTTACATGGCGAGGGCCGGGCCTCTGCGCGCATCGATGTTGCGCAAGGGAGGATCTAGCCATGAAAAACCACTCAGCTTCTCCTATGAGTGCGGAACGCCGTATCGTTTCGCCCGCTCTTACTGACTTCTCGCCGGACGAAATTATTGCCGCCGCTGAGCAAGATCGCTCTGCCGCGCGGCGAACAGTTGGGCAGCGGTTCGGACCGCTGCTGTATGGGCTGGCCGCGTTTTTCTTGGTCGCAGGTCCGGTTCTTGGCGCAAGTCAAGCCGACTTGCAGCCGGCGCTAGCGCAGTTCTCGCAAGAGGGATCGAAGCTGGTCGGCACCTTCGCGGTTGGACTCGGCGAGCAAGGCTGGTCCGTCGCGCTTTCTGCCGACGGCAACACCGCCATCGTGGGCGGGC
>CAYTRB010000323.1:0-3158 GCA_964440215.1 uncultured Methylocapsa sp.
TGCGGATCGGCTGATCCTCCAACGGCCTGGAAGCACGCACGCGTGATTTGCGGCTCTATGCCATAAGTCATAATGAGAGAATAACAGAATATAAGTCATAATGAGAGAAGGGTTCGGGAGCGTGCTTAACGTGATTGAACCTTTCAAGGACATCGAGGATGCGCGAGCATTCGCGCAGGCCATCGTGGACACGGTGCGCGAACCCCTGCTCGTGCTGGACGGCGACTTGCGCGTGCTCGCCGTTAGCCGCTCCTTCTATCTGACGTTCCAGGTCCACCGCTAGGACGTCTTGGGCCAGCCGCTCTATGCGCTCGGCGACGGCCAGTGGCACATTCCAGCGCTTCGCATGAATCTGGAGACCATCATCCGGGAGCGCGCCGCCATGGACGCGTTCGAGGTCGAGCATGAGTTTCCGAAGATCGGCCGCCGCGTCATGCTCCTGAATGCGCGCTGCGTGTTCTACGCGGATCACTCGCACAAGACGCTTCTTGTTGCTTTCGAGGATATCACCGAGCGGCGAGCCATCGAACGCGGGAAGGAAGAGATTTTACGGCAAACAGAGGAATTGCTGCGGCAAAAGGACGTGCTGCTCCGGGAGATGGAGCACCGTGTCGGCAACAGCCTTCAGATCATCGCCAGCATTTTGATCCTGAAGGCGCGCAGCGTGACCTCCGAAGAGACCCGCCAGCATCTTCACGACG
Source organism: uncultured Methylocapsa sp. (assembly GCA_964440215.1). Lineage (GTDB taxonomy): Bacteria > Pseudomonadota > Alphaproteobacteria > Rhizobiales > Beijerinckiaceae > Methylocapsa. The sequence goes on from CAYTRB010000323.1 coordinate 702, forward strand.
CATATCAACGCGTCATGGCGGTAGCGGCCGTGCAGCAGCATCTTCACGCATCCGAAACTTATGATCAGATCGAGATCGGTCCCTACCTCACGAGGCTGTGCGAAAGCCTTGCGGCCTCGATGATCAGCGACGGCCGGCCGATTACATTGCGGGTCCTGGTCAATGGCGGCAGGGCCGAGTCCGCCAAGGCCGTCAGCCTCGGGCTTATCGTCACCGAGCTTGTGATCAACGCTTTGAAACACGCATTTCCAAAAGACAGGCCAGACCGTCAGGTCATCGTCCGCTACGAGATCGACGGATCCGATTGGAAGCTGACCGTGTCCGATAACGGGATCGGAAAATCGGATATCATCGGCACTCCGGCCAAGGGCGGCTTGGGAACAACCCTCGTCAAGGCCCTCGCGCAGGACCTCGACGCAAGGGTCGATATCGACAGCAGCGCCGCAGGCGTCAACGTGTCGCTCACGCACACGGCCAACGCTTCGCCGCTCTCCCAAACGGCCTGACGCGGCCGCCCGCCTAAGATGGCGCGCCCCAGATCATGAACAGATCACCTTGCCGCATTTTTTGATATTTTCGACCTTGGCCTCCAATTCATCATAGCCCACCGCGCCGATGACGACGTCACCGCCGATCACATAGGAGGGCGTGCCGGTGACCTGCAGCGATTTCGCGAGCTTGTCCGATTCCTCTATGCCCGCGCTGACGCCGGGGGCGGCGGCGTCCTTCGCCAATCTGTCCATATCGGCGCCGAGATCCTTGGCGGCAGCGAGCGCCTCGGCCTTGCCGACGGGACCGTGCGAGCCGAGAAGTTTTTGGTGAAATTGCCAGAATTTATCGCCCGAAAATTGCAGGCGGACGGCGTTGGCGACTTTCGCGGCCTCGGCCGAGCCAGGCGACAGAATGGGAAAATCGCGCAAGACGACGCGAAGATCGGGGTTATCCTTCATGAGCCGCGCAAGGTCGCCCAACGCGCGTTTGCAATAGCCGCAATTATAATCGAAGAATTCGATGAGGGTGATCTTGCCGTTCGGATTGCCGATCACCGCCTGATTGGCGCCGCTGTAGAGCAGCCCCGAGGGGTCGCCGGCGACGTCCTGGCGCGCCTTGGTCTCGGCGGCCTTCTCGCGGGCTTCGAGCACGCCGATAGCCTCGCGCAGAATCTCCGGATTTTGCACCAGATAATCCTTGATTATCGATTCGATCTCGGCTTTCTGGCCAGGAGAAAATCCTTCCGCGCGGGCGGGCGAGAAAGCGAGCGCGAAAAGGCTAAGCGCCAGCGCCGCCATAAGAGCCAAACCCGTGCCGTACTGACGCGAAGCGCCCTGCCAAGCGCGGCGCCCTGTCACGTCCGAAACCTCAAGCCTTTGCACAACCATTGACCATTCTCCTGGATTGGACGGGTATCTATAAAGCACCATCGGCCCTATGGAAACTTGCGAGTCGGACCGGAATCAAGACGCAAGTGTTAAATTCAGGGATCTTTGCCAACCCGGCGGCCGTTGGCAGGAGTTGGGGAGGAAACGGGACCATGACAAAAGACCCATTCCTGGCGAGCGGGCCATTATCGCGGGTGCCTCTCTCCCTCAGATCCAATATTGCCCCTTTCATGGCCTTGGATGTGCTCGCCGACGCGACGCTTAGGGAACGGCGGGGCCAGGACATTGTCCATCTGGAAATCGGCGAGCCTGCGGCGCCGCCGCCGCGCCGCGTGCGGGAGGCCGCGATCGCCGCTCTCGATGGCCGCAAAGTCGGCTATACCGAGGCGCTCGGCCGCCCGGAGCTGCGGGCGCGCATCGCCCGGCACTATCTGGATTGCTATGGCGTTTCGATCCCCCCGGAACGGATCGCCGTCACCACCGGCTCTTCGGGCGGCTTCGCCCTGGCCTTCCTCGCCCTTTTCGATGCGGGGGCGCGCGTCGCCATCGCGGCACCGGGCTATCCCGCCTACCGCAATATTTTGGAAGCCTTCGGCATCGAGACGGTGACGATCGAGACGGCGCCCGAACAACGCTTCAGCGTGACGGCGGCCATGATCGAGGCCGAGCATTCGCGCAAGAAGCTCGACGGGGTTTTGCTGATGAGCCCGGCCAATCCGACCGGCATGATGATGAGCCGCGATGAATTGCGGGAGATTTGCGAAACCTGCGACCGGCTCTCCATCGCCTTCATTTCCGACGAGGTCTATCACGGGCTGACCTATGATGAGCCCGCCGAGACGGCGCTGAAATATTCACAGAACGTCATCGTCGCCAATTCCTTCTCCAAATATTTCTGCATGACCGGCTGGCGCATCGGCTGGCTGGTGCTGCCCGAGCCTCTCATGCGCCCCGTCGAGCGCTTGCAGCAAAGTCTATCGATCTCGGTGCCATACTTGAGTCAGATCGGCGCCGAAGTTGTTTTCGACGCTGAGCAAGAATTGCAAGCCGTGCTCGCGGGCTATGCGAAGAACCGCGA
>CAYTRB010000324.1:0-3142 GCA_964440215.1 uncultured Methylocapsa sp.
GACGCCCTCGGAAGCCAAGCTCGCCTGCATCATCGCGCGCGGCGCCCCTCCCGATATCGCCGCCCGCGAATTGAAGATTTCCCGGGAGACAGCCCGCAATCAGCTGAAATCCGTCTTTGCCAAGACGGACACGCATCGGCAAAGTGAGCTGGTCGCATTGCTTTTGCAAGTCCAGTAAGCAGCGGGCTGACCAGCCGCATGGGCTCAAAATAGGGCGAATCGCTCCTCGCCAGCATCCGGTGCCTTGACACCGGAACGCTGCTCCGCCGGCTTTGCCGCGCGAGCGAGATTATAGGCGGAGTTGATCAAGGCAATATGCGAAAAAGCCTGCGGAAAATTGCCAATGAGACGTTTTGCCGCAGTATCATATTCCTCGGACAAAAGACCGAGATCATTGCGTAGTGCGAGCAGCCGCTCGAACAAGCCGCGCGCATCGTCGAGCCTTCCCAAAAGCACGAGATTATCGACGAGCCAGAAACTGCAAGCGAGGAATACACCCTCGCCAGCGGGCAAACCATCCTCGGCCGTTTGCGTGTCGTAACGGCGCACCAGCCCGTCCACCATCAAGCGCTGCGCGATCGCATCGACCGTGCCACGCACACGTTCGTCGCCGGGCGGCAAGAAACCCACGAGCGCCATCATGAGAAGACTCGCATCGAGGCCCTTGCTGCCATAGCTCTGCGTGAAAGCGCCCTGCTCCGGATCAAATCCCTTGGCGCAAACATCATCGTGAATGCGCTGGCGCAAGTGCCGCCAGTGATCGAGCGGCCCGACAAAGCCAAATTCCTCGATGCTTTTGACGGCGCGGTCGAACGCAACCCAGGCCATGATTTTCGAATAGGTGAAATGCCGCGGCGGACCGCGCACCTCCCAAATGCCTTCGTCGGGCAATTCCCAGATCTTTTCGAGATGTTTCAAAAGTTCGATTTGCAGCATCCAATCGGCGGCGTCGGTGACGAGCCGCCGCTTGCGGCTTTGATAGAGCGCATCCAACACCTCGCCGTAAATATCGAGCTGCAATTGGCCGGTGGCCGCATTGCCAACGCGCACAGGCTTTGCACCCCCATAGCCAGATAGCCATGGAAGCGTGCATTCAGGAATATGGCGCTCGCCGCCGACGCCATAGAGAACTTGCACCAGCGCCGGTTCACCGCCTATCGCCCGGATCAGCCAAGCGCGCCATCGCAGCGCCTCATCGGCGTAGCCCCCGTTCATCAGCGCGAGCAGTGTGAAGGTCGCGTCGCGCAGCCAGCAAAACCGGTAATCCCAGTTACGGGAGCCGCCCAATTGCTCCGGAAGCGAGGTAGTCGGCGCGGCGACCATTCCACCACTCGGCTGAAAAATCAGCGCGCGCAAGGTGAGCAAGGACCGGATCACTGCATCCGACCACTCCCCGGCGCCCTCGAACGGCAGCGACCAGGCGGTCCAGCTGCGTTCAGTCTGTTCGAGCGCTTGATAAGGATCGATAGCTTTGGGCACGTCTTCGTAGGCAATGCCATAGCTCAGAGTGAAATCCGTCGTCTCCCCGGCGGTGACGATAAATTCACCGGCATGAGTCCGGCCTTGCGGGCGAAGTCTTACGGGCGTGCGCAAGACCAAGCGATTAGGACCCGCGACGGCCTGCAGACTTCCATCGTCGCAGCGGCGCACCCAGGGCACGACCGAACCATAGTCGAAACGGATGATGAGCTCGGTACGCAGCTTGACGCTGCCGCTTATGCCGCGCACGAGACGCACAAGATGGGTGCCTGGCATCTTCGCCGGCATGAAATCGCTCACGATGGCGACCCCATCGGCAGTCTCGATCGTGGTTTCGAGAATCAAACTGTGGCCGCGATAGTTACGGGTAATCTTGGCGCCGGGGTCCACCGGCGTGATCAACCACCGGCCGTTTTCCTTGGTGCCCAGGAGATTGGCGAAACAGGCGGAGGAATCAAAGCGCGGCCAGCATAGCCAATCGACCGACAAGTCGCGTCCGACCAGGGCGGCCGTCTCGCAATCACCGATAAGGGCATAGTCTTCGATGGTCTGGGTCATGGCTGGCCTTCAGCAACGTTTGAACGAAACAGATAGTTCGCAACAAACGACGGCGAAAGCATCATGACCCCAAAAAAGTTCTATCACCGCTTCCCCTTAGAAACCCTTGTCCCGCCCTTGCCCGCCGAGGAACGAGGCTTCAAATCACTGCGCGGCTTGGCTTCGCCGCCGCCAAAGTTGTGCGGTCCCATCTCGGCGTCGGTCGGCTTATGCGGGCGGTTGGCCGGAAGATTCGCGGCGTGTCCATATTTCCGCACGCCAGCAAAAGCTCCAGCCTGCGCTTCGACATCGCTCTGGCTTGCCAGCGGATCAGCCGCGATGGCGAGCTCGACCGCTTGCAGGCGTTTCAATTCATCGCGATAGCGCGCGGCCTCCTCGAATGCGAGATTGGCGGCGGCCTCCCGCATGCGCTTTTCGAGATCGGCGATCGCCGCCTTGAAATTATGCCCGGCAAGCATCTCCGGCGCGGCGAGACCGGCATCGGCGGTGACATGGTCCTGCTCATAGACGGAGCCGAGAATATCCGCGATCCCGCGCTTGATCGAGGCGGGCGTAATGCCGTTGGCGGCATTATAGGCTTCTTGTTTTTCGCGCCGGCGATTGGTCTCGGCCATCGCCCGCTTGATTGAGCCCGTCTCGTGATCGGCATAGAGGATCACCTTGCCATCGACATTGCGGGCGGCGCGGCCAATCGTCTGAACAAGTGATGTTTCGCTGCGCAAAAAACCTTCCTTGTCGGCGTCAAGAATAGCGACAAGCGCGCATTCGGGAATGTCGAGCCCCTCGCGCAAAAGATTGATCCCGACGAGGGCATCGAAAGCGCCAAGCCGCAGATCGCGGATGATCTCGATTCGCTCGATCGTGTCGATGTCTGAGTGCATGTAGCGCACCCGCACGCCATGCTCGTGCAGATATTCGGTCAAGTCCTCCGCCATGCGCTTGGTGAGCACGGTGACGAGACTGCGGTAGCCTTTGGCCGCCACCTCGCGCACTTCGCCAAGAAGATCATCGACTTGCGACCGCGCTGGACGGATTTCGACCGGCGGATCAATGAGGCCGGTGGGGCGGATGATTTGCTCGACGAAGACGCCCCCCACCCGCTCTA
>CAYTRB010000325.1:0-3140 GCA_964440215.1 uncultured Methylocapsa sp.
CCTTATTCGGCATCGTCCTCGCGATTGGCATTGTCGTCGACGATGCGATCGTCATCGTCGAAGCTGTGTCGCACTATATCGAGCGAGGAATGACCGCGCATGACGCTGCGGTCAAGGCGATGGGAGAATTGATTGGGCCGGTTATCGGGATCACCCTTGTTCTGATGGCTGTGTTTCTTCCTGCCGCCTTTCTGCCGGGCCTCACCGGCAAAATGCTCGCCCAGTTTGCCATGGTGATTGCCGCGACGGCTTTCATCAGTGCGATCAATGCGGCGACTTTGAAGCCGACCCAATGTGCACTTTGGCTGCGCGAACCGGTGCCGCCGGACGAGCGCAATTTTTTCTATCGCGGCTTCAACGCTGTCTATAATCGCTTAGAGAACGCTTATGCGGGGCTGATCGGCTTCCTTGTCAAACGCGCTGGTCTCGTCGTCCTAGTCGGGCTGGTGATTTCTGGTTTGGGGATTTGGGGGACTGCCCGTCTGCCGACGGCCTTCATTCCCAATGAGGACCAAGGCTATGCGATGATCGCCGTGCAATTGCCTGACGGCGCGGCGCTCGGACGCACGGTCAACTCGCTGAACGAGGCAACCAAAATCGCTCTCGCAACGCCGGGCGTGAAACAAGTGATCACGATTGCGGGAATCTCTGTCCTCGACAATAGCGCAACACTTGCCAATGCCGGCGTCAACTATGTCATCCTCGATGATTGGAAAAAGCGCGAGAAGGAAAAGGGACAAGATCTCGTGTCCCTCCTCACCGGCCTCCAGAAGAAGATCCAATCCATCTCCGACGGAAGGGCTTTCGTGCTGGTGCCGCCGCCGATCCAGGGAATCGGTAATGCCGGCGGCTTCCAAATGCAGACCCAGTTGCTCGGGGGCAGCTTCGAATATGTGAAACTGAATGATGTCACGCAGGCTGTCGTCAAACAGGCCGCGGCCAACCCACAGATGGAGCGGGTTCTTACAACTTTTCGCCCTGAGTCGCCGCATGTCGGCCTCACCGTCGATCGGATCCAGGCGGAAACCCTGCGGGTCCCGGTCGGCGATGTCTTCGACGCGTTGACCTCTTATGTCGGCTCGACCTATATCAACCAGTTCAACAAATTTGGTCTCTCGCTGCAAGTCTATGCGCAGGCTGACGCAAAGTACCGTCTGCAGCCGGACGACCTTTTGAACATGTATGTGCGCAGCCAGGACGGAAATATGGTTCCGCTCGCAACGCTCGCCCATCTCAGCCCACTGGCGGCGCCGCCTCTGATATCGCTTTACAATCTCTACCCATCCGCCACGATCATCGGGACGCCTGCCAAAGGCTTCAGCTCTGGCCAGGCCATGGCTGACATGGAGGCGATCGCCGCGAAAACGCTGCCGGAGGACGTTGGCTATGAATGGACTGCGATTTCCTATCAGGAGAAGGTGACCGGCAATCTTCTATATTGGGGCTTTGCCATGTCGGTGCTGCTCGTCTATCTCGTGCTCGCCGGGCAATATGAAAGCTGGATTCTGCCGCTCGCCGTTATCTCGGCGGTTCCGCTGGCTCTGCTTGGGCCGGTGCTGACTTTGACCGAGCTGGGTGTCGACAATAATCTTTACGTGCAGATCGGGCTGATGCTGCTGATCGCTTTGTCGGCAAAAAACGGCATCCTCATCGTCGAGGTGGCGCGCGAGCGCCGGATCCTTGATGGAAAGCCAATCCTTGAGGCTGCGGTCGAGGCGGCGCGCACCAGGTTCCGGCCAATCCTCATGACCTCATTCGCTTTCATCCTCGGCGTCTTGCCGCTGGTGCTCGCGACCGGAGCCGGGGCCAATGCGCGGAAGTCCTTAGGGATCAGCGTTTTCACTGGCATGATCGCGTCGACCTGCCTGGCGGTCGTCTTTGTTCCGGCTTTCTTCGTCGTGCTGCAGAGGCTTGATGAGCGCAAGAAAAAAAAGAAGCCGGCAGATGAACGCGCGCTCACCCAAGAGCACGAGCCCATCAGTCACGGGGGCTGAGCGCGTTTGAAAAGAAGCCGCTCAAATTCAAAGAGTTTGCGTGTGTCCCCATCGAAAAAGAGTGGCAACTTTTTCGGGATATTCGGTTAAGTGAGGAGCAGCGGCCTGGTATCTTAGGGTGTTGCAGCGCAGCTATGGTCGCAGGGCCCCAGGCCTATTGGCCTGATCGGGTTTTTGGGGATTTCCGGGTTTTACGCCGACGCGAGGCCGGCGACTTTGTGCAACCTGGCTTCAGTCGACGTGATCAGCGCAGGTTACGAGGAACGAGCCCGGAGACGCGTCCGCCGTGTCCTCTGTCTCCGGTCCAAAGCTCTTGGAGGCCCCAAACCCATGTGCCTTGCACCAGGCATCCGCCACAATGAGGCCGCATTGCGAACCGGCCTTGAGACATTCCTCGAAGCCATAGCCGTCGTTTGCGGGAATGATCAATGTCCGGGTTTCGTCAGCTCTCGATGGGAGTTCGAGCGCCAAGGCGGTCAAAAGTCCGCTGAGCAAAAATAGCACCCAGCGAAAAATCCTGCGGCGGTCGGAAGCGAGGGCCTCTAGTTTGTCGTCTGGCATGGCTATCGTGGACATGGGATACTCGACAATTGGCGGGAACTAGACGGTATTTGCCTTGAAGTGCTTGAAAATTGTGTTAACCCCAAGGCGGCGATACGCGGCTGATTGATATTGCCGAGCTTGACCAATAGAACATTCCGCGCGCATAGATGTGCGATGACGCACGTGACCGGCGCGAGCCGGGCCTTTCTTTCGATTACGATTTGTATCGGCTAGCCTTGCCCCTGGCTGGAGCCGTCGCGTCCTCGCTATAGAGTTCGTCCTTGATGCCCAGGCCAGAACAGGCTCAAGGGGGACACATGCCGCTGCGGCTCTATAATACGCTCACTCGCCAGAAGGAGGACTTTGCGCCGATTGATCCCGCGCGCGTGCGCCTCTACGCCTGCGGCCCGACGGTTTATGATCATTTGCATATCGGCAATGGCCGCATGTTGATCGTCTTCGACGTGCTCTTCCGTCTGTTGCGGCATGCGTTTGGTGCGGACCATGTTACCTATGTCCGTAACATCACCGACGTCGACGATAAGATCAACGCGCGCGCAGCGGAGCGCGGAGTCGATATCCGTGTGCTGACGGATGAAATGA
>CAYTRB010000326.1:0-3140 GCA_964440215.1 uncultured Methylocapsa sp.
TGGCGGCTGCATCGGCTATTTCGGCGCGGCGGGAGAGATGGACACCTGCATTGTTTTGCGCACCGCAATCGTCAAGGACGCCATGATGCATGTGCAGGCCGGTGCCGGGATCGTCTATGATTCGAGCCCCGCCGCCGAACAGCAGGAATGCGTGAACAAGGCGCAAGCCCTATTTCGCGCCGCCGAGGAAGCGGTGCGCTTCGCGGCAAGAGCCAAGCGCGGGCAGTGAGTGATGCGCGGGCCATCAGTTTTGTAAGGTTTTTGGGCCCGGCCTTACCAAAATGTTTCACGTGAAACATTTTGGTCCGATTGACACTCTGCGCCAAAGTATCTCCGCAAGACGCGGTACGGTCCAAAACCGGGATTTTGCGTAAGCTTACATGTGCGATAGGGTGTATTTTTGGACGAGGGTTTTTCGAAGAGTTCGTTCTTTTAATAAAAATTGAACAGCCTGTTGAGGGCAGTCTGCTTTGCGCCGAATTCGGACTTTCCCGCTACCCTTCTTGATTGCCAAAGGGCGACCGGCGCGCTTGTCTGCGTGCGCCAGGGATCAAGGCGTTTTGCATCGTCGCCATTCTTGCCAGAGCACCGATTACAGCTTTCAATTTCGGGCAGCTCACAATCCACTCGTAATTGCATTCCGACAGATTCAGGATACGGTTGTACAACTGGCGGGGAGGCGAGCATGGTGGCTTACAACATCCTCAATCTGGCTCACGGGTGGTGCATCTCGGGACAGAGCAATGGCGGCGCTTTTGCGCTGTTCTATCCTCCCGAGGGTAAACTTTACAACGCATGGACCTTTTCACAAGCGGCTTATGGCCATTGGACCATCGCTAAGGCGGATGACCCTTCCAAGGTCCTGGTCGGCAGCGGCAACTACTGCTACTACCGAACATCCAGCGGGCAAGAAGCGCAGTGGTCGATCGATGCGTTTTCCGATGGGTTGAGGATTGGGGTCCCATTTCAGCTTATTAACGTGAAGAATCCCGACTACTCGGCTGTCGCGCCGGAAAGCGAGGACAGCATTGGCACGGACAGCGGCGTCAACACCTATTTTGAGAAGCCCAATTCGAAGCAGCTGTATTGCTGGTGGGCGTTGGTTTTGCCGCTAAACTAGGTTCTGCAACGGTAGCCGAGGACAGGGAATATGCGAAAAGTCTGCATGAGCACAGGGTGGCAGGACTGTGGGTCCAACGACCCAGCGGCGGACGGCGTGTCCTGCGCCTATCTCACGGATAGTGAGGAGGTGGTCTGCCTGCCCAACAATTTCGGGCCGTGCGATCACAAAAACCATCGGATCAACGGCTGGACCACTCTGATCAAAGACAAGTCCCAAAAGGTGGTCTGCTATCATAATGACTTTAAGAGCTTCGGCGGCCCCCAATGCACCTGCGTCCGCGACGGCCGAGGGGTCGATGGTCGCACCTATATCAAACTGATCAACCGTCCCTTTTTTGAAATCGCAAGCGGCGCTCCGTGGGACAGCACCGCCGTGGTCATCATGGACATGTGGGACAACCATCCGTGCCGTGGCACCCGCGAGCGTGCGAAGCAACTGGCGCCTTGGATCGAGGATTTCACGGCCGAGCTGCGGCGCAGGGGCGCGTTGATCATTCATTCCGTGAGCACGTCTTTTGCCCCGGGCTACGGATGGGTTCTGCGCGGCCGCTATGATCCGATCTATGATCCGATACCAAAACCAATTTTGCCGAACTCGCGCCTACCGCGGCCAAGTCCCGTCGAAAGCGCTGCGCGCAGTAAAGCAGTCCAGGCGCGATTCCCGAATGGCGTACGTGATGGGACCACTGCGCAGCTTTACTCGCAGATCGGCATTCCGATTTATCCTAATCCGACGGCCGCCGAATATTGGGAACGCACGCGCTCCTACTACAACGTCGACGGTGAGGACAATCTCGGTAATGCGGACGACTTCGACGAGATTGTTCCGTTCGATTGCGACCTGGACGTCGACCAGGGCCAACAACCGACCGGCCAGACCCCATTGATCGTAATTCAAGCTGGGGATGCGATCGTTGGTGACGGCCTTGACGGCACCGACAGGGGTGACGCGTTCAAGGAGGTGATGGCGCTCACGGCCGACCGGCCCTACATCGTCTTTTGCGGCATCAACACCAACCAATGCATACTTCGCCGTTCGAACGGCATGCGCACGATGTACAAGGCCGGCAAGTCCCTTTGGATCGTGCGCGATCTCACCGACGCCTATTGTGGAACGAAGGGATTTCTCCCCTGGAAGGGTGGTCACAACCAGGGCACAGACGAAACCGTCGATTGGATCCGCGATAATCTGAATGCGTTGGACGATACCTCGAACAAGGTCATGGGGGGGACGCGGCATTGGTTCATCGGCGACCTTCGCGCTTCGAGCGAAAAGGCGTATTATATCATCAACATGAAAGATGGTTGGTGCATCTCCGGACTGCATAACGGCGGCGATTATGCGCTTTACTACAGGCCTGAAGGCAGTTCCTACAACTTGTGGCGACTGGTCCCCACCAGTGACAACAATTGGAAGGTGGTCAACGTCGATCAGCCGTCGAAGGTACTTGCCTGCAAGGACAACAACGACGGCTTTTGCTACATGCTTGATACCGATGGACCGGAGGGGCATTGGTCGATCACCGAGTTCGCCAACGGGCTGGAGATCGGTGTTCCTTTCCAACTCAAGAGCGTGAAGAACATCGTCTTCGCCGCGGTCGGCCCGGATAGTCCCGGCAACGGTCCAGGAGTGAATACGTATTACCAGCAACCGGAAGCGAGGCTGAACTCTTGGTGGGCGTTGGTACAGCCAAGTTAGTTGTCCGACGTCAACGCCTTTGAGACAGAATGAAGGGGTTAAAGAACGGAGGATTTCTGGCTCATCGCAACCATCGAGGAGTGAAGATGAGCCAGAATCCGATAGCGCCAAGCCGTCGTCCGAACGGTACTGCGGACCGACCAAGCCGCGCCCCTGCGCGAAGAGGCCTATGGGGCCAAGCTAGCCTGGCGCAACTCGACGCGCTGTATCGGCCGGCTGTTGTGGATCGGTCTGATGGTGCGTGATCTGCGCCACCTGACCGACGAAGCGGCGATGTTCCAGGCGCTGGTCGAACATGTGGAACTCGCGACCAATGGCG
>CAYTRB010000327.1:0-3134 GCA_964440215.1 uncultured Methylocapsa sp.
CCGCCCCCTTTGTCGAGATCGGCGCGCAAGTCAAGGCGGGCGACAAGGTTCTTCTTGTCGAGGCGATGAAAACCTTCAACGAGATTCTGGCACCGCGCGCCGGCACGGTGACGGGCATTCTGGTCGAGGACGGTCAGCCGGTTGAATATGGCCAGCCGCTGCTCGTCATCGAATAAGGCCGCGTGGCCGGTGGACTGATATGTTCGACAAAATCCTTATCGCCAATCGCGGCGAAATTGCCTTGCGGATTCTGCGCGCCGCCAAGGAACTCGGAATCGCGACCGTGGCTGTTCATTCGACAGCCGACGCCAACGCGATGCATGTAAAGCTCGCCGACGAATCGGTGTGCATCGGGCCGCCGCCCGCGCGCGATTCCTATCTGAACATTCCAGCCCTTCTCGCGGCCTGTGAAATCACCGGCGCCGAAGCCTTGCATCCGGGCTATGGATTCCTCTCGGAGAATGCGCGATTCGCGGAGATTCTCGCCGATCATCACATTACTTTCATCGGGCCCAAGCCTGAGCATATCAGGCTCATGGGCGATAAGATCGAGGCCAAATCGACGGCGGTTAAACTCGGCATTCCCTGCGTGCCTGGCTCGCCCGGTGCGATCACCACCGACAAGGAGGCGCAAACGGTCGCCCGGGCACTTGGTTATCCGGTTCTCGTAAAGGCGGCAGCAGGCGGCGGCGGGCGCGGTATGAAAGTCGCCCGCACCGCGCATGATCTTCCCGCCGCGCTTGCAACGGCGCGGGCCGAGGCCAAGGCAGGTTTCGGCGATGATTCCGTTTATCTCGAAAAATTTCTCGAAAAGCCGCGTCATATCGAGATCCAGATATTGGGCGATGGACACGGCAAAGCCATTCATCTTGGCGAACGCGATTGCTCGTTGCAGCGAAGACATCAGAAGGTTTGGGAGGAAAGTCCGTCGCCCGCCCTCAACGCCCCGCAACGCCTCGAAATCGGCGAAATCTGCGCGGCCGCGATGCGTGAACTCGGTTATGCCGGAGCTGGAACCATCGAGTTCCTCTATGAGGACGGCAAATTTTACTTCATCGAAATGAACACAAGGATTCAGGTCGAGCATCCGGTCACCGAAATGATCACAGGTGTCGATCTCGTCCACGAGCAGATCAGAATCGCGGCGGGCTCCCCCTTGTCGCTGACCCAGAACGAAGTGGTCTTTCAAGGGCATGCCATCGAATGCCGGATCAATGCCGAGCATTCCGCAACCTTCCGGCCATCGCCGGGCAAGATCGCCTATTATCATCCGCCGGGCGGTCTTGGCGTGCGCGTGGATAGCGCTGTCTATGCCGGTTACGCCATTCCATCAAACTATGATTCCCTCGTCGGTAAGCTGATCGTGCATGGGCGAAACCGCAACGAGGCCTTGATGCGGCTTCGCCGCGCGCTCGACGAATTCATTGTCGACGGCATCGATACGACCATTCCCTTGTTCCAAACCTTGGTTCGCAATTCCGATATCCAAAACGGGCTCTATGACATCCATTGGCTGGAGCGGTTTCTTGCTCTGGGCGGGATGGATGAGACGAGCGGATGAGGAGTGATTCTCATGGGCTGCCTGCGCGATGACGCAGCAAAATCACACCAATATCGCTATGAATGAAACGTTAGAAGCTGAGTTGTGAGCGAATCGCGAAAACGGCGGCGTTCGGAATACGGCTAATCTCTGGATTGATGGGATCGATTTCGCCGCCGCCGGGATGAACGATATATTGAAAATCTGGCTGAATTGTCCAGCCAGCGGCGATCTGCGCCTGATAAGTGAGTTCGATCACCAACTCGTAAGTGAGCGAAAGCACAGGCTTATCTGTTTCCGTCAAGAATGCTTCCGCGACATCGAGCTGTCTGACATCGGGAGAAACATTCGAAAATGACGCCGCGAGGCCAAACTTGTCATTTGGCCGCTGCTCCCAAAGGCCCATGAAATCGATTCCCGCATCGGCATAGAGATTGATCAGATTACGGTCAGGCGGACTGAATGCGAGACGTGCAAATGCGCCGATGCCTTTTTTCGGATCGTCGCCAGGCAGGTGCCAGAGCATTTGGTCGATGACCCCATACACACCATAATCACCGGTATGGGTCCGCGCCACGCCGACGCTCAAGGGATCGGCGAGCGGCCGGTCATCGAGGCCAAAATGCTGATCTTGGAAGCTGCCGAAGTGATACCATCCTCCGGCTTTCAGCGTGCCCGCGAGACCCGGCGAGGCATTATAAGTATATTGCGCTTCGGCCATCAGCAGCGGCGGATCCGGAAGCCGGAAGTTTATGCCCGCCGGATTTTTAGTCTCTTCTTGACCGGTGAAGCCCGCCCCGGCGGCATCGCCATTGTAAACGCCTGTGACAAGAGCAAGGTGATCGTTCAGGTTCGATGTAAGGCTAACGCCCGGCGTGGTAAGCGGATAGCCATGTCCGTCACCTGGCAGATCCGCCGCAAAGATCACCGGCCAACCGAACGTGCCATTGATAAATAAACTGCTCGAGATGTTGCTGACGAAGAACAGATTGCCGGCAGCCAATTGTCCGATGCGGATGCTGCCAATGCCGTTGAACTTCTGTTCGATCCAAAGCTCGAAGAGACGTGTTCCTGGCTGTGCCTCGATGCTGTCCACGGTCGCAAAGTTCAAGATATTGAAAGCCGACATCTGGCGGCCATGGATCTGATATGCGTTGACATAAAAAGTGAGGCCGTTCAGCCCCGCGATCTTCGCGAGGTCTGCGTCGAGCGCCATGTAAAGAAGCCCCTCATAGGCGGTGCCTTGTTTGACGCCGCCAACCGGATTGTCCTAGCCATCCGCGAATTAACTGAATTGGAGATTGTAGCCCAGATCGATCAGGCCTTTTTTGAATTCGGCGAGCGCCGGAACACTCGTGGCGATCGTCGGCTGCAGCTCTGACGGCAGTTCCGCATTTTCTGAAGACGGAGGCGTGCTTTTCGCTTCCCGAGCTTCTTGCGCCCGCCCTCAATGGCCGGGACACGCGGCGCTGACGGCGCCAAGAAGCAGACAAAGCGCAAGCCTGCGCCACATGGGATCCTGCCAATAAATCTTGCGACAAAATTGGAGCGGGTGAAGGGAATCGAACCCTCGTATTCAGCTTGGAAGGCTGCT
>CAYTRB010000328.1:0-3111 GCA_964440215.1 uncultured Methylocapsa sp.
TCCACGTTATAGAACTGGTAGTAGAGGCGTATCGCCTGGGTCTGTTGATAGGTCTGAAGCAGCGGCCGCGAGTCCCACAGACGAATATTCTGGATCGTGTCTTGGTTCCGCCCGATTACCTCGGGCGTCAGGTCCGCCAGAGCCGGATAGGACGTTTCCTGGATTGCATCCAACTGGTAGGCCCTGCGCGTGAACTCGATGTAATTTTTCAGATAGGGCGTCTCGAGCGCCAGCTCGCTCGGCTGCACAACAAATTTCTGAAAGAAGAAGGGAAGCAGAGATAACCCTATGAACCACACGGCCACATACGCGCCCGTTCCGACGGCCAGCGCTTTGAAGCTGGGGCGGAAGACATTGAGCGCGAGCAGCGCACACGCCACCGCCGAGACGCCGACCATGATCCACAGGGCACTCCTGGTTACATGATCCGCTGTATAACCGGCTCCATAGACTACACCCAGTGTGGAATAGAGAAGTTGATAGTGACCGAGGTAGAACCCCCACCCCAAATTGGCAACCAAAAGGAGGAGAAGAACGGAAAGATGCGAAGTGGCGCTGGCGCCTGCCTGGATCGTTCCACTCCCGCTCCCGCGCAGTAATCCGAAGAATACGTACGCCATAAGGACAATTCCAAGCGTCAAGATCGTCAGAAACGTCAGGCTGCTTTGCAACAGAACATAGAACGGCAGATGAAAAACATAGAACCCGACATCTACCCTGAAAAGCGGATCGGATACTCCGAAGGAGCCGCCGTAACGAAAGCGGAGGTAAGTATCCCATTCGGCGAAGAATCCAGCTGCAATGAATAAGGCGATGCCGGCGCTGACCAGGACAAAGACCAGCTGCAAAAGGCCGGCAGAAAAATTGACATTGCTCTGCGCGTCCGCATCGGCTCTGGACCGAAATGCCGCCCTCCATGCGCGACCGTCTCCGCGGAAAACCGAGCTGTTCCTGGCAACTTGACGAAGATTAATCCACAGGTACAGAAAGGCGAAGACAAAGGCGGCGCAAGACATCGCCCACTTAACAGAAAGAAGCGTCCAGAAGATTCCGGTGTAGTTGAGCTGCCGCATCCACAGCCATTTCTCTAGATAACTAGCGATAGCTACCAGGACAACGATGAGTAAGACCGCAGCAGCAATAATTGATCTCTGCAGATTCCGAGAAGGGGGATGCGTTCCGCTAGCACTACCAAACCACCTTCGTTGCTCGACGACTGTTGGGTTCTCTGTCATTGTTCCACTCCAATTCATTTTGAAGGGGTATCTGCCTTTATGCTGGCTGAGCTGCTTTCGAAACATTGAAGGATCATCTCGGGTGTTAGCTTGGAGCAGCTCCGATGACACCGACGAGGATTGGCACAAGTAGGGACAAGTAGGGTCGTTTCAACTGGTATTCGATGACTAGCTAGACGCAGACAGTCAGCGGCGGGAGACTCGGAAACTACTCAGAGTCAGCCGCGGCAACGATCTGGGTTCAGCGTGAACGGTACCATTCCGCCGGGTATTGACCGCTTTCCCGGAAGGCTGCTGTGGCGTCCTTGCAGGGCACCGAGGGCCGCGTTAAACAGACATTCAAACTGAACCACTTTGGTGACGTGGATCAAGGGTGACAATCGGGGTTCCGTCGAGAAAGCGGTCGGAATTGGGCGTAACGCGGTCTACGGAAACAGGTAGGTATCGTCTCCGGCACCAAGGTCGATGGGCTGAGCGCTGGGTTTTGTCGCAGTCACTGCTTCGGCGGGCGCTCCTGATGGCCCTGGCCGGGATTGCGGCGGCGATGGCGTTGTCGGTGATCATCGGCGCGCTGCTGCACGTGGACCCGGCATTATCCGAAGTGGCGTCGCGCACGCGAGTGAGGCTGGGCGACACCGCAGTGGCATTGGCGTCGGGCTGGCGCGGGCGCGCTGACATTCACGACGGGTGTGTCGGCGGCGTTGATCGGCGTGATGGTGGCGGTGGCATCATTGCCACCGCTCGTGACGTTTGGGCTGCTGCTGGGCGGCGGTCATCCCGTACTGGCTATCGGCGCGTTCTCACTGTTTCTGCTGAACCTGATCTGCGTGAACCTTGCCGGCGTCGCAACATTTCTGGTGGAGGGCATTCACCCGGCGAGTTGGTGGGAGAAAGATCGGGCCGTGAAAGCCACGCGCGTCGCCATTGGACTGTGGCTGGGACTGTTGGCCGGGTTGGGTGGCACGATCCTGCTGTTACGAAACGGCTGAATACGGTCCGAAAAGAAATGTGAATATCCAATTTCTCGGCGCAACCGGGCGGCGAATACAATGTCGCGATGAAAATTACTCGAGAATGACAACTGGTGTCCCGCAACTCACCCATCCTGGGGGCATAGCAAAGACAGAGAGAATACCCATGACGAACCCCAATGCCGACCGGCTCAAGGCTCCCATATCAAAGCCTGGATCAACGTCCAATGCAAAGGACGATTTGAAATCACTGTCCATGCCGGAGGTGGAGAAACAATTGGGCTCGTCACCGGATGGCCTCAGTCAAGCCGAGGCGCAGAAACGCCTGATCCAATATGGGCCAAACGAGATTGAAGAAAAGGAAACCAATCCGTTCCTGAAATTCCTCACCTATTTTTGGGGTCCCATTCCGTGGATGATCGAAGTGGCGGTGATCCTGTCGGCGGTAGCGCAGCACTGGCCGGATTTTGGGATCATCCTGCTTCTGCTTCTGGCCAATGCTGTTGTCGGATTTTGGGAAGAACACCAGGCGGGCAACGCCATCGCTGCTCTGAAGGCCAAGCTCGCGATCAAGGCCAGGGTGAAACGGGATGGCAGGTGGATCAACCCGGCGGCGCGTGATTTGGTGCCGGGCGACGTCATCCGTGTGCGCTTGGGCGACATTGTGCCGGCGGATGCACGCTTGCTCGAAGGCGACGCCGTGGAGGTTGATCAGTCCGCGCTAACAGGCGAGTCATTACCTGCCACGCGCAAGTCGGGCGACGCCGTGTTTTCCGGTTCGATCATTCGTCAAGGCGAAATCGGCGCACTGGTCTATGCCACGGGTGCGAATACCTACTTCGGCAAGACAGCGCAACTGGTGCAGGAGGCGCACACAGTCAGCCATTTTCAACGCGCGGTGCTGA
>CAYTRB010000329.1:0-3101 GCA_964440215.1 uncultured Methylocapsa sp.
TCGAATTGGTCGAACAATTAGTTCGATGAAGACCAGGTGAGCTAAGCTTCTTATTTCGGCGTTTCGCCGAGGAACTCTGGACTGACAAATATTATGGACGATCTTGCCGACCGAG
The DNA here is from genome assembly GCA_964440215.1 of uncultured Methylocapsa sp. Classification (GTDB taxonomy): domain Bacteria; phylum Pseudomonadota; class Alphaproteobacteria; order Rhizobiales; family Beijerinckiaceae; genus Methylocapsa. The sequence goes on from CAYTRB010000329.1 coordinate 116, forward strand.
CTCGCTCAGCCGCGCCCGCACCCGTTCAAGAGCTGCTGCGGAATCTCACGTGTCGCTTGGCCATGTCCGTGAACCAATTAGCTGCCTTTAGTAATAGCTGATGTCGCTCCGTGTCTTTCCGCGAAACACCCAGTATGACCACGTCGTGTACATCAGAATGATGGGCAGCAACAGTAGCGTGCCAATCAGGAGGAAGGCTTGCGTTCCTTCTGTAGAGGCCGCCTGCCACAGCGTGAAATGGCCGGGCACGATCATTGGCCAGAAACTAATCGCGATCCCAAGATAAGAGAGTAAGAAGAGGCCCATGGCGCAGAGAAAGGGCGCGGCATCGCCGCCCCAACCGAGGAGCGCGCGCCAGGAAGCGAAGGCGATGACAGTTGTCAGAATAGGCACAGGCGCGAGGAACGCAAGGTTAGGCCAGGAGAACCAACGTTGTGCGATATCGGGGGTCGAAAATGGCATCCACACACTAACGACGAGCATCGCGGTGAGCACGCCAATAAGGCAGATACGACCAACGCGCCGGGCCCAGGCCTGAAGCGCCCCTTCGGTTTTGATCACCAGCCAACCAGCACCAAGAAGCCCATAACCGAACATAAGGGCGAGGCCGGTCAGAACCGAGAAGGGTGTCAGCCAGTCCCAGGATGTACCGGCAAAGTTACGCCCGTCGACCTTAAAGCCCTGAATAAACGCTCCGAGCACCGTCCCTTGAGCGAAGGTGGCGACACCAGAACCGATGCAAAATCCGTTCGACCAGAAGCGATAAATCCACGGCTGCCGAAACTGGAACTCGAAGGCCACTCCTCGGAATACCAACGCCAAAAGCATCAGGAGCACTGGGAAGTAGACAGCCGGTATAATGATAGCGAAGGCCAACGGGAAGACAGCAAGAAGTGCGACTGTGCCCAAGATGAGCCAGGTCTCGTTGCCGTCCCATACGGGTGCTATGGTGTTCATTATCGTCGTACGGTGCTCCTCCGCTGCCAGGCCGTAGAGCATACCGACACCGAGGTCGAAGCCATCGAGGAGCACGTAGAAAAAGATCCCAAGCGCAATGATCGCGGTCCATATTGGCACCAGGTCGAGAATAACGCCGCTATCCATGGGAATCACTCCGCTGTATAAAAGGTGCCTGAGGTCGCAGCCCTTCAACCGGTATGCGTGTCTCGACATCCTCGGCCGGGCCCTGCCTCACTAAGCGTGCCATTACCGCGAGTCCCGCTGGGAACATCAAGAGATAGATCGCAACATAGGCGAGGAGTGACAAAAGCACGTCGAACCCTGTTAGGGACGGCGAAACGGATTGCGCCGTGCGCATCAATCCGTACACGGTCCAAGGCTGCCGGCCGACCTCTGTAGTGATCCATCCTGCGAGCACCGCCACGAAGCCAAGCGGAGCCGTCCATTGGCAAAGGCGCAGGAACCAGCCCGTCTCAAATAGTTGACCACGTATCCGCAGGAACCACCCCAAAGACACCACCACCAGCATAACAAGGCCGATGCCGACCATAACGCGAAATGCGAAGAACACAGGCCACACCGGCGGCCTTTCGTCGGGGGGCCACTGCTTGAGGCCTTTGATCCCGCCGTTGAGCGAATGGGTAAGAATGAGACTGCCCAGATAGGGAATATCTATCGCATAGAGATTGCGTTCGCCCTGCTGATCTGGGATGGCAAAAAGTGTAAAAGGTACGGGCGCAGTGGTCTCCCACCGAGCTTCGATCGCCGCCAACTTAGCCGGTTGATAGTCTCTAGTGTTGAGGCCATGCAGGTCACCAAGCGCAATCTGCAACGGAACGAACAGCGCGAGGAACCCCAGCGCCATCAAAACCATCCGTCGAGCTTCCTCAACGGAGCTACCACGCCGAAAAAGATAGGCACCGACCCCTAGCACAACAAAGCCAGTTGTCACATAGAAGCCACTGACATTATGCGCGAGGCGATAAGGGAAGGACGGGTTGAAGACTATCGCCAGCCAGCTGACTGGGAAGAAACGGCCGTCATCCTCGATCTCGAAGCCAGCCGGCGTCTGCATCCAGCTGTTGACCGAAAGGATCCAGAAAGATGAAAAAAGTGTGCCGATCGCGACCATGCACGCAGCGAAAAAATGCGCCCAGCGCGGTACTAACCTTCGGCCGAAGAGAAGTATTCCGAGGAACGCCGCCTCCAGAAAGAAGGCCATCAAACCCTCATACGCCATCATCGGCGAGACGACGTTAGCAACGGCATCCGAAAAGCGTGACCAGTTTGTGCCGAATTGAAATGGTATAACGATGCCCGATACCACGCCCATGGCAAAGGATACCGCGAATATCCGGATCCAAAAGCGAGATAAACGGAGCCAAATATCTTCCCTCCGAAAGAAGAAAAGACCCTCCAATGCCGCTATATAGGAGGCAAGTCCTACCGTGAATGCCGGTAACAAGATATGCCAGGCCATCACCCAGACCCATTGCATGCGCGATAAGAAAACGGGATCAAGTGTCATCACCACTCTCCGTTCTTTGGCGTCACGCCTCGTCTAGCGGGAAAAATCAATTTCGCCCAAAATCCGTCGTCGAACGGCTGGCAACGAATTTAAATTATAGCATATGGCAGCGTGATGCGGAAGCCATAGGCGGCGTCCGGGAGGTCGAGAAGGATGACGACCGAGCGGCGCATCACCGAGCAGGCCACGCCATGTCTATTATGGGTCAGATTGGTTCAGCTTGCGGTTTTGCCACCGTTGTCCCTGATGATCTAGCCGGTGAGGAGCTACGACTTGCTCGAATCGAGGAACATAATTGCGTCGGCGATCTCCTCCAGCATCGCGCCGCGTTTCAGTGGAACGGCGGCGTAGAATGTCGTCTTCTTGCCCAGCGCGCCGGTCAGTTGATCGAGCTTGGCTGTCTCCGTCGGACGCCGTCACGAACATCATCCAGATGGACGCGGCCTCCACGAAGGAGAGCGCCGTCGGCTGCTTCACGACCGAACTGGCGCGAGGTCG
>CAYTRB010000330.1:0-3036 GCA_964440215.1 uncultured Methylocapsa sp.
GGGAACGTGGCGGTGTTGCTGGCGAGCATTACGCGAAGCCCGGAACGGCCAGGGGCCGGACCGAGGCCCAAAATGCCTTGGGGCCGATAATACTTCAAGACGGGCGGCGCAAGACTTAGGTTTCCCGCTTGCCGGACGTTTTTTTGGTGACAAAGCCGAGGAAGCGGGAAAACTGCACGGAAGCCCAATCGGCGGCGCGGTTGACAGCCATCGCCACGGCGCCTTCAGGTTGCGCGCCTTCTCCCTTCGCCCGCAGCATCAGGGCTAAGGCCGGAAAAACAGCGACCGTGATGACGGCGGCGCCGACAAGCGCATGGGCATTCTCGGGCAGCATATCGCCGGTTCGCACGCCGAGATAGGTCACCGCAACAACAAGCGGCAGCGTGGTCGCAGAAAAGAGAGCAAGCGGCAGCAAGTCGTTGTCGAGAAGCACGCCTTTGTACAAGCGGGCGGGAACGATGCGGATAAACAGAAAGCCCGCGCAAAAAAGAATGAGGCGGGCAATACTTCCCGGACTTGTTAGGAGACCAGGAAGATCGAATTCGACGCCGCTTGTAATGAAAAACACTGGTATAAAAAATCCCGAGCCGATCGACATCAGGCGATTTTGGAGGATCGCTGCTTTGGTGTCTCGCACCAGCATCGCGATCACCATTCCGGCCGTATAGGCGCCCAGCACGAGTTCCATGCCGAGCTCATTGGCGAAGGAAACGAGCCCGAAGAGGATGAGAAGCGCAATCCGCACCGGCAGAATCGAGCGGTCATGCATCCACCCCGTGATGATGACCACCAGACGGCGCGAGCGCATGCGTTGTGCCGCAAGAATGGCGCTGATCGCGACGGCAAAAAAAACGACGGTCAGTATCGTCTCATGCAAATGATGGTGCTGATGCGCGAGAACGATCGCGGCGAGCACAAGGGGACCGAGCTCGCCTGCAACCGCCAGCCCGAGGACATATCGGCCAAAGTTGGTTTCGAGTTCGCCGCTTTCATGCAGAATGGGAAGCAGCATGCCGAAGGCGGTCGTCGGCAGCACAAGGGCGATGAGCAAGGGCGCATGCAACAGCCCGATTCCATAGAGAAGGCTTGCGAACAGCGCGCTCAGGGCGAAAGCCGCGAGCCAGGCCATCGCGCCAAGACGCAGCGGCGCGGCGCCGATGGTTTTCGGGTCAAACTCGAACCCTGCCTGGAAGAACAAAAATATCAGGCCGAATTCCCCAAGAAAACCGATGGCGCCCTGGCTTGTGACGAGGCCCAAAGCGCTCGGGCCGATAAGGATTCCGAGCAGCAGCTCCAACACCACCGCGGGCATGCGGGCAAACACCGGCAAGCGGCCGAGCAGCGGCGCGAGCACGGCGATGAAGCCAATGATAAAAAGCGCATGTATCTCGTTCATGATGGTAGAAACTCTGTTCGCCGGTAGGGATCATAAGCGCAGGGAGGCCGTGATGTATGCCATAACTGGAATAACTGGCCAAGTTGGCGGCGCTTGCGCTCGCGCATTGCTGGCGGCGAGGCTGCCGGTCCGCGCCGTGCTGCACGCCGCAAGCAAGGGCGCGGTTTGGGCCGAACGCGGCTGCGCGGTCGCGATCGCCGATATGAACGACGCCGGGGCGCTCACGGCCGCCTTCACGGGCGCCGAGGGGGTGTTCGTCCTGATCCCGCCGATCTTTGATCCGGCTCCCGGCTTTCCCGAGGCGCGGGCCATCGTTGCGGCGCTGAGACAAGCCCTTGACGTGGCGCGCCCGGCGAAGATTGTATGTCTATCGACGATCGGCGCGCAGGCAACTCAGCCAAGCCTCCTCAACCAGCTCGGCATCATGGAGCAGGTGCTCGGCCAATTGCCGCTACCGGCCGCTTTTCTGAGGGCCGGCTGGTTCATGGAGAACGCGGCCTTCGATGTCGCGGCGGCGCGCGAGACGGGCGTCATCCCGGGCTACTTGCAGCCGCTCGACAAGCCAGTGCCGATGGTTGCCACGGCGGATATTGGACGCGTCGCGGCGGCGCTCCTTCAGGACCATTGGAGCGGCCGTCGAATCGTCGAGCTAGAGGGACCGCGCCGTATCACGCCGAATGACATCGCGCTCGCTTTCTCGAAAGTGCTCGGCAAACCCGTCCGCGCGGAACTCGTGCCGCGGGAGCGTTGGGAAGCCCTATTCGCATCGCAAGGCATGAAGAATCCAATGCCGCGCATACAAATGCTTGATGGATTCAACGAGGGCTGGATCGAATTCGAAGGCGGCGAGGCCGGTTCGGTCAAAGGCACGGTCGAACTGGAAGAGGTTTTGAAGGGGCTGGTGGCGCGGGCGCTCGCATGAATGTTGGGATGCGGGCGAGCAGGGGCGCGAGGACAGCGATGAAGTCCATGACATAAAGCATGTGGCTCTCGTTCATGAGAATCCCCCTGGGTCGTGGCGGCCGCAAAGCTTCGTGGTTCTGCCGAACGAAAACAGTTGGCGCTCCGCAAGTGATTTGGGATAGTTCGATGAATAGGTTAAGCGATCTTGTTCGTAGTCAGCCGAAGCATGGTTTCGAATTCCCCGCATGGATCGATCGTCTGGTCTCGGTTGGAATAGTTTCGTCGGACCCGCAAGTCATCAGACGCCAGCGCTTCACCAATGTCGTCGCCTATGCGATTGCGGCAAATGCCGTGCAGCACTTGGTCACCAATATTGTCTATGCCTTTCAAGCGTTAGCGGTTGTTCACATCTACAACGCGATTATCATAGCCACCGCCCTCATGATCCCGCGATTGCACCGGTTTGGCGACAACACGGCGGCGATCACGCTGCTGCCATTGATGATGTTGGGCCATTTGTTCATCGTGTGGATGCTTGGGCAGGACAGCGGTCTCCAAATCTATTTCACGCTTGCCGCGGTCATACTGTTCATGTTTGGCATCGAGCAGTGGCGCCTTTTTCTGGTGTGGTTCGGTTTGGCGTGCGCCGAGCTCATCGTTGTGCTGCAATTCGCGCCCAAACAGGGGCTGGTGTTGATCACGGATGCCAGTTTCCATCGGGCAATATCTGGCCAAGC
>CAYTRB010000331.1:0-3031 GCA_964440215.1 uncultured Methylocapsa sp.
CGGCTCGACATTGTCTTCGCGCAGCGGAAGATGTGCGGCCTTTAAGTCGCGCGCGATGTGAAACTCGGTGATCTGTGTCGTGTTCTGTGATTGGCTTGCCGGATTTTTTTGTACTTTGTCGCGTCATCCTCGATGAGTTCGACAAATCGCTGCCTGGAATACGCAGGTGTCCCGCGAACCATTTATCACTTGGTCAAACGACGGCGATTAGCTCGAACTTTCTTCCGGTAGCCTTTGACCACCGAACGCGTTGTGCCGCCGGTCGCGACCTTCGCAGCGGCCTCCCCGAATGCGATCACCTTTTCGGCCACCATGCGATTTGCCTCACGCGAGGCCGCAGCGCCGCCCAAAGTCAATTTCAACAAGCGCAACCCGATTACTTGCTGAGACTCCAAGGCCAGCATTGATGTGTCTAGGGCGAGCTTCATCCATTGACCAAACATGAAAGCCTCCTCGCTATGCTCTCGGTCTGACCGCTCACTAGGGCGGGAGCCGCATCATATCCTTGACACCACCGAAGTCATCAATTCCCGCGGACAGGGGCCCTCTACAAGTGAAGATATAATACGCTGTGGGCGAGCAACTCGCGCGCGTGGGCGATGTTGTGGGCGCGGGCGCCGCTTGCGAACAGGCCGTAATGGAGAATGCGGTGAAAACCTGTTGGCAGGACATGGATGAGGAAGCGGCGGATGAACTCGTCGGTCGCGAGCGTCATGACCTTTTGCCGCGCGTGGCCATCGACGCGGGAATCCTTGTACTTGAACGCGACGCCGGCGCCGCCGTAGCCACACAGGCGGCTGTTGGAGATGGCGACGCGGTGGGTATAGCGCGGCCAGCACGGCCTCGGGGCCGCCGAAGGGGCGTTTGCTGTAGACCACCCAGCGCGACGGCGTCGGATATTCCGCGAAGCCGACGCCGCTCTTGGCCGCGAGCGCCGGTCTGGCGTTCATGACAAAGAAGCACCCGTGAAGCAACCGAGACCTCTCGCCATCGTGAAAGGCTTCGCCCCCAAGTCAACGCGTTTGGCGGCCCGTGGATTCGAGAAACCAGGCGAGAGGGCAAGTGGATATTTATCGAAGCGGATTTCTGGCGCACGACGATTGCCCGCGATGGCCGTCTTTACTTTCACCCGCCGGATGTCCCGGTCTCCTCATTCCGGCACCCGCGTCAAATAAATGAAAGCCAAGATCATGTGCTCTGCACCGATGAGGGCGATCCAGGGCCCGAGCCCTTCGTCGAAAAGCTTCTCAAGCCTAGCGAAAAACCTCATCGGCTATCCTCCGATCATCCAAGCCTGGGAGAGTAACCAAGCCAGAAATCAACACGCAAACCGCATGCCAAGTGTGACGAATACTGGCCAGCAGCTGCCCATGATCTGAGGGGCAGGGTCAGCGGCTTGCGCTCAAGCAGAGCGCTCTGCGAGGCCTGGCTCGGCCTCGCTACCTCCCATCGCTCCAAGGCTAGAAAAGTTCCACCTAGAGCGAGGTTGCGACTGGATCAGAATCATCACGGCTTCGTGACGAGTCGCTGAGCTCTCGACCGCCGTTACCTTTGTGCCCCACCGTGCTACACACCTGGGGATCGGCGCTCACCCACCACCCGCACGTCCACATGATCGTTCCGGGCGGCGGGCATTTCCTTGGACGGCCAGAGGTGGGTATCCTGCCGGCCGGGCTTCCTGATTTCGGGGCCAGGCATGCTCTTTTGCATTAGGCGGCAGAGCTTCCGGGTTTCTCACGATCAGGAGAATCGCATGTTTCGAAACCTGAAGGTCTTAAACGCACTCGGCATTGCCTTAGCATCACTACTCGGCTTGGCATCGCTGCTCGGTTTTGCAGCGACGTCTCGGGCCGAGCAAAACCCGGTCACAGCCATCGACATCGCGCTTGAGCCGGACCCTGCAATGATCGAGCATGCGGAAGCCGTCAACGCTCGTCTGCTCAAGGTCTTTCGGAAGGGCTTCTCACTTGGCGAAACACACCATCCACACATTTCGATTCTGCAGCGCTATGTTCGCACGGCGGACCTTGACAAAGTCTATACGGCGGCTGGCGCGATCCTGACTAAATCGAAGGCTGCCGACTGGAAATTGAAGGCTCTCAAATACTACTACATTCCCTGGAAGGACATTGGCCTTGCCGGCATTGTCATTAAGCCGACTGACGATTTGCTCAAGCTGCAGCAAAGTTTGATCGACGCGGTCGCCCCTTTCACGGCGAAAATTGGGACCGCTGCGGCGTTCGTTACGACGCCCGAAGAGCCTGGCATCAACAAGCCGACAATCGACTACGTCGCGACGTTTGTTCCGAAAGCAAGCGGCAAGAATTTCAATCCGCACGTCACCGTCGCCATCGCCGTTCAGCATTATTTGAAGGACATGCTCGCCGAACCATTTTATGAGTTCACGTTTTCGCCAGCAGGAGCCTCGATTATTTTATTCCCGACGCGCAGAAGTGGCTGATAGAAATCAACGCACGTACCCTGGACATCGAATGCAATGGCCTTGATATCCTTCAATACCGCTTCGCGATCGCCTCGCGATCGCCGGAGAGCACCGTCTTGAACGGCTCGACGTTTTTGAGCTCCGGCCGCGTTTTCACCACGGTTGGAACCAGCTCAAGACAATAGACAACCTAGGTGTAAATCGGATGCTCGACCCAGGTTGTGCCATCCTGATCGAAGGTTGCGATGCGCGCTTCGGGCGGAACGAAGTTTGGGCTAGCCTTGTCCGTGGTTGTTTTGACGAGATCGACGATGGCTTTTTTAGCCGGACCATCGCCCTGGCGCCCATCCGAGAAAATATCCGGTAGGCCGTGGCGGTCGAATAGGATGTCGAGTGACTCACGATAGATATGGTCAACGCGGAACTGTCCGAGCTTTGCCGCGGCATAGGGCAGCGATCGCTCAATTCTTTTTGTCGGACTATAAGGAATTCCGTGATCTACAATATGGGGCGAGCCGAAACCAAGCCTGGTTCCTCGCCATCCATCAGAGGAGAATTGCCATGGCATTCGATAGGGATGAACAGGTC
>CAYTRB010000332.1:0-3026 GCA_964440215.1 uncultured Methylocapsa sp.
TTCGTCGTTATTGGCGTTGGAAATCAGGGGAGCAAGGGGGACGGCCGCAGATACACGCGGAACTGCGTGGATTGATCCGGCATATGAGCGTCGAGAACCCGCTGTGGGGCGCGCCCCGCATCCACGGGGAATTGCTCAAACTCGGATTTGAGGTTTCTCAATCCAGCGTCGCCAAATACATGGTCAGGCGATGGGGACCGCCGAGCCAGGGGTGGGGCGCTTTTCTACATAATCATGCCCCGCAAATCGCGGCGATGGATTTGTTTGTCGTCCCGACCCTCAGCTTCGCCCTGCTCTATGTCTTCGTCATCGTCCGGCTCGATCGCAGGGCCCTCGTCTGGATCAACGTCACACGGCATCCGACGGCGGAATGGATTGCGCGTCAGATTACAGAGGCGTTCCCCTGGAACGAGGCTCCGCGTTATCTCATCCGCGATCGGGATGGCCTCTTCGGCGCCATCGTTAAGCGTCGGCTGCGCGCCATGGGCATCCGAGACAAGCCTATTGCGCCCGCTTCACCGTGGCAGAATGCTTTCGCCGAACGGTTGATCGGGTCGATCCGCCGTGAATGCGTGGACCACCTCATTGTCTTTGGTGAGGCGCATCTGCGTCGGATCCTGCGATGCTACGCCCATTATTACAACGAAATGAGAACTCATCGGTCGTTAAATAAAGACGCGCCGCTTTCTCGCATGGTTCAGCGGATTGGAACCGTCAATTCCAGAGCGATTCTCGGCGGACTTCACCACTATTACGTCCGGATATAGTTTTCGCTACACACAAGGGGGACGTGTATGCCTCGTTCTGGAACGTCGACGCCGGCGCCCGTGTTACCGGCAATGCAAACCTGCCAGGTTCCTTTGGTCCCGTCACGGCTGTCTTCGCCGATCCGGCACGCCCGATCCTCGTATTTCAGCGCAAAGATGGCAGCTACTTTGCGTGGAATTTTCAAACGCACAAGACTTTGCGAGGTGTCGCCGGCACGTGCAGTGATAAGAACGAGCGGTTCGTTTTCGATCCAACCGGAACGCGGTTGTTTGTGTACTGCTCGGACGTGAGCATCTTCAGTCTCGATACTGGTAAGGTCGTTCGCGTAACGGGGAAAGTCGACAGGTTTGCGCTGTCGCCGAGTGGCCAGCAGTTTGTGATCGTCAGCGACGACCGGACGGTCACCGTTATGGATGGAACCAAGGCGACGGTTCTCGCGAAGTGGCGGCAGGCCGACCAGATACTGGGGCTGGCGATGAGCTATGACGATAGGACGGTTCTTACTCAGGATTACGACGGTATTCAGTTCCGAAGCAGCAAGACCGGCGCGGTCTCGCAGCCGCCGTTGAAAACAAGCCAAGCGCGCACATTCGACTTCCAGCTCAGTGGCACCGACAATATCTTGGTAACGGACGGCGACGACGGCCGCATGGTGTGGAACGTGGGTCGTGCTGCTCCGATCCAACAGCTTGAAGGCGACGCTGAGGGGTTTCTTCCCAACGGAATTCTTGTCAGTACCGACGGACCGAAGATCACGCTATGGGAGTATCCGACCGAAGGACACACCGGGGCGAATTTTGCGGTCGACCGTGCAGATTTGTACGTGGCGAATGGCCACAGATTACTATGTAGCTCAGTCGATGGAAAGAAAATCATCACACTCACCGACGGTGGCGACCTTTATATCTGGTCAAGCGACCCCGCAATGTTGCTGCACGCAGTAACCGACGAGGGCGAAAAACTGGGTAGCCCGGCAACGTTCAGCGGAAACGGAAAGATCATCGTGACAAGCTCTAAGTCGAGCATCACGGTATGGGATGCAGCAACGCTGACGGCGACCAATCACATTCAGCTGGACCTGCCACCTGCGCGGCTCGATGCGAGCGGCGACGGGCGCCGCCTCGTCTATATCAACTCGAAATCTAACTATGACATTTTGGATGCCGGTACGCTTCGCTCCATCAAGCCGGCGGGTCTGCCCTCCTCGGTCTATGCTGCGGCTCTCTCTGCCGACGGGGAGGCAGTGGCACTGGGTTACAAAAAGAGCATCTCGCTGTGGCGCGTCGCTGACGGCTCGAATTTGAATAAATGCGACACCAACTACGTCGTTGGTAATGTCATTTGGACGGACAATGGGATGATTGCCTACGCTATGGACGATGGGACGGTCGCGATCCTCATGCCTGACACATGCAGCTCCAAACAGATTTTTTCGTTCACGGTCGCTCAACCATCGGATGAACCATCGGATGCGGACCTTCGCTCGGAGCAGGGGCTGATATTGGCGAATCTTTCCAATCGTGTGCAGGTTTGGAGCGAATCCCAATCGAAGCAGATTTTTGACGCTACGAGGGATAATTGGCCGGTTTTCGATGAATCCTTTTCGGAAAGTACCATCTTCAACATTTTGGCAGGTCACAGAATCATCGTTGGAAAACAACCCGATAGAAATCTTCACATCTACGATTTGGCCACGAAAAACGAAATTTTGTCATTTAAAGTGTCAATGGCGGAGACAAATTGTGCCAAATAGCGGCGTGAAAGTGTACCGATCTGGTTAAGAGAAAAGGGGCTATGAAGCCCCGGTTAATTTCGTGCTTCCATGCCGATTCATGTTTTGGTGGTGAGGTCTCCTTCGTTTTGTGTTTTGGTGTTTTGGCTTTGCCCCTGGGCCGGTCGCCGTTGCGCCTTCTTGCTGGTGGCGAGGCGGTAGCTTTCGCCATTCATCTCCAGGATATGGACATGATGAGTGAGCCGGTCGAGTAAGGCGCCGGTGAGCCGTTCCGAACCGAATATGGAAGTCCATTCATCGAATGGCAGGTTGCTGGTGACCAGCGTGGCGCCGCGTTCATAGCGCTGACTGAACACCTCGAAGAGCAGTTCGGAGCCGACCGCCGTGAACGGCACATAGCCCAACTCATCGACGATCAGCAGCTTGACCATGCTGAGGTGCTTTTGCAGAGCACGCAGGCGGCGCTCGTCACGCGCTTCCATGAGCTCGTGCACGAGGGCGGCCGCGGTCGTGAAGGCGACGCTGT
>CAYTRB010000333.1:0-3003 GCA_964440215.1 uncultured Methylocapsa sp.
CGCCATAGGCGTCGCAAATGCGGACATATTCGATCGGCGCCGCCTGGCGTTCCGGTAGATCGGCGGCACGGGCGCCCAGCACCTGGGTGATGACACCCAAGCTCGCGGCCGAACCCAGAAGAAGCCCTTTGAGCAGTTTCATGTCAAATCCCAAGGCAAGGACCCCATCCAGATCCTTGTGAGTCATGTGGCGCGTGCAGCAATTGCCTGCCAAGTTTACGCCCGTTACGAAAAATTTGCTTTACTAACTCTATAAAGTCAATAAGGAAACTGTTGTATTCACGCCACAGTCGGTGCAAATCGATCGTAACAGCCTAGTGTGTGCCCTTATTGACTCGCCGCGGCGCGTTCGCTTACGCGCGCAGAACCGGCTGCGGACAGGGTTGTTAAGCGGCGATATATGACGGTTGGGAGTCGTTAAGATGACAACGGAGGGGAAATATCGGATAAGAGACCGTCTCAAAGTTGGGGGTGGGTTCTTCCTCAATCTCTGTTGCAGTGAAAGCTGATTGCATCCGCTGCTGACAGACACTTTGAAATCACGCCACGATACTCGTCGTGCGACTGAAGTTGCAATTGCCATCAAGTCCCTCAACCGGATGAACCAACTCGGGCGTGCGATATTCACTCGAATAGCATGATCGAAGCCGCCTCGACGTCAAGACACGCCTCGCAAAGTTTCCATGCAACAAAGTCCTGCTACGAAGGGCTGGTATGTTCCCGCAATAAGCCGGGACGACTTCTATGAGAGGCTGTTTGCACTCTAACCCCGTTGCCAGGGAGATGTGAGCCTGGCGCATTCACCGGGGAGAAAACTCGGTTAGGGCTCTTCGCAACCCCGCGCCCCGTTTGCAAATCCCGGCACAATCCAGTAATACTATAAACATTGACGAGTTACCTCCCGCTCGGCTTACGGAACGGCCTTCGACCCCGGATGGAAGGGCGAGGGCCGTTTTGCGTTTGGGCCGCGAAACTCCGCTCGAACGACATGCGGCGATTTTTGCCCCGGGGTAAATGCTGCACTTGAACCGGAATGCCTTCAGCTCACGAGCTTGCCGCCGGGCTCGGCAAGACGAATGGCCGACATGGGTACAAACATGGGACCCGCCGGTAAAATCAAAGAAAATCCAATAAAATCAATGCGCATAGGCGGAAAGGGGGGATTCGAACGGGGTCCAAGTCGCTTTTGATCAGCTTGGTGGGTGTCAGGTAGCATCTTGGAAGGGTCTGATTCACACTCGGTGCAAACTCGCCCAGCTTGCATCGTGTGTTGATAGGCGGCATCAAACGGGATGAAAACGTTAGCATTTTGGGCACCCGCGCCGAATCTGACGTATGTCCGTGAGCGAGCAGAGCCGGGCTGGCTCGTGGCATTCGATAGCCGGGACCAAGCTGCTTGTCCTGTGTGTGGCACAAAATCGAACTCCCGTCACAGCTCGTATCTACGAACGCTTCGAGATCTCTCCGCTCTAGGGGCACCGGTGTACGTCCATGCGCGGCTCACCCGCTGACGATGCCGGAACGATCAGTGTGATCGTCGGATCTTCGCCGACCGACTTCCGGGGCTCGCAGCCCCGTTTGCACGCCGGACCGCCCGCTTGGATGGGATCGTCAGGCTCTCGACTCGGCGCGGTAGACTTCCATATTTCGCGAGATGGCGCGCCGCGCGTTCGGCCGTCAAGGGATCTGGGAAGCTCCGGCACTCCAGTACGTTGAAATCGTGTGAAGCCGCGAAAAAATTGAAACGGAGATCGAGCCCGTCTCTAGCGACGATGCCGGCCGTGCGACCGCCGATCTGAATGACGTATGCGTCAGGCATAATGCTCCCCTTTGAGACCCGTCGAAATATAAAGGTGGGGAGTTAGTCCATAATGTTTATAGAATAAAAGTCAAATCGATTAATTTTAGGGCGGCCGCGGCGACGGCGGCTCCACTCGAAATGCCGGAGAGGATCCCTTCTTCGCGCGTCAGACGCCGGGCGTATTCGATCGACTCCTCAGCATTCACTACAACAGAGATTGAGGAAGAACCCTCTCTTTATCTTTCTGTCCTCCGCAAAAGCCGTCGAAAACGGCAGCAGAATCCGCGCGCGACTATAGTCCCTCGAATCTGACGTTCGTATTTCGTCGCAGGGATTGCGTTCGCCCGCGCTCCGCCACATCGCTCTATTGGCGCACGGGCACATATAAAAACCCGGCCGTTAGGGCCGGGTTCGCGTTGAACTTGAAGGACGATTGGCGAGCCGCAATTATCAATATTTCGCGACCACTGGCGCCGGAGAAGGCCAGTTAAACCGGTAGTTCAGGCCAACACGCCCGGCGTATTCCTGAACCCTCGACGATGTGGCAAATGTATTCGTGAAGGCTGGGTGTGTGAAATTGATGATCTCCCCCGTGGCCGAATCCTTGCCGAACTGCGAATAGAGAAACTCGCCCTTTACACTCCAATTGTCCGTGATCGCATATTCGAGGCCGCCGCCCACTACATAGCCGAGTTTGTTGGGCGCGGCCACGCCGCCTCCGGAAGGAGTGAGAGTATCGAAATAAGTGAACCCATAGTTTCCGGCCGTATAAGCGAGCCCCCCCGTCGCGTAGATGAGGAGCCGGTCGAACGTGACGCCTAACCTTCCGCGTACGGTTCCGTAAAGCCCATCATTCACGCGCTGAGACAATGTGGACGGGAAAAACGAGGTCGCAGGTTCCCTCGTTCCGTTGATAAACCCATTGCTCACGGTGCGCGACGAGGCCGTCAGACCGCCAATATCGGTTTCAAAGCCAAAAACGAACAAACCAACTTGCCAATTGTATCCGAGCTCGGCGCCGACGGTGAAGCCAGGTTTGTTAAGCGTCTGGCTCCCCTCGGTATCGACGGCTGCTATGTCCGCGGGCGTCAAATGGGAAAAGGCGGTGAATGGAGGCCCAATGAGCGTATTATACGAGGTATGGGTTACCTCGCCACCGCCATAGCCGCCAATGTAAAAGCCCGTCCAAGAAAAAACCGGCG
>CAYTRB010000334.1:0-3002 GCA_964440215.1 uncultured Methylocapsa sp.
AATCTGTTCAGACAACCGGGACCACCTCACAGATGCCGTTCGGAGCGTCGCATCAACGCCAAAGGATTAGCAGCCCTTCGTTCCGATGGCCACGGCGCGTCGCTCCACTGGCGTCTTGATGCGCAAGAACGAGCCGACGGCAACAATCTCGGGCAAGCATCTGTCGGGTTAAACGGGCACGCTTTCGATGCTCTTAGCCATAGGAGCCCGGTCCTGGCCTCTCCCCCAGCCCCCTGCGAGGTCGGGACCTACTTCACCCGAGATCCGTCGCTGCATCCGGTCGTACCGGTGCGGCCTTCTATTCAGCGCACGCACTAACCAACGGCGGCAATATCAACCCAGCATTTCTCACCGTCAGACCTTATGTAGCGAATGCCCAACTTTTGGGCGCCCCTCCCTAGACGGAAGTTGCCGGGCATTTTTGGCGTAAGTCATTGATAGAGAATCGAAACGGTTTGCAGACGCGCTATTTGTACCCAAGTAAATGTCATTTTTTGCTTGACTTGGCTGAATCGGCATGATTCACGCGAGTCATGCACGTTGATCGGATTCCGAATCGGACATCGCCACCGGCTTTTCTGCTGCGGGAGACTTATCGCGAGGACGGCAAGGTCAAGAAGCGCACGCTGGCCAACATCACGCACTGGCCGGCGGGCAAGATCGAAGCGCTACGCCGGCTGTTGCGCGACGAGTATGCGCCGGACCTCAAGCTCATGCGTAGCCTGCCCCACGGCCATGTCGCGGCCGCGCTCGGCATGCTGCGCAAGCTCGGCCTCGACGATCTGCTGGCGCAGGGCCAACGACAGAGAGCGCGCATGGTGGCGCTCGTCACCGCCCTGGTGGTGGTCCGGCTGCTCGATCCGGCCTCCAAGCTCACCACCGCGCGGCTGCTCGACGGCACCACTGCGACCTCTTCGCTCGGCACCGTGCTGGCGCTCGGCAAGGTCGACGAGCAGGAACTCTACGACGCGCTCGATTGGCTCCTCGCCCAGCAGGAGCGCATCGAAACCGCGCTGGCCCGACGCCATCTCAGCGATGGCACGCTGGTGCTCTACGACGTGAGTTCAACCTATTTCGAAGGGCGGACCTGCGAACTCGCCAAATTCGGCCATAACCGCGACGGCAAGTCCGGCAAACTGCAAATCGTGTTCGGCCTGTTGTGCACCAAGGACGGCTGCCCGGTGGCGATCGAGGTTTTCGACGGTAATGTCGCCGATCCGGCAACGCTCGCCAATCAGGTCAAAAAACTCAAGGAGCGGTTTGCGCTGGAGCGCGTCGTGCTGGTCGGCGATCGCGGCATGATCACCGAGGCGCGGATCGAGGAGGTTCTCAAGCCCGCCGGGCTCGACTGGATCACCACGCTGCGGGCGCCAGCGATCCGCGGCCTCGCAGAGGCCGGCAGCCTGCAACTGTCCTTGTTTGACGAGCGCGATCTCGCCACCATCACGTCGCCGGATTATCCGGGCGAGCGCCTCGTCGCCTGCCGCAATCCGCTGCTGGCGGACGAGCGCGCCCGCAAGCGCGAAGACCTGCTGGTTGCTACCGAAAAGAAACTCGCCGCCATTGCGGCCCGCGTTCATCGCGCCAAAAAGCCGCTGCGCGGCAGGGACAAGATTGCGCTCGCGATCGGCCGCGTCATCGACAAATACAAAATGGCCAAACATTTTGATTTGAATATCACTGACGACCGTTTCACCTTTGCGCGCAACACCGCCAAAATCAACGCCGAAGCGGCACTCGACGGCGTCTATGTGGTGCGCACCACTGTCGCCGAAGCGGCGCTCGATCAAACCGCGACGGTCACCGCCTACAAACAGCTCTCGACCGCCGAACGCGCCTTCCGCAGCCTCAAGACGGTCGATCTCGAGGTGCGGCCGATCTATCATCGCCGCGCCGACCGCGTACGGGCCCACGTGTTCTTATGCATGCTGGCCTATTACGTCGAATGGCACATGCGCCAAAAGCTCAAACCGATTCTGTTCGACGATCACGACAAGGCCGCGGCCGACGCCGCACGGCCCTCCGTCGTCGCCAAGGCGGAGCGCTCCGAGGCCGCCCAGCGCAAGGCCCGCAACCGCTGCACCGACGACGGCCTGCCGGTCCACAGCTTCCGCTCCCTCCTCGCCGACCTCGCCACCGTGACCCGCAATGTCATGGCCATCAACGGCGCCCCGGAGGCGAGCTTCGTCCTCTATCCGCAACTCACCCCCGTCCAGGACCGCGCCTTCCAGCTGCTCGACCTCGGCGTCAAAGTGTAGCCAGTCCGGCCACCCGCGAATTTGAAATTCGTTAGGCCGATCAATGGTTCGCGCTTTCGACGGGGGGCAACTTCGGCCTAGCTCGGCGCCGGCGTCCCGCGGCTGCGGGTCCGGCCGGCGGGCAGAAACGCTTTTGTTTCGGGCCCATGTGGGTTCCGGGCGCGCCACGGGCGCGGGCCGGCCCTGGGCGGGTGGCCTTGCGCATCGGGTGGCGGCTCGGTGTGGCGGCGGCTCGGTGGGCGGCTCGGTGTGGCGTCGGCGCGCGCGCGATGCCGGCGAGCGCTACAGCGAGCCGAGCCTGTTCACCGTGCTGGAGCGGAGCCGTTGAGACGGTTCATGCCTCCCCCGGCAGCGGCGTCCGCTTATTGAGGAGCACCTGTCGCCGCCGGCCACGAAGCTCGGCGGCGGCAATTGACCCAATTGTATGGTCCGGCCGTGCGTCGCAAGAGGTTTAGTCGATCTGTCGGCTTTTCGGTCTTGCATCAATGTATCCGGCCTCAGTTTGGAGCGTATGCTCCGGGCCACCATGGATATCAGCGCGCATGCGTTCTCATTACCGGCCAGGCCTCAAGTGGGCCATTTGGGTCACCAGTTTTCGCATACGCCGGGAAGACCGGTCCTCCATCTCTTCTCATCCTCTCGCAGACCTCGGCGGAAAACAGAATCCGGTGCTACGTCATCGCTTGCTTCTTAGGTCCAGTTCCTCTGTTCGTGCCAGGAGGCCGTTCCTCCGTCCCGGCCTGC
>CAYTRB010000335.1:0-2989 GCA_964440215.1 uncultured Methylocapsa sp.
GAAACAACGCATGTCACGATACACAGATGCCGGCATTGCCCGGCGCGCAGATCCTCCCACCAATCCCGCCACTGCTCAAAGCCGCATGACGTCCCAGTTAATTTGCCAGTCCCGTCACACAATGAGTCCGAGCGACGCGCCCCCGACGCCGATCAGCCGCGACTTATTTCGACAGCCACTCTAAAGCTTCGCGATGGCTACTCTTGAGGAACGCGGAACCCGATGCGGCCTCCAGCCGCGTCATAGAGATAGTCGGCGCCCGCCAGAACATTTCGTCCCGTATTGATGCCGTTGCCGTCACGCCATTCGACCTGCACAGGTGCCATAGGCTGGCTTGTGTCTCCGGTGACGAACGAGTATTGCAATGCCGGCTCAGCCACCCCATCTGCCGGCGGCACAGCGATGCTCACCTCTATACCGTTGGGGAATTGGGAATAGTTTGTCAAAGCGCTAGGGCGCTCGTTCACGTGCAGCCACAGCAGCATCTGGTTGATGCCGGTATCCATCAAGAAGGGCAGATCGACGCTGAAATCGCCCGGCAAGCCGAGCCGTCCTACCGGTTGCATCCAGTCCTTCCCGGCGGCATTCCAGTTGAGCCCGACGAATGCAAAACCAGCCGTGTTGAGCGAGGTCAAGCCAGCCTTGATGGCCTGAGAGCTGACGATGTAGCCGTGGCTCAGATTCGCCCCCTGGTAGGTCAGATGGAGCAGCGGATTCCGGGCTGGACCGCCATCGGCCAGTCCGTCAATAGCAAAGCCGATGCCGAGATGCCACCATCGAATCCCGCAGGTCTGTCCACTGCGAAGACTTCGACCTGGGCGACAGGGTAATCGCCCGTGCCGTCCCAAGTCGCGGGTACACCGTGGACGACCAGTACTTTAACCCACTGGCCCCAGTAGACCTTACCGCTGCTGGCGTACTTGAACTCCGTGTCCTGGGAACGATCAAAATCCTGGTAATCCGGGCCGAGCCTGTGCCGGGGCACCAGGATGCCGACCGACCCGGTGTCGAACTGAAACCGGTGCGGCGAACCGCCGGCCCAGGGCCGCGAGAACGTGCAAGCCATTTGTCAGGCTTGAATCCGAATTGAAAGGCACATGGTAACTAGTCTCATTTGCCTGGCACATGGGTCGCTCCTTTGCTGGTCGCGGCAATCTCTCGATTGGGATCCAATCTTCCTGCGGACGGCTCTTGTAGATAGGAAAGATGGTCCAGTCTCACGATTTTTGCGCGACATGTTTTTCCCGGACGTCTTTCTCCATATATTTACAAATTTTCAAAGCGTTAACGGATGAAAATCGGATTTCACTGCAACAGAGATTGAGGATGAACCCACCGGATAGCCGGAATTACAGAACTCGAGTCGGCTCAAGGATTGACAAGACGATGAGAACATAATAAGAACACCTGCTTTGACGCGGGGGCGCGACCGTGACCTTCAAAACGATTGTAGCGGAAGAAAGACACGCCATCCCTTCGGACTGGCGCAGGGTTCTTGCCAAATTTACTGATGACCTTTGGGACGCTTGGGAGGAGCGCGCGGCGATTATTCAATATGACGGACAAGAGCCGAGACCGACGGCTGAGCGCCGCGCGTTCGAGTGCATTACTCGCGCTTATGAGGAAGCAGCGGCTTTGCTCAGGGATCATCTCGATAGCGCGGCCACGCAAAGTGCGGACCAGTCGGCGAGACCAGTGCAATTGCAGCGATTGGCGGTAGGTCGCTTTGAATGAACATTTTTGTCCGCATGCACATGCAAGGAACGAAAGCCCGCGCCCTTGCGGGTGATTGCGGCAAGCGTGTTCAACAGGTCGCGGGTCGAGCGGGCAAGCCGGTCAAGGTACGTCACCATCAGCACGCCATCCTTATCGAGCTGGTCGAGGGCGCGGCGCAATTTGGCGCAGTCGGCTCTCGCGGCGCTTGCCGTCTCTCGAAAGAACTTCTCGGTTCCGGCGGCGCGAGGCTCCTTGACCTGAGCGTCAACGCTCTGGCCATCGGTCGAGACTCGCGCGTGGCCGTAATTCATTTAGCGGTGTCGAGCGCGGTGATTTCAGCGAGGGCGACCGCTAACAGCGGCGGTAGATATTCCTGCACGGTCTTCCAAACAATGGACTCGACAACATTGTCATAGCCGTGCCGATACGCGTTTCCGGCGTCCCTCATGTCCTGCCATGGCAATTCGGGATGCCTCTCGCGCACCTCGTCGGGCAAACGCTTGCTTGCTTCGGATATGATCTCAAGCGCACGTGTGACAGCGTAAAAATGAAGTTGTGAGTCGCGGAATTTGTCGAATGACAATCCCGCCGTGAAGAGCTGTGCGGCAAGGATATTGTCGCGAATATCGAACAACGCCAAGATGGCTTTTTCAGAAAGCATAGATGGCGTCACGCTCGGCGCTAGGCCGGACACGGGACTTCAAGCCTTCGTGGTTCGCCACATCCACGGGCACGGGGAATAGGTCTTCGAGATAACGGACAATACCGGCATACTGCCACAGCCCGACATCCGCCTCCGGCGCGATCTCCACCATGATGTCGATGTCGCTGTCGGGTCGCGCGTCGCCACGCGCGACGGAACCGAACAGCGCGGCATGGGCAACGCCCCGCGCCCGCAAGTCGGCCTCGCACTCCTTCAGCTTATTTATGATCTCGTCGCGTTTCATAAGGGCAATTATAGAGCAAAAGTGGGTAAAAAAAAATGCCCTACTTTTGCACGTCATTTCCGCACAAAAAAGGAGTTTTAGATCAAAGCTCTAGGATTTGTGCAAAACTCTTGGCAGAACGTGTGAGAACGACGGCGGATTGAAGATCGTCAGTGGCTTGGTGCTTGTATTTGCCATTTCCCGCCAAGCTCCTGACCTCGCATGAGCTTCGGGAGAGGTCCTGAAGCAGCCCCTTTGCAGCCCGATCCGGCGCAATTTGAGGCGTTTTTACACTCGTGCGGCGCTACAAACGGTCGGCTACGAACGTTTCCCCCAACTCGCTCGCC
>CAYTRB010000336.1:0-2970 GCA_964440215.1 uncultured Methylocapsa sp.
CTTAGATTTTGAGCGCTTCCGTGTCGAGTGGATGATGCCGCAATGCTCAGCGTCCGCTTCCCCGGCGTGCGCGGCTCGCCGCCCATTCGTGCAGCGTTGCGCCTGAGTGTGGCTTTCTCTATAAGGGCCAGCGTCGGAGTGTAGCGCAGCCCGGTTAGCGCACTAGTCTGGGGGACTAGGGGTCGCGGGTTCGAATCCCGCCACTCCGACCAAATAGCCGGGCTATTTGATATTCTATGCGATTGACTGTTTACGCGAATATGTGTTGCGTGAGCGGTGCGTTGCACTTCTGCATCCAGCACTCCGAACGATCGAGGTTAAGACTATACACCAATATTGATCGATACCTGAGTAGTTCACTCTTACGAGGCGTCTTCAAATCCTGCGATGAGTGTCTCGATCACATTTGTTTTACCCGCGCTGAGTTGACCGTTTCGTTCTAGACGGTCATTTCCCATGAGCGCCCGCGAACGGGCACGGAGGAAACGGTGCGGCAGTTCCTGCCCAGTCAACCAACTCACCAAGAGAAAGAGGCACTATGAAAACGCCGAACAAATGTTTGTTGTCCGTCCCATTGCTTATCGCGGGGTCGGTCGCGCTGTCTGGATGTGGCCGGAGTACAAGCGCTCCTACGACGATTACCTATCACCAGGTCGGCATATGCAGAAGTTACTTGGACCTGAATGGTACCGAACAGAAAGCGAAACCTGACGAGGGATTTGCTGTCTTCAAAATCGAATCCGTTGATAATACAAAGTATAATGATCTGTTCAATTTCGATCCAGAGCGCTTTTATATAAACCAGTCCAACGCTGAACAAAGAAAAGGAAACGTTTATGCTTGGAATCGCCGGTTTGTGAATCCGGATCCGAGATTCGGAAAGGCAATGGGCGTGAAGTACATTAAGGCGGCCACTATCCCGAAGGGCGAGAAAGTTGACGACGCCGGCTTTGCTCTTGTTCCCCTCGCCACAAACAACCCTACCGGCGGCCCGGAAGCCGATGCCCTCAATTTCCAATTTGCGTATGATACGGGGACCAACGAGCGCGGCAACATAGAAAGCGTTTCCGAGGGCATGCTCTTTGTGAAAACAAATCCGCCTGACACAAAGTACACGGTCATCGAAGAATGCAAAGAACTCCCGCTTAAATAGCCTAGGCTAAGTAAATGGAGTAGGCCGGGCTTGTGGCAAGTCCGGCCATAGGCCTTGCCGCTGCGAATAATACCTGCGGCAACGACCGAACAAATATTTCCCATCAAAGGAGGGGTTTTCATGCCGCTGCGAGGCGGCTTGTTCATTCCGCGCGTTGGAGCACCGTCCCAACGAACAATCCTCGTTATCCTGTTTTTCGACAGTGAATTACACCCCGGCCGGAATGCGGAGCTAGCGTGCCTAATTTTTAGGCGCGCCTGAATTTCGCGGGTCAGTCCAAAGGTTCGCCATAGCACTTTACGCCGGTGCACGCCCGGACCGGACCGCAAGGGGCAAATTTCCCAAGTCGTCCCTTTTCAAGCTTGTGGTGTTGGCTTTCGATATGCGGCACGGCCGACCATGGGACGGCAAGAGCGGGTCCTCGGGCGGTGCTTGATGAGTTTTCCTTGGCAGGTTTGCTTGGCAAATGCTATGAGCCCATGCTGGTGCCGCTCGCGCGGTTTCCTTCTCGATCACCGAAGCAATACGGAAAAAAAGTCCAAAAAACATGCCAATGAAGAAAATCGAGGCGATCATCAAACCCTTCAAGCTCGATGAAGTGAAAGAGGCGCTTCGCGAGGCCGGGGTTTCGGGGATCACCGTCACGGAAGTGAAGGGCTTTGGCCGCCAAAAGGGCCACACGGAACTCTATCGTGGAGCGGAATATATCGTCGATTTCCTCCCCAAGGTTAAAATCGAAGTTGTGGTATCCGAAGCCAACGCCGCTCTCGCCGCTGATGCGATCCGCAAAGCCGCGCAAACGGGACGGATTGGAGACGGGAAAATCTTTATCTCGCATGTGGAGAACGCGATCCGCATCCGCACCGGTGAAACCGGAACGGACGCGATTTGATCACCCATCTGGCCGCGAAATCGCGCAACATTCCCCTTCCTCGCCCATAACGATAAACCCAACGCAGAGAGGGTACGCCAATGAAGACCGCCAAGGATGTGCTTAAGTATATAAAGGACCATGACGTAAAATATGCCGACTTCCGCTTTACCGATCCGCGCGGCAAGTGGCAGCATGTGACGTTTGACATTTCGCTGATCGAAGAAGAAACCTTCGCCGAAGGCCAAATGTTCGACGGCTCGTCGATCGCTGGCTGGAAGGCAATCAATGAATCCGACATGAACCTCATGCCCGATCCGGCATCGGCGACGCTCGATCCTTTTTTCGCGGCGCCCACTCTTTCGATCATTTGCGATGTTCTCGAGCCCACGACCGGGGAGCCCTATAACCGCGATCCGCGCGGCATCGCCAAGAAGGCCGAGGCCTATGCCGCATCGCTCGGGATCGGCGATACCGTCTATTTTGGCCCAGAGGCCGAGTTTTTCGTTTTCGATGACGTCCGCTTCAAGGTCGACCCCTACAATACGGGGTTCGTTCTCGATTCGTCCGAATTGCCTTCTAACAGTGATACTGCCTACGAAGGAGGCAATCTTGGTCACCGGATCCGCACGAAGGGCGGCTATTTTCCGGTGCCGCCGCAGGATTCGGCGCAGGACATGCGCGGCGAAATGCTCGCCGCAATGGCAAGCATGGGCGCCAAGGTTGAAAAGCACCACCATGAGGTGGCCTCAGCACAGCATGAGCTTGGCCTGAAGTTTGGGCCGCTGACGACGATGGCCGACCACCTGCAAATCTACAAATATTGCATCCATCAGGTCGCGCAAAGCTATGGCAAGACAGCGACTTTCATGCCGAAGCCGGTGTTTGGCGACAATGGCTCCGGCATGCATGTGCATCAATCGATCTGGAAGGACGGCAAGCCGGT
>CAYTRB010000337.1:0-2967 GCA_964440215.1 uncultured Methylocapsa sp.
AGATTCCCTGCAGCAGCGCTTCTGCCGTCGTGCGTTGCTCTTCGACGAACCGCTGCTGGGCCGTAAGCGAGGCGTCGGCATCGGCGTCCGCAACGACGCTTGCGGCGGCCGGGACTTCGGGCTCGGGCTCGTGTGCCGGCGGCGCGATCGTTTCCGGCTGCTCGGCTTGCGGCGCTTCTTCCGGCGGCTGCTCGGCCTGCGGCTCCTTTTGACACTCGCAGAGCTGTCATGGGGCGCGTAAAACCGGCCAGTGAGGGGCGCGTGAAAACCGGCCATTGATGAGGAAGGGTGTTCGTCGGCGTAGCCTTCAGCGATTTGCCGCTGGAGGAGACGCAAGGTGGCGAACCGACTCACGATGGCGACGATTCAGGCGATTCTGGCCCTGCACCGATCGGGACACTCGAACCGGAAGATTGCCCGGCTTCTGGGTGTTCATCGGGAGACCGTGGCCGAGCATCTGAGGACTGCGGCGAGGCAAAACCGGCCAAACGCGCCCACCGGGTCTCCTGAGGAATCGACCCGGCCGGGAGAGGTGAAGAGAGCGTCGACGCCGGGACCGGCAAGTCAGTGCGAGCAGTTCCGGGAGACGATTGCCGCCAAGGTGGAAGCGGGTCTGTCGGCCGTCCGTATCTTCCAGGATCTCGTCGAAGAGGGCTTCGAGGGAAAATACTGGAGTGTCCGCCGTTACGTCACTCGACTGACGGCTCCCCACGATCTGCCGATGCGTCGGCTGGAGACGTTACCTGGCGAGGAGGCCCAGATTGACTTCGGCACCGGCGCGCCAGTCCTAACGCCGGACGGAAGGCGTCGCCGGCCGTGGGTCTTCCGCGTCGTGCTCTCGCACTCGCGGAAGGCGTACAGCGAAGCGGTCTGGCGGCAAACGACCGAAGCCTTTCTGCAATGCCTGGAGAACGCGTTGCATCACTTCGGCGGCGTGCCGCGGCGCTTGGTCCTGGACAACTTGAAGGCCGCGGTCGCTCAGGCTGACTGGTACGACCCCGAGGTGCATCCCAAGCTCCAGTCGTTCGCCGCGCACTATGGTGCGGCGTTCCTGCCCACGAAGCCGTACACACCTCGGCATAAAGGGAAGATCGAGCGGGGAATTGGCTACGCCAAGAACAACGCCCTCAAAGGACGCGTGTTCCGGAGCCTCGCAGAGGAAAACCAATTCCTTTTAGGGTGGGAAGAGACGGTTGCCGACACACGCATCCACGGAACGACGAAGCGGCAGGTCGGCCGAATGTTCCAGGAGAGTGAACGGGTCGCGCTGTTGCCCTTGCCAGCGGACCGCTTCCCCTTCTTCCACGAAGCGTATCGGGCCGTTCATCGCGATGGTCACCTCGAGGTCGACAAGGCGTACTACTCGGCGCCGCCGGAATACGTGGGCCGCCGACTGTGGGTCCGCTGGGACGCCCGCCTGGTCCGGATCTTCAACGACCGGTTCGAACAAGTCGCTGTCCACGCCAAAGCCGAACCGGGCCGGTTCCGCACGGCGGCTGAGCACATCCCTCGGGAGAAAATCTCAGCCGTGGAGCGCGGAACGGACGCCCTCTTGAGGCAGATCGCGGCGATCGGCCCTCACACGCGGCAATGGGCCGAGGCCACGACTCAGATCCGAGGCATCGAAGCGGTGCGCGTGCTGGTGGGACTGAAGGCCCTCGCGGGCAAGCATGCGACCGCTTCACTGGAACACGCCTGTCAACGGGCGCTGGCGCACGGCGCCCACCGACTGCGGACCATCCGGCAGCTGCTGAAGCGGCAGGCCGGCCAGGAGCAGCAGCAGTTCGAGTTCCTGCAAGAACATCCGATCATCCGGCCGCTGGCCGATTACTCGTTGACTTCTCTTCTCCAATTCCGACGGGAGCGACACTCCGATGAACACGACACTGGCTGACGCCTTGAAAAAACTCCACATGAGCGGCTTGGCTCAATCCTTGGAGCTTCGACTCCAGGAGGCGCGAGCCAATCGGCTCGACCCGGCCGAGTTCCTGGAACTGGTCCTACAAGATGAGTTGACCGTGCGTCACGAGCGGCAGATCGCCCGGCAGACGAAGTCGGCCAACTTCCGCGAACAAAGGACGCTGGAGGACTTCGACTGGGACTTCAACCGAACGATCAAGCGGAAGCAGTTCTTCGATCTGGCGGCAGGCGCGTTCGTCCGCCAGCGACGCAATGCGTTGTTGGTCGGGCCGCCCGGAGTTGGGAAGAGTCACTTGTGCCAGGCGATCGGGCTCACGCTGGTGAGAGCCGGGTTCAGCGTGTTGTATCGCTCGATCTTCGACGCCGTGCGCGACCTGTTGCACGACGAGGCCTTCGAAGGGCATGACAAGGTGATGGCCCGTTACCTGAAGCCCGACCTGCTGATCCTCGATGACATGGGGATCAAGCAATTGCCGAAGCGATCGGGCGAGTTCTTGTTCGAGATCATCATGCGGCGCCACGAGCTCAAAAGCACCATGATGACATCGAATCGGCCGCTGGAAGACTGGGGCAAACTCGTGGGCGACGTCCCCGCTGCCACGGCCATTCTTGATCGGCTGCTCGCGCAGGCAGAGATCATCCAAATCACCGGCCGGAGCTACCGCTTGCGAAGGCAGGCTGGGGAAGAAAAGCCTTCGAAGGAAGAAGACGGGCCAATCGTCACTCAAAACCGGCCAAACGCGCCCACCGGCTCGGCTGGACAAACATCTGCTTCCGAGCGTCCGTAAACGACTTGCGGAACACACGCTGAAAGAGGATAAGGAACCAATCACATCTATGGACTGGCCGGTTTTAACGCGCCCATTGGTGGCCGGTTCTCACGCGCCCAATGACAGTCAAGCAGGTTTCGATTGGATTGAATTGGCCGGTGGCTCTCCCGGGGTGCTCACGGCGTCGCTCGGCAGAGGGACGTTCGGGGGCGCCGGTGTTGCATCCGCCGGCGGGGCAGAGGCCGTTTCCGCGGTGACCGTTGGCGCATTAATCGGA
>CAYTRB010000338.1:0-2962 GCA_964440215.1 uncultured Methylocapsa sp.
CAATTATTTTTTTGACCGGGAGCGCCATTCGCGCGGACCTGCCGGAAGCTGGGGACCTTCTAATCAAGGAGGTCCCATGTGTACTGATCTATTTCGGTCCCGCCGCAAAAAGATTTGTGGCGGGGTAGGCGGGTGGTGGCGTTCAAGAGCTGGGAAGTTGCACGAACGTTCGCTGCCTATTCATTTGGCAGTACCGATTCTCGCTGTGTTGGGCGGGGTGGCGCTGGCCGGGGATCCGGCGCCCGTTATTCAGAACGGCCTGCCGACCACTGTCGTCCCGGTGTTCCAAGAGACCGGAGCCCCGCAATTCAGCTATCCGGCAGGATCAACCTCGCTCGGGGCAGGAACAGGAGGAGCAACAACTGGGGCAACGAGTGACCCGAGCGGGGGCACGGGTTCCGGAACCACTTGTTCCGGGTGCGATCCTCTTGCAACGATGATGGCGCAGAGCTGGGCGCAGCAGGCTGAAGAGGCTGCTGCAGCGGCGGGGATATCGCCAACGGCATTAGCGTCGGTTTGTGTGATGGAGAGCGGCTGTACAAATAATGCGGGAGCTCCAGCGTCTGGGGGAACGATCAGTGGAATCTTCCAGATGTCTGACGGAACATATCAACAAATGATGCAGGAAGTATCGGCTGCGAACCCGAATTTACAAATTGACACGAGTGTGGCCGGCAAGATGGATCCGGGGAATCAAGCGTATGCCGCCGCGCAATATGTTGCAGATGGAGTAGCCGCGTTAGAAAACGCGGGGATTTCAAATCCAACAAATGCGCAAGTCCGTGATTATTATGAGTTTGGGCCAACTTACGGGACGGCTCTTGCGGGAGCGGCTTCGGGGGATCCGATTGGGCAGTATGTGCCATCGAAGTTGTTATCCGCAAACTCAATATCTCCTTCAACGACTGTCGGGGCGTTTCAACAAACTATTCTGAATAAATTAGGTAGCGCGGGTTCTCAATCTGCTTCGGCCGCGAGTTAACTTGGAGATTGTGACATGAGAAAATCAGCGATTAAGCTCTTCGTGTTGGTTCCAATGTGCATTGTAGGAGGTAGTTGGGCTGTTGCCCAACAAAGGACCGTAGTTAAGCCGTTGGATGGTTATATTTGCATGGGTTTAAAGACGGATAAGGAGTTCGGGGATGATTGGGCGCCGGGGTCGGTCCCACCCAAACCAGGGCAACCAGGGTTTTCGGGGTTCCCTGTGTTTCAATCACCGACGGAAGGATCGAAAGTATTAGGATATCAAGTTACCACGGTGTTTGTGGCGTGGCCGGAGGATGAAGTTGATGGTTTTATCAAAATTGTCAGAATGAATAAAGCGAAGGCGTGGATCAGGAAAGATGTTCTTGTACCGTTCGGCATGGTCGTCGGCAAGGACGGCCGTATGGTGAAGCAAAAACGAACATGTACGCCTGTTGAGATGTCTGATGGCACGATCGCGACTCAAATTCACGGTGCCTATCTCGAATAATCTCGAAATACCTTAACAATACGCGGCAACATTTTTGTTGCCGCGTATTGTTTGGCGCATCGTGTTTTGTGGTTAATTCTCATCGGCACAAATTGTCATGGAGTAACACACTGCCCGTTCGCGCAAGGTTGAGGGATGTTTTCCACTCGGGTGGTGAGAGGTGAGGTGAATTGGAGAGAGGAAATGCGGCGGATACGAACCGTGATAGGTCTCAAAGGACTGATGGTCTGTTTGGTCTTTGTTGGGGTCAGTGGCCTCGTTATAATTGAAGCCCCTGGCGGCCTGTCGAGCCTCTTTCGACTGGGCCCATCTGCAGCGGCGGCCCAGGAAAGCCCTTTAGGAGCCGGAACACCACGGGTGCCAGGCGATAGCGGGAGAAGAGGCTCTGTCAACAGCGCCGAGCGGACATATGCGGCTGACGGCACGCCGCAGGTTCGTGTAGCGTCGAAGCCGCCAACCACAAAAATAACAGGAGATGCGAACTGGGATGACACCCCGGTGACGTCCCGTTTTGAGGCGGACGCAAATTACACGGTGTGCTTCGTTCCGGGCGAGGATTGCGAGGGAGTCATCGTAGCGGAAATCAATGAAGCCCGCGGCGTGATCCTGGTGCAGGCTTATTCATTTACGTCGATGCCGATCGCGAAGGCTCTTGTGAGTGCGAAGCAGCGGGGAGTGAGTGTCCAGGTGATTCTAGATAAGAGCCAGCGGAGCGAACGCTATAGCGGCGCGACGTTTCTGGCGAATGCCGGAATCCGAACGTTGATCGACGAGCAGCCATCGATCGCGCATTCGAAGGTCATTATCATTGACGGGGTGTCTGTGATCACTGGCAGCTTCAACTTCACGCGCTCGGCGCAGCAGTACAACGCGGAGAATCTGATCGTTATCCGCGATGGGAGTCTGGCGCAGCATTATACTGAGAATTGGGTGACAAGGGAAAGGCTGTCCTCAGTATATTGAGGGATCGTCAAACGGTGACTATCCGCGGCGACGATGATCTTCGGAAATTGTTGGCCGGTGAATTGACCAAGGTCTTCGGGATCAAGGCATTGTTCGTATTGCCGTTCGCACAGGATCATCGGAACGATTTGTTTCGTTGAGGGAAAGGAAGGAGATGGCGGTCATGATCGGGCGCGAGAAAATGAGGTTCGGGCCAGGCGCACTAAAGTCTTCGGGCGATACAGTGGTCGTGAGCGTTTTTTGGGGAGATGAGAACTCATATCGCATTGCGCTGATTCGGCGGAGCGATGCGGCGACGGCGTTTGTCGACATCCCACAAGAGCTTCGGGGTGAATTCGCGAGGTTCGATCGCGACATGGTGCTCCTCCGGGCGGGAAAACTTGGGATCGCGGTCGCCTGGGCGCTTCCCGATATTGAATTCAGGAGTGATTGGGAATTTGCAAAGCTCGCTCTACGGGATGGAGCGACGCCATCTGAACTTGGTAGCATCCGTCGATTTGGGGCGCTGGGGGTTGGCGTTGATCT
>CAYTRB010000339.1:0-2935 GCA_964440215.1 uncultured Methylocapsa sp.
AATCAGTCATCGCGCTCTGGCTTGGGCATGAATCCATTGAAACCACGCAGGTCTATATGCACGCCGATCTCCGTCTCAAGGAAAAGGCGCTCGCACTAATCACGGCTCCGGCGTCCAGTCCCGGACGATACCGGCCAGACGACATGCTGCTCGCATTCCTCGAATCCCTTTGACTATGCCGCGTCGCCGCGCCGGAATGTCCCTGATTCTGGAAACCCTCACATCCGGCGCGGCATAATCCGGACATCGGCATCATGCGTCTTGGACGAACCCGCTCTGCGGGATTGGAGCCCCGCACGGGCGACCTGAGCTGCCTCCGTTGATTTGAGTCCCGGTCCGCTCTGGCTTTATAAGCGGTTTCGAGTGCGCCACGATGGTCCTGCTGCTTGCAGCACGACCCATCTGATAAAGGAGCACTCCAATGACCTTGCTTCGGCAACGCATGACAGAGGATATGCAGGTCCGTAATTTCTCACCGAATACGCAATCATCATATCTGCAGCAAGTTTCATCATTCGCTCGATATTTTGAAAGATCACCGGCTCTTTTGCTGCCGGAGGATATCCGCTCATACCAAGTCTATTTGACAAATGAGAAGAAACTTTCGCCGAGTTCGATCCATGTTTGCGTTTCGGCGCTTCGTTTTCTTTATGGTGTTACCCTCAAGAGGGATTGGATCTTCGACGAGATCATCCCCTCGCCCAAGGCGCCGAAGAAGCTTCCCATTGTTCTCAGCCCGGAAGAAGTTCTGCTGTTTCTTGGCTGCGTCGAGAGCGTCAAGCACCGTACCATTCTGACGGCCTGCTATGCAGCTGGCTTGCGCATCTCCGAAGCCGTTCACCTGAAGCCCAATGCGATTGATCGACAGCGGATGGTCATCCGGGTCGAACAGGGGAAAGGGCAAAAGGACCGCTATGTGATGCTCTCGCCTAAGTTATTAGAGACGCTGATCGATTATTGGCGGATCGTGCGGCCGAAGGAGTGGCTGTTCCCCGGGGATATCCCCGGTCGCCCGTTGACCCGCGACGCCGTGGGCGACGCCTGTCACTCGGCGCACCGTCGGTCCGGTCTGACCAAACCGGTCACACCCCATTCTCTGCGCCATGCCTTCGCAGTCCATCTACTTGAATCTGGCACCGACGTCCGGACCATTCAGTTGCTGCTCGGGCATCGCAGTCTGGCGACTACAGCGCAATACCTGCGCATCGCTACCAGTAAAGTCTGCGCGACGACCAGTCCCCTCGAACTACTGCCGCATCCCGTTCCCCTAGAACCACCCCGTCCGGCGCCGAGACATTTCTGAGCGCCGGTTCAATGGGCCGTTCGGGGCTGGAGGTGGCGGATGTGTTCCGCCGTTATGGTGACGACTATCGAGCGATGCGCGGGGGCTCGCTGTCCACCGCGCAGCGTTCCGCCATGACCGCAATCGAGCGGTGTCGAACAGCAGCGCTTGGTGGTCATGTCGAACAATGCGACAATTGCGGCGATCAGCGGATCTCTTATAATTCGTGCCGCGACCGAAATTGTCCAAAATGTCAATCTCTCGCCCGAGCCCAGTGGCTGGAAGATCGCCAAGCCGAATTGCTCGATACCCAATACTTCCACGTCGTTTTTACCGTGCCGCAAGAAATCGCCGCGATCGCCTTTCAGAACAAGGCAACGGTGTACAACATTCTCTTCCACGCGACTGCCGAAACCCTGCAAACGATCGCGGTCGATCCCAGGCATTTGGGCGCAGACATTGGCTTCTTTGCCGTCATGCACAGCTGGGGACAAAATCTGTCTTTCCACCCCCACCTCCATTGCGTTGTGCCTGGTGGCGGACTTTCACCGGACGGCGCCCAGTGGATCTCATGCCGCCCCGGCTTCTTCTTGCCGGTACGGGTCCTCTCGATGCTGTTCCGTCGGCTGTTTCTGGCGGCCCTGGAAAAGGCCTTCAATGCTGGAGAGCTGAAGTTCTTCTCATCGCTGCAGCCGCTCCGGGAACCGAGTGCGTTCCGGCGGTATCTGGATCCTATTCGCCGAACCAATTGGGTGGTCTACGCCAAATCACCTTTCGCCGGGCCACAGCAGGTTCTTGAATACGTCGGGCGTTACACACATCGGGTCGCAATTTCCAACAATCGCCTGCTCGACATCGAAGACGGCAAGGTGTGCTTCCGGTGGAAGGATTATCGCGCGGGCGACCAGCAAAAGACGATGACGCTGACGGCCGATGAATTCATCCGGCGCTTTCTTACCCATGTTCCCCCAGAGGGCTTCCAGCGTATTCGATATTACGGTTTTTTTGCCAATCGCTACCGCAAGGAGAAACTCGCTCGCTGTCGTGAACTCCTGGGTATGGCAAAGCCCGAGCAGCCGGAGGTTAGAGAGGAGGGCGAAACCCAGAGAGATTATCACGACCACGTCGAACAGCTCACGGGGGTTTCCCTATGGCAATGCCCCGCTTGTCACAACGGCCGTATGGTTTGCATCGAGGTCCTAAAGCCAGTTACCCCATGTCCACCATCCATCGACACTTCATGACAGCACGTATTCTCCCTCTCAGATGTCCTGATCGAATTCGCTCGGCACCATCACGCCGCAGAGAAGTCACGCCCGCTCCGCCTTCGGAAGCCATCAGAAAGGCGCCGCGCAGCCGTCCCAATCGTTCGATGCACGCGAATCTCGACTCCTACTGCCCCGTGGGCCGACCGCCCTTGCCCCGGTTCCGGCGAAGATCCCGGAATCTCGAACCTGCCGGAGCGTTTCAATTCCCATAGCACCACCACCGTGCTCGCGGCTCCGTCCAACACGTTTTTAGCTCACCGTCGCGGCCCCAACAGTCCGCGTCCCTCTCGCCACGCCTGCGAGCCGCGCCGCCAAGCTAAAAACGCTCTTCATTATGCCGAGCGCGGCATAAGCAAGTCACAATCAGGCTATACATCATCGCGGC
>CAYTRB010000340.1:0-2920 GCA_964440215.1 uncultured Methylocapsa sp.
GGCAGACCTGCCCGGACCATGCGAGCGACGGTGTCGACCGCGTCAGGGAACATGTCTATGAACTTGCGCTCGGTCCGATTCTGCTGCCGGGAGAGAAGAAAGCGCGGCACGACGAACGACGCAAGTAAGCTTACGGCGGTCGAGAGCAATAATGAAAGATCGAAGAAATGGTACATCAGAATCCAAGCCCCGCCGGCCGATATGGCGGCCACCAAAAGGAGCGTGAGCGAGCTGATTTGCATTGCCCAGGTACGCTTGATTCCTATCGTGAATATACGCCGCACTTGCACATCAAATTTTTTGCTTCGGACCTTCAGCAACCCGCCGAGAGTTTCGGCCGTCACCCGCGTCTCCATGACGCCCGCGACAAGGTTCAAGCGCTGCTCCATCTGTAGGCGCGTTCTTCGACTCATCATGAGCGCCGCTGTTAGTACGGCCGCGCCAAAGAGGAGCAGAACGAGCGCTAGCACGGCGAACGACAGCATGCGGTTAACCCTGGATTTTTTGTTCCTGAACGCCAAGTGCTTGCAGAAACGCGGAACCAAATCCGAAATACTCGATTCGCGGAAGAAAATGCGGCCGGACCTGCGTTGCTTCGAAGCTCCCCCGGAGAGTGCCATCCGGGTTTTCGCCATCGAATTTGTATTTGAACAAATTGCCAAGGGTGATCACCTCCCCTTCCAGCCCGACAACCTCCACGACCTCGGTAACCCGGCGAACGCCATCGCGCATGCGCTCGGTATGCACCACAAGGTCGAGCGCGCTGGTGATCTGGGTACGAATCGCTCGCATCGGCAAATTGCCGGTTCCCATCAAAATCATGTTCTCGATACGTCCCAACGCATCGCGCGCGGAGTTGGAATGAACGGTTGACATGGAGCCATTATGGCCCGTGTTCATCGCCTGCATCATGTCGAACGCCTCCGGTCCGCGAACCTCCCCCACGATGATCCGGTCGGGCCGCATCCGAAGAGCATTGACCATCAGAGCCCGCTGGTTGATATCACCACGCCCTTCGAGATTGGGCGGGCGCGTCTCCAATGAGATGACGTGAGCCTGCTGGAGTTGGAGTTCGGCGGCGTCTTCGATGGTGATGATGCGCTCGCCCGGGTCGATCATGCTCGAAAGAGAGTTGAGCAGGGTCGTTTTACCAGAGCCGGTGCCGCCGGAGATGATGATATTCAAGCGGCAGCGAGCAGCGATCTCGAGCACTTTTGCGAGCTGCGGCGAGATGGTGCCGCTGGCGATAAAGCTCGAGAAGTCCATCATAGTCTTCGAAAACTTGCGGATCGAAAGGCATGGTCCTTTGAGGCTGAGCGGCGGAATGATCACATTGACGCGGCTGCCGTCCGCCAATCTTGCGTCCAGCATGGGACTCGACTCATCGATGCGGCGTCCAATCGACGACGCGATGCGCTGCGCCACGTGCAGGACGTGCGCGTCGCTACGGAACTGCAGCTTCGTAAGCTGCAGCTTGCCCCGCCGCTCCACATAGATCATTCGCGGCCCATTGACGAGGATATCGGCTACCGTCGCGTCGCGTAGAAGCGGCTCGATCGGTCCGAGTCCAACCATTTCGTCAACGATGCTGATGCCGAGAAGGCGCTGCTCATCCTGATTCAAAAGAATTTTTCGGTCGTTGGCGATCTCGGCTACCAATTTATAGACGAAGGCCATCAGCTCCTGCTTGCTGATCCGCACTGCGACTAAAGGCTCGATACGCATGAAAATCTGGTCGCGGATGAAGTCCTTCGCCTCGGACATCGTCGCCATCGAGGCTTTCACCAAGGCGTCGCCAGTCGCTTCCGTCTCGACCCGTTGCGGATTCGTTGGCTTCGGCTCCGCGGCCGGCGTCTCAACGATGGTTTTTTTGCCAAACTGTGCCATGTCTACCCAAAGATCCGCCTGAATATCGAGCGCGAGGCCTCCGTCGGCTCCCCCGCCAAGTCGCGGAGCAACTGCGCCAGTCCACGGTTTAGCGCATCGCATTTCTGTGTGGCTTTCACCCCGAGATTTGAAGCGATCGCAATGCCTCGATCATATGCGATAGAGATGTCGGGGGCTTGGCCAGCGACGCGAATGAATTCCGCTTCCGTTAGCCCGCCATCAGCCCCGATCATGTTAAGTATATGCAGTGTCCTGCGCTCGGGAGAATTAGGTCCGATCCATTCGCGCCAGCGTGCCAATTCGCGCGCCGACGCCAGACTGGCGTTGCTGACCAATAAGCAGGTGCTTGGCTGGTGCAGCACCCGGAGTAGCCCACCCGCAGCTGCCACCGGCAAGTCGACGAAGATGAAACGATACCGACGCAGCAATTTTTCGAATAGCGACTGAACGGCGTCTTCACTCAGCGGCATGCTCTCGCCCGGCGGCTCAAGAGACGCCAGCACGTCGAGACGCTGGCTCGCGTGTATCGTTCCGCGTTCCAGAAATAGCTTGTCGACGCGTTCCGGTTTTTCGAACGCTTCGCGGAGCGCGTGGCTCGGTGACGAATCGAGTTGGAGCGCCGCGTCACCGTTCTGCATGTCGAGATCGACGAGCATGACCCAGCGCTGTCCTTTCTCGGACAAACGCCAGGCGGCATTGGTCGCGATCGTGGTAGCTCCAACGCCGCCGCGCACGCCCAGCACGAAGATTAGTTTGCCGCCGCGTAAATCCGTCGATGCTTCATGCCCCCCGCTCAGAGCGCTATTGCAAGTCCGTTTAACCATATCGCGGACCAAGGGCTTAAAGTAATACTCGGCAACGCCCGCGTGTTTCAGATGGCGGTAAAGAATAATGTCGTTCCGATCGCCAACCACCAACACGCTTACATCTGGCTCGCACCTTGCGCTGAGTTCATCGATGCGCGCGAGCGGGTCTTCGACGCCGCTAATGTCCACGACGAGAAGACGTGGCGACGCCTGCGTGGCGAGCGCCG
>CAYTRB010000341.1:0-2917 GCA_964440215.1 uncultured Methylocapsa sp.
CCGGCGTTCAAATCCTTGCGCTTAGGCAGCTGTTCCGGATCGCTGTATAATGGCGGAGGACGGAGACCAATGGCCAGTACGAGGATCGCGGCAATAAGGCCGGCAATCATGAGTATGGTTCCAATCGGCATCGAAAGATCTCCCTGATTTGCGTCGCGAAATATAGCTATTCCGGGCGTTAAGTTTCGCCCAAGATCAGGCGTCTCTCTTAGAAAACTAGTGCGCCAACGTGAATGATCAACCCTATGACGGAGAAGAAAAACAAAGCTCAAGCCATGAAGGCTGGAACGCCGGTCCTCCCCTCATTTCCGGGGTGGGCGTGTCGGCAAACAAAAGCATCTGGCAAGGATCCGGGCGTTTCTGAAGAGTAGAGTATCAAGCCGGGCATTTGTGGAGGCGCCCGCCTAAGCACCAGCTATGCACGCCATTACGTTCCAGAGTGCCGCTTGTGCGTCTCTGCGCTGCGAGTGAATGGCGGCTCACGCCGCGCCGCGCACGGCGGACTTCTGCACATAAAAGGCCGCGCCGAGGTTCAAAACGCCAAGCGCCGCGAGCAGCACCGGTTCGCTCACGCCGACCGTCTTGCTTTGCAGCAAGGCGGTCGCGAGCACGCCGAAAACGATGAAAGCGGCGTTGAGGATATTGACGCCGCCGACAATTCTGGCGCGGCGGTCCGGGGCCGCGTCGGCCTGGATCGCGGTGAACAGGGGCACGACGAAAAGGCCGCCCGCGCAGGCGAGCGCCGCGACATCGAAGCCGATGCGGACGCCAGCGAAGGATGAAAAGAATTCCGTGAGCCCCACGTCCGCAGTCGCAAAGGGCAGGAAAAAAGTCGCGGCGCCAAGATCGATCAAAAACGCCGCCATGCCGATAGCAGCATAGGGCACCGGCTTCAAATAAATGCGCCCATGCGCGAGCACCGCCGCCGCGATCGAGCCGATCCCGATGCCAAGCGCGAATAGCGCGCTCACCGCCGTCTCGACCTCGATGCCGCCTCCCGTTTTGTTGCGGACGACGACCGGCACCAGCGAGAGGGCGATCGCGCCGCTCATCCAAAACCAGGA
The DNA here is from genome assembly GCA_964440215.1 of uncultured Methylocapsa sp. Taxonomy (GTDB): domain Bacteria; phylum Pseudomonadota; class Alphaproteobacteria; order Rhizobiales; family Beijerinckiaceae; genus Methylocapsa. The sequence continues at coordinate 1,065 of CAYTRB010000341.1, forward strand.
GACCGCCATGGTTCTTGTCCAAAGGGCTGCATCTTGCGCCACCACGGCAATAAGGGCGAAGGTGGAGGCAATGACATTACGGTTGGCGCGAAGACCCGGCGCGGCGCGGGCGGCTCGAGGAATAAAAAGACTGGCCGCGAAACAGGCGAGGGCGATGACCATTAGCTGAAGGACGGTGCCTTCCGGCGCGCGTCCCTTCGCGGAGAGACCGCCCGCGATCAGTCCCAAAAAAATGGCGATGAAGGTTGCCGCCTCGACAAGCGCGTTGCCTGCCATCAACTCCTGTTTGGCGAGAAGATCGGGAAGGATCCCATATTTGACCGGGCCGAACAAAGCCGAGATCACGCCAAGCCCGAACAGGGCCGTATAAAGCAGCGGCAAGGACGCGAGAACGAGGCCCGCGGCGGCAATGACTTGGACCAGGATCTCAGCGAATTTGAGCCGCCGCGCGAGCCAGGCCTTGTCATGCGCATCCGCCATCTCGCCGCCAAGCCCCGAGAGGAGCAGCGACGGCGCCATGAAGGCGCCAACCGCGAGCGTGATGAGGGGCCCCGCCTGCGTTTCGCCGAGCCGGAAAAGGATCAGCATGGCAAGCATGTTGCGGACGAAATTGTCGTTGAAAACGGAAAAAAACTGGCACCAAAATAGCCCCGCGAAGCGGCGCGACCGCAGCAAGCCGCCGAGCATGGCAAAAGGCGGGACCGTTGCCGGGACGTCGAAATTTTCACTCATGCGCGCAAGGGCTCGGCGTGGCCGACAATCCGGACAATGACCGGAAAGGCGCCGCGCATTTTCCGGTCGAGCTCGTCGACATATTCATGCATTTGCCCGACGCTCAGCTCCGGGCTCACCCGGCAATGATAGTTGACGACCAACCCCGCTGGCGTTTTCCGGACCCGCACGCTATGCACATCGCGGATTGGCCCGGTTGCCGACATTTCGGCGAGGACAGCGGCGAGTTCCCCGCGGATTTCCTCAGCCACGGGGTGGCCCTTCAATTGTCGGGCGTCCAACGGCTCGATGTGGGTCTCGACTTCGATATCGGAGCCGAGTTCGCGGGTGATCTCCAGCTCCAGTCCGGAGGCGATCTCATGCGCATTGCCGTGCGCCATGCTGCTATCGAGCTCGATGTCGAAACTGATCGCCGTGCGTCCATCGATTTCCTGCATGGTGAAATGATGAACCGGAACATGGCGCTTGGCCGCGATCAGCAGAATCCGTTCGAGAATCGTTTCGTCGTCGAGCGCGATTGGGCGCGCCGAGACCGTAAGCGCGGCTCCGGGATGGGCGGCCGTGATCGCCGCCGCCACATTCGCCTCGATCGCGGCGGCTTTTTCGAGCGGCAAGGTGCGCGAGACATTGATCGCGATATCGCCAAAGACTTCGGCTCCGGCTGGGCGCAACCGGAGGGCCTCGACAGCGATCACGCCGGGGACGGTTTGCGCGATCGACCGGATTTGCGCGGTCAGTCCTTTCGGCGCCGCGTCAATGAGCGTATTGACGGTGCGCCGGCCAATGTTGAGGCCCGCCACACCGATGAAAATGGCAAGCCCTAGAGCCGCCAGCGCATCGCCTTGCGGAAAGCCGTAAAGCGCGGCGGTGATCCCGCAAAGCGCCAAGGCGGTGCCGACGATATCGCTGGAAAAATGCAGCGCGTCGGCGGCCAGCGCTTCGCTTTTCGTTGCCGCGGCGATCCGTCTCAGCGTAAGCCAGCGCACGAAATCCACGATCATCGAGGCTATCAAAACCACAAAGATGATGGGGGTCGGCTCAATGCTGGTGTCGTGGCTCGCCAGCCGCGAGACCGCTTCGATCAAAATAAAAGTGGCCAGCGCGAACAAGAACCCGGTTTC
>CAYTRB010000342.1:0-2913 GCA_964440215.1 uncultured Methylocapsa sp.
CATGAGCTTGAACGATAATCCCCTGCCCCCGCCGGACGGCATGGAGCACGGATGGAAAGAGGATATGCGGATGCTCATCGAGAAAAAGCATGACCTTTTCCCCCGGCTCATGCGCCGCATTCCGAAGGCCGAGCTTGTGCAACAGCAGCCGCACGACGTTCTGAGAATCAAAACGGATGACGGCAGCGACAAAATCCCCTTGGTCACGCACCCGCGCGTGGAAGGGCTGCCCCACATCATCCCGGCCCTGCACCGCATGCGTGAGGATACCGAAAAGCAGGTGGAAACATTGCAGCGTATCGCGCAAATGCCGGGAGGCCTCAAAGACGTTGTGGAGCCGCGCATGGCGACGGCCTATTGCGCGCAGCGCGCCGATCTTATCGGCTACCACCGGATGCTTACGGCATGGCGGGAGGCGATGCCCGATCCGCTCGTCAAGAATGGGATCGGGCAGTGGTTAGTCGTGCTCGATGAAATCGAGGCGCATACGAAAGCGGCCTTGGGAATCATCATCCCGGCGCTCGATGCCTGATGGGGATAGGCAAAAACCCCTTACTCTTCCCGCCAGTGAGTGTGAGCGGCCCTACCGCCAATTGGGGAAACAGGTTCTCGTCGCGGGAATCCTGTTTCCCTTCGCTGTCAGTCGGGTGTTTCATTCCCTTGGGCGTCGATCAACCCCAAGTGCAACGCCGCCCGTGTCGATAGATTCCCATTCCGGTATCTCTGGCGGAACTCAGACAGACGGCTTCGGGCTAATTCCCGTTCTTCAAAAGAAGCGGAACCAGAGGCAACTTTCGCGCGGAGTTGCACAAATTTCTCAATCGACACCTCCTTTTTCGGATGAACCTTCTTCGCTCGCATGAATTCCCCCCGATCACGACTTGGGGTTTCGAGAGTTGCGAAGCGCTTTCTCTGCGACCTTCATCGCAGCTTTCGCTGCTTCCAGCAGGCTATCGTCGCTGCTGTCTTTGCAAGACTCGTGCAAAGCGTCGGAATAATCCTTGCTGGCTTTAAGAAAGTTTTGGACGGGATCGGGGGGCTCGCTCATGGCGCTTTGCTCGTTTTTGTTGGTTCCGGTGGTCATCACTCTTTCGGCGGCTGGCTGAGGTCGGCATATTCTCGGCCCCAAGCCCAGCCGAGGCTTGCGCAGGGCTCGCTGGCCAACCTTGGGCGCTAGGGTGGTGGCGGAATCCGCCCTGCCCTGCTCTGCGGGCAAATTTGGGGCTTGGGCGGTCATTCCTTCCGGCGGTTTCTAATCTGCTGGCAACAAAATCTAAGCCTCTCCCGCGCCCGCAAAAATAGCTCGGCTTGGTCGATCCCAAGTTCGACGCATAGCCGCTCGACGCGCTCATTTTGCGCCCTTACCTCGTCTTTCCACGTCTTCGGCTTAGGCGCGTCGGGCTTGGCGGGGTTTCGCCGTGTCATGGTTTCCTCGGTGCAATCTCCGGCTTGCCGTATTTCTTAAAGAGGTCGTTGATCGCCTCCGTAAGCAGGGCTTCCGTAGTCCCGTCTTTTTCCACAGCCAACCCTTTGAGCTGCTTGTGTGCGGCGGGATCGAGCGAGGCGGTGACTTTTTTCTTCCCCGCGCGCGTCGCTGCAAAGAATCCCGCTGGCCGTGGCGCTGGTTCGGCGGATGCTGCGGCGGGTGATCGCTCTGGCGGCTTGGTTGCTGGTGTCGGTGCTGGCGAAGAAGCAGGCGCATCGCCGGTTGCCGCTTGCCTCATGCTTTCTGCCAGACTTGGACGCTTACCGCTCATGCGCTGCCTCTTTGCCTTGTTGCCACATTGCCAGATTGCCAGCAACTCAGCAATTAGGCAATGGAATTCGATAGTTCGTTCCAAAGCCACGCGTAAAGCTGTGTGACCTCCTCGGCTGCTTTCCCGTCTGGCTCGTATTCATGGGCCGTTTGCCCCGCCGTCAGGGCGTGAGCAAAGGGTGCGCGCTGCTGCAAGCTCACTGGTGACACTTCGAGCCCATGAACCGCAACGGCTGCACGCGCATCGGCCAGCACATTCGGGGCGCGTGGCGGCATTGCGTTCAGCACGACGAATGCCCGCTTGCCGGCGAGCTTTACGATCCGTGCCGTAGCTCCGATGGCGCGCAAATCGAGGATGCCCGCGCGGCACGGCACCAAAATTAGGTCGGCGGCCTCGGCGGCGGCCAATGCGACATCGCCCGAATGCGGGGCGCTGTCGATCAAGGCTAGATCAGCTCCCCCTGCCCGCGCCGCCTCCAAAGCTTGTGGCAAGCGTGTTGCCGGAACTGAAACAACGACCGGAGTTTCAGCTTGGCGGCTATCTTTCCACCCCGCAGCGCTAGCTTGCGGGTCAAGATCAATAACAGCCGCCAATTGTCCCGCCTTCTCAGCCCCCACGGCCAAATGCAACGCCATGGTGGTTTTTCCGGTGCCGCCCTTTTGGCTCAAAATCGCGACGGTAAACATCTAGCCTCCATTGCCGAGTTGCCATATTGCCAGCAATACGGCAATACTTGTTGCCGACTTGCCAGCAAAGCTAACAAGATTCGCCTCTATGGGCTAGCCTTAAAGCTCGTCGTCCGCTGGCAAATTGCCATATTGCCGCATTGCCGTCTTGCCTTGTTGCCTACTTGCCGGCAATTCAGGATGCCGACTTGCTGGCAACGCCGCTTGTGGCATGCGCAGCCACGTCCAAGCTATTGGCATAATATGCCATAACATGCTAATATCGTCATAAATGGAGGTAGCTCGATGCCGACACGCAATGTTGTCCTGACCGAACGCCAAGAGACCCTTATCGAGGCCTTGGTGCAAAGCGGACGTTATCAAAACGCCAGCGAAGTCATGCGGGAAGGGCTGCGTCTGGTCGAAAACCGTGAAGTCGAGGAAGCCACAAAACTGGAGACGCTCCGCGCCACCGCGCATCTTGGCGTTTC
>CAYTRB010000343.1:0-2864 GCA_964440215.1 uncultured Methylocapsa sp.
CGCCTCCTCGCAGGCCTGGAGAAGCGTATATTCCGGCGGAACGTCGACTTCGACGCCATCCACGATGAGTTTACTCATGCCCTGCCCTCAATGCGGCGGTTCGACGAGATCGAGCCGCCGCTCGATACGGTCCAGCCGTGTTACAACGCGATCCAACCGGCGGTGAATACCGGCCTGCCCTTCTTCAAGGTTCGGGATGCGAACCTTAAGATCGCGCAGGTCATCAACCACGCGATCTGCTTTTTTCGTCGCTGCGCCGCAGATAGACAAGAACGCCATTGTCAGGCTCCGCCGCCATCCGATCCTACTCCGCCGCGACACCAAAATCCTTGACCGGCTCCGAATGCGGATTGGCGGAATAGAGATCAATGCGCCGCTCGATCTCCGGCCGGAAATGGCGGATCAGACCTTGCACCGGCCACGCCGCCGCATCGCCAAGCGCGCAAATCGTATGGCCCTCGATTTGCGTGGTGACTTCGAGCAGCATGTCGATCTCGCGCTTTTGGGCGCGGCCTTCCGCCATCCGGGACACCACGCGCCAAAGCCAGCCCGTGCCTTCGCGGCAAGGCGTGCATTGGCCGCAGCTCTCATGCTTATAGAAATAGCTCAGCCGCGCGATCGCCCGCACGATATCGGTCGATTTGTCCATCACGATGACGGCCGCCGTGCCGAGACCGGATTTCAAATCGCGCAAAGTGTCGAAATCCATCGCCGCGTCGAGGATTTGATGGGCCGGCACGCAAGGCACCGAGGAACCGCCGGGGATCACCGCGAGAAGATTGTCGAAGCCGCCGCGGACACCGCCGCAATGACGCTCGATCAATTCGCGGAACGGAATCGACATGGCTTCTTCGACGTTGCACGGTTTGTTGACATGGCCGGAAATGCAGAAAAGCTTGGTGCCCGCATTGTTCTTCGCGCCGAAACCCGCGAACCAAGCCGCACCCCGGCGGAGAATATCCGGCGCAACCGCAATCGATTCCACATTGTTGACCGTCGTCGGACGGCCATAAAGACCCATGTTGGCGGGGAATGGCGGCTTCAGGCGGGGCATGCCTTTCTTGCCTTCAAGCGATTCCAAAAGTGCCGTTTCCTCGCCGCAGATGTAAGCACCGGCGCCATGATGAACATAAATGTCAAACGGCCAGCCGTGCACGTTGTTCTGGCCGACAAGCTTCGCCGCATAGGCCTCGGCGATCGCGGCCTCGAGGCGGCGGCCTTCCAGGATATATTCGCCGCGAATATAAATGTAGCAGGCATGCGCCTGCATCGCGAAGCACGCGATAAAACAGCCCTCGATCAAAAGCTGCGGATCGTTGCGCATGATTTCCCGGTCCTTGCAGGTGCCGGGCTCAGACTCATCGGCATTGACGACGAGATAGGAGGGCCGCGCCGGATCCGGCTTCGGCATGAAGGACCATTTGAGGCCGGTCGGGAAACCGGCGCCGCCGCGCCCGCGCAATCCCGAGGCCTTCATCTCGTTGATGATCCACTCCTGGCCCTTGTCGATCAATTTCTTCGTATTGTCCCACGCGCCGCGCGCGATGGCGCCCTTCAGGCGCCAATCGCCGAAGCCGTAGAGATTGGTGAAGATTCGATCCTTGTCTTCAAGCATCTCTTATGACCTTACGATTGATTCGGATCAGGCGCGCTCATCGGACCGCTGCGGCCATCGGCGCCATAGAGGGAGGTCAAAGTGGTAAGCCTGCCCGCTGGCTCGGAGGTGACGCGGCCTTGCTGCGAACCAATCCTGACGGGACGGCCAGCGGCAAGATCATCGAGCAACGCGGTGAAATTCTCCGGCGTCAGATCCTCGTAATAATCCTCGTTGATCTGAACCATCGGGGCATTGCAGCACGCGCCCAGGCATTCGACTTCGACCCATGAGAAAGCGCCGTCCGCCGTGACTTGACCTTGCCCGCCAATCCGCTGAAGGAGAATGGTTTTGATCGCATCGGAACCGGCAAGCAAGCAAGGCGTCGTGCCGCACATCTGGATATGGAACCGGCCAACCGGGGCGAGATTGAACATCGTGTAGAAAGTCGCGATTTCGAGCACCCGGATAAAAGGCATGCCGAGCTTTTCCGCGACCTTTTCGATCGCGGGTCTCGGCAGCCAATAATTGTTTTGCTTCTGCGCCAGCCACAACAGCGAGATCACCGCGGACGCCTCCCGGCCTTCCGGATATTTCTTGAGGATTTCCGCGCATCTTTCCTCGTTCTCGGGCGTGAAGGCGAAGAATTCCGGTTGTTGCTCGGCAAGACGGCGAACGGACATGGGTTCAACTCTCCGATGTCATGGCCAGGGGAGCGGCTCGCTCCATGAAAAATGTCCGTGGCTTCCGCGCGGCGGCGGCCGGCGGCATCACCGGTCCACCTCGCCGAAGACGATATCGATCGAACCCAAAATCGCGCTCACATCGGCGAGCATCGATTTGCGGCAGAGGAAATCCATCGCGGAGAGATGCGCGAAGCCCGGCGCTCGGATCTTGCAGCGATAGGGCTTATCGGTGCCATCCGAGACGAGATAGACGCCGAATTCTCCCTTCGGCGCCTCGACCGCGCCATAGACTTCGCCGGCCGGCACATGGAAACCTTCGGTATAAAGCTTGAAGTGATGGATCAGCGCCTCCATCGAACGCTTCATTTCGGCGCGAGTTGGCGGCACCACTTTGCCATCCTTGGCGCTGACTGGCCCCTTGCCTGTGGGCCCGGAAAGCTTATCGACGCATTGCTCCATAATTTTGACCGACTGGCGCATCTCTTCCATGCGTATGACTTGCCGGTCGTAATTGTCGCCGTGCCGCCCAACCGGAATGTCGAAATCCATCTCCTCGTAGCATTCATAGGGCTGTGCCTTGCGCA
>CAYTRB010000344.1:0-2859 GCA_964440215.1 uncultured Methylocapsa sp.
ATTCGATCGTGATCTTCGGCGCGGCGCGGGCATGGCCTTTTTCGAGGCTGGCTTTGACCTGGCCAGCAATGGCCAGGTAGATCTTGGCGTATTGACTCTCAAGATCGCCTGCTACGACCGGATGCCCGGAATCGGATTGTTCGCGAATAGCAATATCGAGCGGCACTTCGCCGAGGAAAGGCACGCCGAATTTGGCGGCCTCCTCGCGGGCGCCTCCATGCGAGAAAATCTCCGTGCGGCCGCCGCAGTGCGGGCAAAGAAAATAGCTCATGTTTTCGACAATACCCAGAACCGGCACCTCGACCTTCTTGAACATGGCGATGCCGCGCCGAGCGTCGATCAAAGCAAGGTCCTGCGGGGTTGACACAATGACGGCCCCGGCGAGCGGCACGTTTTGCGCCATGCTCAGTTGCACGTCACCGGTGCCAGGCGGCATATCGACGACCAAGCAATCAAGCTCGCCCCATGAAACATCGCGCATCAATTGCTGAATCGCCGAAACCACCATGGCCCCGCGCCAGATGATCGCCTCTTCCTCATCGACGAGGAAGCCGATCGACATCGCCTTGAGACCGAAAGCGGTCAGCGGCTTCAGCGAGCGGCCGTCGGATTCGGGTTTTCCCTTGAGGCCAAGCAGGCGCGGAACCGATGGCCCATAAATATCAGCATCGAGGATGCCGATGCGCCAGCCGAGCGCTGCAAGACCAAGCGCAAGATTGACGCTTGTTGTCGACTTTCCGACACCCCCCTTGCCGGAAGAGACGGCGATAATGTTGGAAATCCCCGGAATGGCGATGCTGCGCGGCGGCGCGGCTTTTGGCGGCGGCGGCTGTTTTTCAGACGTCAGGCTGACCAGCGCATTGGCGACGCCGGCCAATTTCTTCACCGCGGCCTCGGCGGCGGCGCGCATCGGCTCAAGGGCCGCCGATTGGCGGGGATCGATCGCAATCGACAGATAGACCTTCCCATCCTTGACCAAAAGACCGGAAAGCGCGCCCGAGTCCGGGAGCGGAGTCTTGCCATCGGGACCCGGAACCGCTCGAAGCGCCGTGAGAACATCTTGATCGCTGACCATTCCGAGGCACGCTCCATGCTGCATCACGAGCGGTTACTTGGGCCTTCCCAGGGTTCCGTTCAATCGCGTGATCCTGAGAGAATATATCGCCAAAGCAAACCACGCGCCAATCATTCCGGATCCATTCCTGTTCAGGACGAGGGAAACCGCGAGCAAAATTTCAACTTCTAGATTTGGAATCCACAGGCGCGACATGCCAATACGCATGACACGGAACCGGATGTTCGACAAACACCTGCTTTCTTTCCGCGTCGCGGGATCATATATACCCGCGCCGCCGGCCCGCGTGCAGCCCAACGAAGACCAATCCGTCGCCCGCTTTTATCAACCAAACTTCCCCATGAAAGACCACAAGGAGAGAATTATTGTTCTTTAGCGTTCACAAAGGCCGCGAGCGAACCGCCTGGCTGCTGGCACTCTATTTCGCGGCTTGCCTGGTTCCGAACCTCGTTTGGCCTCTTCGCGGCGTTGCCGCGGATGGCTCAAGGACCGTTTGGCGAACGGTCAGGATTGCCAGCGAAGGCGCGCGGCCTCCCTACAACTATCTGGACCACAACAAACTCGCTGGTTTCGAAATCGACCTTGCCCGCGCTTTATGCGTCCGCATGAAGGTTTCCTGCAGCTTCATCGCGCAGGATTGGGACGGGCTTATCCCTGGCCTTCTCGCGCATCGTTACGATGCGATCATGGCGGCGCTGGAAATCACCGACGAAGCCCGCAAAAAAATCGACTTCACCAAGCCTTACGTCCGCATGCCTTCCGCTTTCATGACCCAAAAGGAGCGTGCCACGCTGGATACGAGTCCAGCGGGCCTCGCCGGCAAGACCATTGGCGTCGAGTCGGGCGGAACCCATCAGGCCTATGTCGAGGATATTTACAAACAATCCGACATCCGTCCCTATGCAACGCTCGAGGAAGCCATTCTCGATCTCGCCGAAGAACGGCTCGATACGGTCATCGGCGACAAGGACGCTCTCACCGATTTCATGAAAACGCGCAAGGAAGCACAATGCTGCGTCCTCGTCGCGGATGTGCCCTATGATCCGGCCTATTTCGGCGACGGTATCGGCATCGGCATCCGGATCGATGACACGGCACTCAAAGCCATGTTCGAGAAAGCCCTGGACTCTTGCATGGCAGATGGCACATTTGCCAGGATTAGAGCCAAATATTTCGACTATACTATCAATTAGCCGCGATACGCCTTGAGCGGTCTCGCGCGGAAAGGCGCTCATGGCAAGCGTAGTGTTCGCAAGAATAGCGTTCCTCGGCCTCGGCGTCATGGGCTACCCCATGGCCGGGCACCTCAAGAAGAAGGGCCATGACGTCACGGTTTACAACCGCACGGCGGCGCGGGCGGAGAAATGGGTGGGAGAGTTTGGCGGCAAGCGGGCCTCAACCCCGGCGGAGGCCGCCCGGGGCCAAGACTTTGTCTTTGCCTGTGTTGGCAACGACGATGATCTGCGCGCCGTGGCGGCCGGCCCGCAAGGCGCGTTCGGCAGTCTTGAAAAGGGAGCCGTCTTCGTCGATCACACAACAGCCTCCGCCGAAATCGCGCGCGAGCTTCACAAAGTGGCAAAAGCGCAAGGGTCCGGCTTCGTCGACGCGCCCGTGTCCGGCGGCCAGTCCGGCGCCGAGACCGGGGCACTCAGCATCATGTGCGGGGCCGATCCTGAGGATTACGGCAAGGCTGAACCTGTCATCTCTTCCTACGCCAAGGCCTGCCGCCTGATGGGGCCTCCGGGGTCGGGCCAGCTCACCAAAATGGTCAATCAGATCTGCAT
>CAYTRB010000345.1:0-2854 GCA_964440215.1 uncultured Methylocapsa sp.
GTTCTTCGAGACCGTGCTCGCCATGTCGGAGGCCGCCTGAATGACCTTCGAGTTCATCTCATAGGCACGTTGCGCCGCAATCAGATTGGTGATTTCTTGCACCGGATCGACGTTGGAGCTTTCGAGATACCCCTGACTAACCGTCGCAAACCCAGGATCACCCGGAACTCCCGTGACCGGCGCGCCAGAAGCCTCGGATTGGGAAAATAGATTGCCTCCCAAGGGCAAAAGCCCGGCGTCATTCGCGAAATTGGCCAATGTGAGCTGGCCGATCTGTTGCGGCGCGGTTTGGTTCGGGACTGTTACCGTCACTTGGCCTGACTGGCTGATATTGACATTCACGGTGTTGGCCGGAACAGTCATCGCCGGGCTGACGACCAACCCATCCTGCGTCACGATCTGGCCGGACGCGTTCGTGCTGAAGGAACCCGCCCGCGTGTAGAGGGTGCCGCCCTCCGCACCTGTGATTTGAAACCATCCGCGCCCCGTCAGCGCGAGATCGAGCGGGTTTCCCGTATTCGTCAAGGTGCCTTGAAGATTAAGATTACGAATCGCCGCGGTGCGGACTCCAAGCCCTAGCTGCGCACCCTGTGGAACCACATTGTTCTGACCCCGGCTCGATACCCCTTGCAAACGCTCGGTCTGATAGATGAGGTCCGTAAACTCCGCGCGGGCGCGCTTGAACGCCGTCGTGTTGATATTGGCAATGTTGTTGGCAATGACCTGGACATTCAAGTCCTGCGCGGCCATCCCGGTCGCGGCAATGGAGAGAGCTTGCATTTTCTATCCTCAAATAGCCATCTGACCGATCGATTGATACGCCGACACGATTTTATCGCGGATCGCGACCACCGTTTGCAGCGACCGCTCGGCGCTCATCACGGACTCGACCACATGTTGAACCGTTGCCTGACCCTGCAGGCCGGAGATCGCGGCTGATTCGCCGGTTTTAAGCGTATCGATCGCGGCGCCGACCTGAGCGAAGACTTGTCCGAAATCGGAGCCCGTGGCGGCGACGCCGGCCGGCGACGGTGCCGCGGCTGGCAAGGCTTGCGAGAGGGCCGGTGTTCCAAAGAAAGAGCCGGCAAGAGAAAGCGCAGGGATCATGAAGAATTCCTCAAAAGGTCGATTGTCGATGATGATAGGCTATTGGCCTGCTTGATGACTTGGAGATTGGCTTCATACGAACGGTTTGCCTCGCGCAAATCCGCCATTTCCGTAATCATGTTGACATTCGGAAATTTAACGAAGCCCTTGGCATCGGCGGCTGGGCTTCCTGGAGCGTGTTCAACCCGGAAGGGTGTGTGATCGACGCCAATGCTCTTGACCCTTACGAGATCGACGCCCGTTGCTTGATCCAATTCGCTCTCGAATGTCACCGTCTTTCGCGCGTATGGATCGGAGCCAGATGTCGGCCCCGTGGATTGGACGTTTGCCATATTCTCCGCGACGATGCGCAGCCGCGTGGATTGGGTTTCGAGGCCGGAACTTGCGATCTTGATCGCCGCGCCAATCGGATCAATCATGGCCTACCCCTTGAGGCTCGTCATGAGCATTTGGTTGAAGACCTTGACGATCGCCCTGTTCAGCGCATTCGCGGTGCCGACTTCGTTGGATTTTAATAACTCCTGCTCAAGACTGACCGAATTGCCGGAATGGGTCACTTCCCAGCTAGGCGATTCCTTGGAGGGGACCGCCTCCGGCGCCAACGGATCGACGCCGATATGCGCGGCGTTCGTCGCGGTCATCTTTAAATTCGTTGCGTCGAAGACGGATTCGAACGGCGGAACATCGGCGGCCTTGTAGCCGGGCGTATTTGCATTCGCGATATTCTCCGCCACCGCGACGTGACGGGCGGACAGCCAGCGCGCCTGTTGCGATGCGAGTTCGAAAAGCTGAACGGGTCCCATGAACAATCCCACAAGGCTACGCCTTCACGAATGGTTTAGGGATCCTCTCTTACCCGGGGCTGGCGTAAACACTTTGTAAGGAATTGCCTCGCGATCGGACAAAATGGTTCCACGTGAAATGCATTTATCCGATTGGAGCGCAAAACCTTACAAGTGCGCATACGCGGCGCCGCCTTGCGACGCCCGCGATCGCGCGAAAACTCGGGTTTTGGCGATTGGAGGGTGCGGCGCTGCTCTTGAGTTATTTGAGGCGGACAGGCTGGCGCGGATGGTCAGCCGGTGACATTGGCTTTCTTACAGCTGATTTCCGCACGGAAAAATGACAGCAATTTCCAAAAGGTGATTTTCGGTCAGAATTTTCACTCTTGCAAAGCATCTTGCATTCATCATAAATATCTGTAATTCTGGATATATGGATAATTTAGAAGCCATAGCCGCTCTGGCGGCGCTCGCTCAATCAACCCGGCTCGACACCTTCCGGCTGTTGATTAGCCGTGAACCGGAGGGCGTGCCTGCGGGTGAGCTGGCGCGGCTCATGGACGTTCCGCAAAACACCATGTCGGCACATTTGGCGGTTCTCGCGCGTACAGGCTTGATAAAGGCAGAGCGGCAAAGCCGCTCCATCATCTACCGCGCCAATCTGGCTCGCTTCCGCGAAGTCGTGCTGTATCTGCTCAAGGACTGTTGCGGCGGCCGTCCTGACATCTGCGCGCCCATCATCGCCGGCCTCACGCCGTGCTGCCCCGCAAAGGCCGCCTCTCATGCCTGACCGCGTATTCAACGTCCTGTTTCTCTGCACCGGCAACAGCGCGCGTTCGATCCTTGCCGAAAGCATCCTGCGCAAGAATGGAGGCGGACGCTTCGAGGCCTATTCCGCTGGAAGCCACCCCAAGCGCCGCGTCACCCCTCTCGCGCTAAAAACACTCGAAGCCTACGGTTATCCG
>CAYTRB010000346.1:0-2826 GCA_964440215.1 uncultured Methylocapsa sp.
CGCTGCCGCTTAAGTCATAGCCGTCGTAACCGCGGGGCTCGTGCTAATAACTATTAACGAGATGCCTGAGCAATTTTCGGCTGTCGTGCTCTGGCAGTAGTGAAGTGCAATGCTCTGTGCGCAGCTTTTCATGTGGGCCACCATCGTATTGCTTTCGGTGCACTGATGGGGCGGGCCGCGACAGGCGAGAATGGATTGCGGCCAAAAGCGGCGGCGTTTTAACGAAGCACTCCCTTTTTGGAATCGACGTCAAAACACGTGGTGAGGACCCAAGGCGTAGGCTTGCCCGTTTAAAGCTAGATTGCCACGAATCGACCTCTGCCGTTCGCACAGTGGGGTGGGATGCAGCGAAAAGCCGTGGCCTCCAACCGTGCGTCAGTCATCCGGGCCGCAATTGTCCACACGATTGAAGCCAACCCGCGATTGTCCTGGCGGATCGATGTTGTGCCTCTCTCCGTGATCGCGCATAGCGTCAATGGTAGCTGCTAGCCCCTGTCCGCGACCGGCCCAATGACGGGGCCAGAAACCCGAACATAGCCGCGAAATTATTTTTGCTGGAACCTATGGCGGATGACACGTGGATCACTCGTTATATCAGGGCTCGACATTGATTGCAGACGCGCGCCGAGAGGTTGGACAGGTGAAACTGTAGGAAGTGCGGAAAAGGAGAATGAAATGGGCCCACATACCGTATATATCATGATCGGTGTCGGAGTCGTGATTTTGGCTCTGATTATCTTTTTGATTTACTCGTCGTTTAAACGCCCAAAAGTCAACTAGCATGGCAATTGCATTTTGGATTTGATATGCGCGTGTCGGGATCCGGCTTGATGGGCTTTTCGCCAGAGCGACCATGCGGCGATACGGGCACGTTTGATGCGTCTTCGGGCGAGCCTGATTGCGATGCGGCGGATTTCCCGGACTGACCAGCGGATCAGTTGGCACTGATTCTGACCCTGACTTTTCTTTGGGTGATCTCTTATTTGCCTGATGACGGATTGCGGCGATCATGGCTAAGGCTAACATCTCGAAAGGGACGTGCCGATGCCAGCCATGCTAGGAGCGTGTCTCGTTGGCCACGCGTTGAAGCCCGGCAGCTACACGGTGACCTGGCATGTGCTGTCCGTCGATACGCACCGGACCGAGGGAAGTTACAGCTTTACTGTCAGCTGATCATGAGCCTGGTTCGCGAGAGCCAGGCTCTTCATGCCGCATAGCTGTATCAAGGTTGGCGGCGCAGAGGAAAGCATACGCGACAGCTCCGCCGAGTGAACCGAGATGGTTTCATTCGCCGGAGCTTGTTTCGCATCGATCGCGCCCTTGCGCGCGGGCTTGCCACGCCATCTGCCCATGGCAAGCGCCGCCAGCCTATTGCGAATAGAGTCAATCGTCGGCAGACAACAAGGATAGTTGGATATGCTCGCGGTTTTCTACCCCCTTGCCACCTTGCGGTGGCTCCATTTCATCTCCGTATTCGTGCTGTTCGGCTCCTCGTTCTTTTGGTTCTATATGGGATCCGAGCGGTTCTCAGCAGGACCTGGCGGATTGCCCCGCGCGCTTCGCGCGACAACCGTCCTGCTGCGCGTCGCCGCTCCGCTGGCGTTGATTACCGGCGTCGGCTGGCTCGCCTGTATCTTGATCAACAGCACGGATGACATTTACAGCGTCGTCAATCCCGAGGATCTGCAGCTTTACTTCTTTGAAACGCCGTTTGGCCTGGTGTCGATCGTCCGCATTGCGCTGCTCGTGCTTGCCGTCATTGTCGCATTCCTGCCCTGGACGAACCGCGCTTGGTTCTCCGCGCTCCTCCACATCGGCGCCCTGCTTTTGATCAGCCAGGCGTGGCTTGGCCATGCCGCCGAAGGGGGCGCTGGGCTTTATGGGGCCATCATGATCACGGTCTATGGTATCCATGCACTCGCCGCGGGTGCTTGGGTGGGAGGTCTGCCGCCCCTCCTCTTCGCGCTTGCGGAGCAGCGCCACTTCAACCCTCATGATGCGCGCGAGTGGAGCGTCGATATATTGCTGCGCTATTCCGCGATGGGAATGGTGGCAGTGGCTTTGATCGTCGCGAGCGGCATCGCCAACGCGGGCTTCCGCGTCGCGGGCTCGTTCGACAAGCTTTTCGACACCAACTATGGGAATGTGCTGTTCACAAAAATCGGGATCGTCATTCTGCTGCTCGCCTTGGCTTATTTCAACCGTTTCATCGCCCTGCCAAGGCTGCGCGCCGCATCGCTGAAAGGAATGGGGCAAATCACCAGGCTTCGCTCCAGCGTCGCGTTTGAAATCGTCCTCGGGATCGCCGTCTTGGGCGTGGCGGCTATCCTTGGCATCACGCCGCCGCCGCAATGAGAGCCAAGCAGGCGGCGGCTGACGTGAATGTCTTGGTGGGCCGTTAAAGCACAGGGCCATATGGCAAATCTGCTGTGCCGGGCTCGGCCCATTGAGTGTGCAACATGGGGCATTCCCCGGCGTCAAAAAAGGGGATGCTCGAAACTGAAGTGAAGGGTTTCAACCGGAAGGAGAGGACTATGCGATCAATCGTGATCTCCGCCATCGTGATTTCCTTGATAGGGTTCACGCCCCAAATCGCGCGCGCAGCGACTTACACGCTGGAACAATATCCAGAGGGTTTCGTGAACGTTCCGTGCAGCGCCTTCAAGAAGACCGCAACCGGGTCATGGAAGGAGGTTGCGGTATTTATTTTCCACGGCCAGCGGTTCACTGGGAATACCTACGCCCCGGGCTCGCACGAGGCCGGTTTGATCAATCAAAAATGCGGCGGAAAGTAACAAGGCATCGCGTGGATCGTCGCGAATTCCT
>CAYTRB010000347.1:0-2821 GCA_964440215.1 uncultured Methylocapsa sp.
TTTCTACGCCGATTCTCAAACCAGGAATCGACACGTCGAACAACTTGACGATGCCAAACGGCGAAGCCGGCGTCCAGGGGACGAGACGTGACAAGAACAAAAATGATCCAGAAGTTGTCAACCCGGCGGATGAAAAGTGTCAACCCTTCCTGTGAGCCAAAAATGGAAAACGAGAACAGCTCGTGAGAACAATAACTTAGTTGGCTGACGACACAGTCAACCGCCAACCAGTCTCTACTCCAAATTCCCTGCTAACAGGGAAATTTACAGGGAATTTTGAAAAAAGATGCTGAACGCGAGGGATTTCATCACCGTGGCCGCTGTAAAATCAACGCGTTGGACGAAGAATTCCCTACTCGACGGAACAGGGAATTAAAATCGATGGAGCAGGGAACCGTTTTGCCCTGATAGGACGGCAGAGGCCGTGGTAAGCGATAGGGTTTGCGGCCGTAGCCACCTTGAAGAAGTCTTGCGCGAAATTGCCGACAGGCGGGATTCGTCCCTGCCCGGCTTGAGGGGGCGTTCCCACCGCCCCGGCGACGAGGGATTTTTCCAAAATGGCGGCGACCTTGGACGCTGCCGAAGGCTCCGTCCTTGGTTCGTGGGCGCGGATCTAATCGGGCCTCGACCCCTCCCCTTCCCCCCACCGGCGCTTGGTGACGACCATGCTACTGCGCAGTTTGTGCAGCACGAGCCATGTCGTCTTCCCCGGGTTTCGCCTGAAGCTTCAAGGCGGAAAAACTACTGAAGAGACGGCGGATAGAACTACTTTCGCGCGAAACAAGATGATGATTCGCGGCATAATTGTCGCCAAGGGCATAGTGTTATTTACGTGTTGGTCCTGACTCGGTGTTGGCGGTCCGCTTCATGAGGGAGCGGCGCGCGGCGAATTGGGAAAAAGAAAATGCGTAACGACATGGAAATCGAGCGTGTGCCGATCGCGCAGCTGAAGCCCTATCCGGAAACTCCCCGCATCCACAACCGCAAAAAGCGCCGCAAGCTGGCCTCGCTCCTGCGACGCTTCGGACAAGCGGTGCCGGTATTAGTCGATGAAACCTATCAGATCATCGACGGCCACGCCGTGGTCGATGCACTCAAAGAGCTCGGGTCCGAGGATGTGGCGGTGATCATAGTCCGTAATCGGACTCCCGCCGAGATCCGCGCACTTCGACTGGCGGTCAACCGCATCGTCGAAGAATCAACGTGGGATCAGGACAAGCTCGGAACCGAATTTCGTGAGCTTCTCGAACTCGGCTTTGACCTCGAGCTGACCGGCTTTGACGCCGTCGAAATCGATATGACGCTCGATATCGAGCAACCGACCGCGGGCATCGTCGAAGAGGTGTTGGCGGAAGACGTGGAGACCACGGGCGAGGCGAAGGTCGTCGCCAAGGGTGATATGTGGCTTCTTAGAGACCACGTGATCGCTTGTGGCGATTCGCAAGATGCCGAGCTTTTGCGCTGCCTCATGGGCGAGCGCAGGGCGGCGGTCGTTTTCACCGACCCGCCTTACAACGTCAAAATCCGAGGCTTTGTTTCGGGCCTGGGGAAGACCACTCATCGTGAATTCGCCATGGGTTCTGGCGAGATGAGCAAGGAGGAATTCAAATCCTTTCTGCTTCGCTTCCTCGTCGCGCTTCCACCCATGCTCGTGAACGGCGCCATCCTTTTCGTCTGCATGGATTGGCGCCATCTCCGCGAAATTCTCGATGCTGGCGACCAGGCGGACCTCGAACTAAAAAACGTCTGCGTTTGGGCCAAATCGAACGCCGGCATGGGCACATTTTATCGATCTCAGCATGAGTTCGTTCTCGTGTTCAAGCACGGCGATGCACCGCATCAAAACAACTTCGAACTCGGCCAACGTGGCCGCTCACGCTCGAATGTTTGGTCTTACCGGGGCGTCAATACGTTCGGAAAGGACCGCATGGAGCTTCTGGGCGCCCATCCGACGATCAAACCGGTCGCGCTCGTTGCCGATGCACTTCGGGATGTATCCCGGCGCGGCGAGATCGTCATCGACCCCTTCCTCGGCGCTGGTTCGACACTTCTCGCTGCCGAGGAGACTGGGCGTGTGTGCGTTGGCGTCGAGATCGACCCGGCTTACGTGGAGGCCGCGATCCGACGGTGGCAGAAACAAACCGGTCGCGATGCCGTCCGCGCCTCGACGGGCGAGACTTTTCAAGCAGCCCTGGAACGCCGTGACGCCGAACGCGCCGCAGCTTTGCCCGCCGAACCGATGACGCACACGGGGGACGCAGATGGCTGACGATGGCGCGTCTCGGGTCGGATATAAGCGGCCGCCGCAGCACTCGAAATTCAAGCCGGGCCAGTCGGGCAACCCCAAGGGCCGCCCGAAAGGCGCGCTTAACCTCGAGACCGATCTGATGCAGGAGCTCTCCGAGAAAATCACGATCCGCGAAGGAGAGCGCTGCCTTAAGGTTTCCAAGCAACGTGCGCTGTTGAAGAGCATGGTGGCAAAGGGCCTCAAAGGCGATACCCGCGCAGCCGGCCTTGTCCTTCAACTCGTGGCCAAAGCGCTCGAAGAAGTTGTTCCCACGGATGAGCGGGACCTTCTCTCCGATGACGAAGCGGCGATCCTTGAGCGTTTTATCGCGAAGCGCACAGCCGACCAAAAATAAGCGCCGCCGGATGTCGCGGCCAACAAGAGGATTGCGATAAATGAGCGAGCCTAATCGTCGCGAGCTTCTGAAGGCTGTCTACAAATTTGACCTCTACAGCTTTGTCCAATGCTCGTTCGGAGTCCTGGAGCCCGGCAACCAGTTCATGCCGGCGGCCTATCTGGAGCTCCTCTGCGCGG
>CAYTRB010000348.1:0-2818 GCA_964440215.1 uncultured Methylocapsa sp.
TTATGCAGGAATTTTCCGCTGCATGGGGTGTGGCCGTGAGATTGGCATTGCTAGCTGAATCCAAACATTGCTATTCCACCTCCTGTCGCTTCCGAAATCTAGATTCGAGCGTACCGATGATGGAGCCCGCCAAGGATCGAATGCGCAACAACGTCTCCGAACCGCTCGATTGGGCGTGTGCAGGGCGCGTCCTTCCCGAGCGAAACATGCGTTCGCATCTCGTTATAATAGTTGGCATATTTCGCAAGGATTCGGCGAAGGTGCTCCGCGTTTAACGCGATCAAATAATCGGTGCACTCACGCCGAACCGACCCGATCAAGCGTTCAGCATATCCGTTCCGCCAGGGCGAGCAAAGCGAGATGGGCCGGTCCCGGATTCCCATTGCCCGCCCCCGAGCCTTGAACGCACCGCCAAATGCTCTGTCATTGTCACGGATGAGATATTTGGGCGCCGTGTCCCACACGGGAATGCTTCGGTGATTTGGCACGCCAGCCACTCCGCCGTTGGGTTCTGGGTCACCGAAAACCACAACAGCTGCCGCCGCCGATGGCCAAGAACAAGAAATATGAATAGCTGCCGAAAGGCACTCGTCGGAACGATAAAGAGATCAATCGATGCAATCTCTTCCACGTGAATGCGAAGGAAATTCTTCTAGGTCAGCCTAATTTTGCCTCCTTATTCGCAATCTCCGCGCGCTGTTCTGGTGTCATGCCCTCGGCGCGCTTCTTCGCGCCCATGCGGCCTAACTCGGTGGCGGCTTAGTGGGACCAAAGTCCTCGGATTCTTCGCCCGGGGGCGACCCGCATGACCTTGACGGCGCTGCCGATCACGTCGGCGGGGCGCTTTTCGCCTTTAGGTCCGGTGGGCACGCTTGCCATCACTGAGTTTTTCGAGGATTTCTTCTGGGGTCTCTGAAACGTCAATGGTGCCGTCTTTGACGCTGGCAAGAAACCATATGCTCGATCCATTCAAACTGAGACATACCGAGTTTTCGGAACCGACAGCAAGTGGCGACACGGCCTTTTTACTGGCTCGACGCTAATTTCTTAAAATTCAGGAGAACAACATGCCCGATACCAAGCCTATCGAGAAGGCTTCGCAAGTTTCTGCCGCGGATTTGGCGGCCCTGCGTGACGACATCACAAACTCGTGCCCGAGCAGGCTTCGGCTACGACAAGCAAGGTCTATCCCTTTCTGTCGGTGCTCGCCGCATTTTCCGCCGGATTGCTGATTGGGGTGATGAGCCATATAAGGAAATGAATTCGTTGACGAGGAAGCTTGTGCGCGACACTCAGGGTGGCCGCGCTTTATCTAGCGAAAAGCCTAGAAGGTGCAGGAGGGCCAATTGGACAAGACAAGTTCCGGCCCCGGCACGACTGTTATCGAAGTGTTAGCCAGGCAGTTTGATGCCTGCGCGGAAGTCTTGAGGAATTTCCTAGGTACGACGTGTCGATTACCCACGCAGCGTTTACGTCGCGGCCGCCCGCTGCTGCCTGGATGCCGGCAAGGCCGGTTGCGTCGATAGAGCAGCGGACAATGGCTCTCCCGTCAGAGCCGATTCATTGATTGAAGCGCTTGGACTGGTGATGTACCTGACGCAGTCCATCGTCGTCCCAGCAACAGTACCTTTTCATCCTGATTGATGCTGGAGTCTCGTCTTGATTGTCTGCCGCAATTACTCGCAACGGAACTCGTACCATGCCCGTCGTCAAAAGACAGGCGAAGCAGATTAAGCTTAGCATCTTTGTCAATCGGGAACTGCACGAACCCTCTCGGCCATGGCCTTGATTTTCCACCCCCGCCACAAATCTACCTGTGGACATCAGCTCAATGGTATCGTGCGCGCCCAAGGCGCAGTATCTGTTGGGTAAATGCTGTCACTATGAATCAACGCTCCACTGAGAATCCGATCTCGGCATCGATTGCACGGAGCCACCAAGCGGCGAGGAGAAGAGCAGCGGCCGCGTGCACGGAGTTCGTATCCCGGAGTCAAAGTCATGAGCGAATTTCTAGGAAGTCGACCTGCTCGTCCCCAGCCGCAACCCGACCAAGCGGGCACGCTCGAAATGCTTGCCACTCTTTTTCTGGTCGCGTTCGTGGTAGCGATGCTTTATGTCGGGCGCGAAATATTCATTCCGATCGCGATTGCGATTCTGGTGAGTTTTGTCCTGTCGCCGCCAATTCTCCTGCTGCGGCGCTGGGGTCTAGGTCGCGTCCTTTCCGTCTTGACCGTCGTCTTTGCAGCGCTGGTTATTGCATTTTCGGTCAGCGCCGTTTTGACCCGCCAGTTTTCCGAACTTGCGGTTGATCTGCCGCTGTATCAGGCGACGATCAACGCCAAACTCGATGATTTGCGCGATGCCGCCGCCGACAACGTCCTCTTTGCAAAAGTGTCGGCCGCGCTGAAAAAGCTCGGCGAAATTAATCCGCATCGGCTGGCACCTTCGAGCGCGCCCGCTCTTTTGGGCCAATCAAAGAACCAACTGGCCAGGGGCCAGGAAAGCGAGCGCCCGATTCCGGTTGAGGTTCACCAGCCGGAGCCTGGGCCTTTCGCGATTGTGGAGACCATCGCCGGAACTGCGCTGTCTCCACTGGAGACGATTTTCATCGTCGTCATCTTCGTCATCTTCATTCTTTTGCAACGCGAGGATCTGCGCAATCGCTTCATCAGGCTCGCCGGATCGAGCGATTTGCAGCGCACGACCCTGGCGATGAATGACGTGGCCGGTCGGCTTAGCCGATTTTTTTTGGTTCAGACGCTGGTGAACGCTTCCTTCGGCGTCATCATTGCTGTTGGCCTCTATTTCATCGGCCTCC
>CAYTRB010000349.1:0-2806 GCA_964440215.1 uncultured Methylocapsa sp.
TTACACGATCGTCCCTCGGGCGATCGGTGGGCGGTTGTACAGCGATATCATGGCGCGCATCGCCTTCGCGCTGTTCCTTGTCGTCGCCATGCCGATTGGCATCCATCACCTGTTCGCCGATCCGCAGGTCGGTTCCGGCTTCAAGGTGGTGCATTCGGTTGTCACGGCAATCGTCACGATCCCGACACTGCTGACTGTTTTCACCATCTGCGCCTCGGTTGAGGTCGCAGGACGCCTGCGCGGCGGGAAGGGCATATGGGGCTGGCTCAAAGCCCTCCCTTGGGACAACCCGATGATGCTCGCCGTCGCCTTTTCTTTCATCATGCTGGGCTTCGGCGGCGCCGGCGGCATTATCAACATGAGCTACCAGCTCAATAGCAGCGTCCACAATACTCAGTGGATCACCGGCCATTTCCACCTGATCTACGCCGGCACCATCGTGATCATGTATTTCGCGATCGCCTACGACCTCTGGCCGCATTTGACGGGCCGGGCGCTGGTCAGCCTCAAGCTAATGCGTGCTCAGCTCTGGCTGTGGTTCGTCGGCATGATCCTGACCACCTGCCCCTGGCACTATGTCGGCATCCTGGGCATGCCGCGGCGGATGGGGGTCTCCGACTATAGCAATCCGGCGCTCGCTCCGGACGCCCTTCCGGTCACTCTCTCTCGGCGTTCGGCGGTTTCCTGCTCGTCGTCTCCGGGATTCAGTTCATGACCGTTCTGATCCGCGGCCACTGGGCGCCACGCATCGAGGTGCCGGCCCATCGTTTCAGTGTGGCGCTACACGAGCCGAAAGTAGTCCCGGTGGCCCTGAACGGCCTGGCGCGCTGGGTCGTGCTCATGATCGCGCTCTCAATCGTCAATTATGGCTATCCTATCGGCCGGTTGGCCGCCCTCGACAATACTTCGGTGCCGATTGTGCCAATGCTGGGTACGCCATGAGCCAGGAACGCCTGTTCTCGGCGCGAAACCCTTGGTTCACCGCCGGCGTCGGTATTACGGTCGTAGTTGCGATTTTCTCGGCCTTCGTCGGCTTCGTCTGGTTGCCATCGGTGCAGCCGGACGCTTCGTTCCAAGGTATCTGGAACATCATCTGCGGCGCCGCCGGCGTGCCGCGCACATGGCTCAAGTCCGAGCCGCTAGCCCATTCCGCTATCGTCACCTCCAGCGTCGTCGTGACCCCGCAGATGCTCGGTGGTGTGGACGCCGACGCGATCGGGCGCGGCGCCACGCTCGCTCTGAAATGCACCATGTGCCATGGCGCGCGCGGCTTGAGCGAGGCCGAGTCGCCCAATCTTGCTGGCCAACCGGCCGCGATGGTCCACAAGGAGCTGCAGTACTACAAGAGTGGTGCCCGCATGAACGCGGTCATGGCGCCTATGGCCTTGGGCTTGAGTGACCATGACATGAGCGATCTCGCCGCCTATTACGCCTATCTGCCGCGGCCTGCCCCCTTTCGCTCAGTTAGCGAGCCGGTGGCACCGGCGGTGGTTGCCAATGGTGCCCCCATGCGCAACATCCCGCCTTGCGCCGCCTGCCATGGCGGCATGGAAATCAAGACCGGAAGCCCCAGACTTAAGGGCGAGTCCGCCGTCTATCTCGAGGCCCAGCTTAAGGCCTTCACGTCCGGCATACGGCATGACGACATCAGCCAACAGATGCGGAATATCGCCCGCCAAATGACGCCCGCCGAGATCGATTCGGCCGCCCGCTATTATTCCGGTCAGCCCTGAGCGGCCCGGCATTCTTTGGACGATCGATTGTCATATCCCGCCTCCAGTCGGCCCACCCACGACGTGAAAACGCCATCTCGATGGAATGGTTAGCCACCTGGTGGCCCTTAGATTTCGACAACATTTCCCTCCGGGTCTGTGACATAGATCGAGGGTCCTTCGCCTTCGGCGCCGTAACGGGAGCCAGCCAGTCCGGCTTCCACACCATTGGCTTCAAACTAATGCCATAACGTAATTGGCCGCTCGACAGCCGCCGCGCATTTATCAGGCGCCGCTACGAACTGCCTTTCGCCTTTGGCGGTTTGAGCCGGATATTGAGACCGTCACCCATAAACCTTTAGTGGACTGTCATAGCGGCCGTCTGGGTCACGACGGCGAGAGCTGTGTCATAGTTCTTGATGAGGGCATTGATCGCGGCAGCCGAGCTATCCAACACCGGAGCTGGATAAATGCCGTAGAAAATCGTCAAGGCGACAAGCGGGGCGAACAGCGCGGCCTCGCGCCACGAGAGATCCAGGATCGACGCAAGACTCGGCTTGTCGAGAACGTCGAATATGATGCGGCGGTAAAGATAGAGCGCATAGGAGGCTGACAGGATCGTGCCGGTGGTGGCGAGAAACGCCACCCAGCTGTTGATACGGAAAGTGCCAAGCAAAGTCAGAAACTCGCCGATGAAGCCCGACGTGCCAGGCATGCCGATATTGGCGAGGGTGAAAATCATGAACACCACCGCATAAAGCGGCATGCGGGCGACAAGTCCGCCATAGGCCGCGATGTCGTAGGTATGCATGCGATCATAGACAACGCCAAGGCACAAGAACAAGGCGCCCGAGACGAGGCCATGCGAGATCATCTGATAGACCGCGCCCTGCACGCCTTGCGGCGTCATGCTGAAGAGGCCCATGGTCACGAAGCCCATATGCGCCACCGAGGAATAGGCGATGAGCTTCTTCATGTTCTCCTGCACCAGGGCGACGAGCGAGGTATAGATAATCGCGATGATCGACAACGCGAACATGAGGGGCGTGAAATAGGCCGAAGCCTCCGGGAACATCGGCAGCGAGAAGCGGATG
>CAYTRB010000350.1:0-2783 GCA_964440215.1 uncultured Methylocapsa sp.
GCATGTCCGGCGGCTGGTTCTTCGTCGTCGCCTCCGAGGCGATCAGCGTTGGCAATGAACAGATCGCGCTGCCGGGCATCGGCTCCTACGTCGCTCTTGCGATAGAGCAGCAAAATCTCGGCGCGATCGGCTGGGCGCTGGGGGCGATGACTGTTGTCATCTTACTCTACGATCAACTCATGTTCCGGCCCTTGGTCGTCTGGGCCGACCATTTCCGGTTCGAGCAAGCGGCCGCGCAAACCTTGCCGCGTTCTTGGTTCTTGAATGTCGTGCGGCATGGCCGGTTCTTGCAAATGGCGGTCCGCCCCCTAGACTATGTGATGAAGCGGGCGCTGCGTGCGCCAATTCTCAACACCACGGTTCCGGATCCGCTCGTGACCGAGACGTCCGTGCGCAGCCGTGCCGCCGATACTTTCTGGTATGCCGCCATCATACTCACGGCCCTCTATGGCGCCAGTATCATCGTCCGCTACGTCGCGACCGAATGTGGCTGGGAGGATGTGTTTACCGTCCTGCGGCTTGGGGCCTATACGCTGCTGCGCGTCGCTATCCTCATCGCATTGACCTCAATTATCTGGGTGCCGATCGGGGTCATGATCGGTCTCAGACCGCAACTTGCCGAAAAGATCCAGCCGCTCGCGCAGTTCCTCGCGGCCTTCCCGGCAAATCTTTTATTTCCCTTTGTGGTCATCATGGTCGTCCGCTTCGATCTCAACCCGAATATCTGGCTGAGCTTTTTGATGATCCTCGGGACCCAGTGGTATATCCTCTTCAACGTCATTGCCGGCACAACGGCTTATCCAACCGATTTTCTGGAGGCCGCCGATAATTTCCAGATCCATGGCTGGAAATGGTGGCGCAATGTGATCCTGCCGGGGATCTTCCCCTATTATGTAACTGGCGCCATCACCGCATCCGGCGGTTCCTGGAATGCCAGCATCGTCGCCGAGTCGGTCTCGTGGGGCCAGACGCATCTCACCGCGCAGGGGCTCGGCGCCTATATCGCGGAGATGACGGCCGCGGCCGACTATCCGCGCATCGTGCTCGGCATTGCGGTCATGTCGCTTTATGTGATTTTCTTTAACCGCGTTCTCTGGCGCCCGCTCTACCACTACGGCGAGCGCCATTTCCGGCTGGATTGAGAGGCAAGCCAATGCTTGAGGCCGCGCAAAAGCCAACGATCACAGCCAAGACCGTTCTCGATCTATCCCACATCCAACAGGCCTTCGCGCGGCCGAATGGCGAACCCTCCGTCATTCTCGACGACATCAGCTTCAGCCTTCGCGAAGGCGAGATCGTGGGCGTGCTAGGACGCTCCGGCTGCGGCAAATCCACGCTCCTGCGCATCGCCGCCGGTTTGATGCGGCCGACCTCCGGCAAAGTCACATATCAAGGCAATAGCGTGGATCGGCCGGTCAAAGGGATCGCGATGGTTTTTCAGACCTTCGCGCTGTTTCCCTGGCTCACTGTTCTCGAAAATGTCATGGCCGGGCTCGACGCGCTTGGCATGAAGGAAGCGCTAGCCCGCGAAAAAGCTGTGGCCGCGATCGATTTGATTGGCCTTGATGGTTTTGAGACCGCCTATCCACGCGAACTCTCCGGCGGCATGCGCCAGCGGGTTGGCTTTGCGCGCGCCCTGGTGGTGGACCCGGTCATTCTTTTGATGGACGAGCCATTCTCTGCCCTCGACGTGCTGACCGCCGAGACACTGCGGGCGGATTTCATCGATCTCTGGACCGAGGGAAAACTTGGCATCAAATCGGTGATGCTGGTCACCCACAATATCGAGGAAGCGGTTACCCTCTGCGACCGCATCATCGTGCTGGCGCCGGATCCCGGCCGTATCGCGGCCGAACTCGAAGTGCCTTTGCCACAGCCGCGTGAGCGCCTCGCCCCTGCGTTCCGGGAAATCGTCGACGATATATATGCGCGCATGACCGCCGGGCGCGGTCCTTCAACCGGTGACAAGGACAAACCTGCCTTGGCGGGGCTTGCCCTGCGCCTGCCCGTCGTCTCCAGCCACCGCATCGCCGGCCTCTTGGACATGCTGGCGGCGCCGCCGTTCGACGGTAAGGCCGACCTGCGCGTCTTAGCGGAACGATTCCATCTCGAAGTAGACCAGCTCTTGCCTGTCGAGGAAGCCGCCCAGATCCTCGGCTTCGTCGAGATGCGTGACGGCGCCCTGCATTTGACCGCAGCAGGCAAGATCTTTACCGGCGACGCGGCTGATGGCCGCAAGCGGCTGTTTTCTGAGCATCTGCTGCGCAGCGTCCCTCTCGCCGCGCACATTCGCCACATCCTGTCGGAGCGGCCGGATCACACGGCGCACCGCGGGCGGTTCTTGCCCGAACTTGAGGATCATCTGAGCCTGCATGATGCCGAACAGACCCTCACGGCGGTGATTGATTGGGGCCGGTATGGAGAGATTTTCGCCTACGATCATAAACACCACAAGTTCATGCACATTCACAACGCCCCGGAAGAGGACATCTATAAGCAAGCTATTGACTCGCGCGCCGAGGTCCCACCGCATGAGACCCCAAAACCGCGTGCGATCGGTGGAGGCGACGTGACGGTCGGGCGACCGGCGCAGCGTGCTGCTCCCAAAGCCATGCACCGTGTCAGTTGGGGCTGGCAATTAGCGGCCGCCGCCCTGGCCGTTCTCGCTGTCGGGGGCGGCTGGCTCTATTGGCCGGCGCATCGGGCCGCCGCCATTCGCTACGTGACGCAGAAGGTCGAACGTGGCTCAATCGTCCGCACCGTGACCGTGAGCGGGATCGTCC
>CAYTRB010000351.1:0-2773 GCA_964440215.1 uncultured Methylocapsa sp.
GCTCCGCCAAGCAAGGCCGCAACCGGGAATATCAGGCCGTGCTTCCGTTGCGCGGTAAAATCCTGAATGTCGAGCGGGCGCGCTTCGACAAAATGCTCTCAAGCCAGGAAATCGGCACTTTGATCACCGCGCTTGGCACCGGCATCGGGCACGGCGACTTCAATGCCGACAAATTGCGGTATCACAAGATCATCATCATGACGGACGCGGATGTCGACGGCTCGCATATTCGCACGCTACTGCTTACATTTTTCTTCCGGCAGATGCGCGAGCTGATCGAACGCGGACATCTTTATATTGCGCAGCCGCCTCTTTACAAAGTCAAGCGCAGCGGTTCCGAGCAATATTTGAAGGATGAGCGCGCCCGCGAGGATTATCTGATCGGCAATGGTATTGAGACGGCGGTGCTGCGTTTGGCGAATGGCGAGGAGCGTGCCGGCGCCGACCTTCGCGCGATCGTCGAAGAGGCGCGGGCCGTCCGCCACATGCTGACAGGGCTCCATTCGCGCTACGATCGCGATAGCGTGGAACAAGCGGCGATCGCAGGCGCCTTGAAGCCGGTCTCGCCCGATGATGAGGCCGAGCCCGAGGCCGTGGGGTTTGCCGCCACGATCGCCGCCCACCTCGATGAGCGCGCCGAGGATATGGAGCGCGGCTGGTCCGGCGCGGTCGACAATGGCGGGTATATTTTCACCCGTGAATTGCGCGGTGTGCGCCAGGCCGTGAGCCTCGACGCCGGTCTCTTGGCTTCGAGCGAGGCGCGCCGGCTCAACGAACATGCGCAATCACTTCACGAGGTTTTCGCCAGGCCCGCGCTGTTTCTGCGCAGAGGCGATCAAACCCAAGTCTCGGGGCCGGGCGGTCTGCTCGAAGCGGTGATGGCGGCTGGGCAAAAGGGCATTTCCCAGATGCAGCGCTACAAGGGGCTTGGCGAAATGAACCCGGAACAGCTGTGGGAGACGACGCTCGATCGTGAGGCGCGGACGCTGTTGCAGGTCAAGATCAAGGAAGGCGACGACGCCGAGGATATTTTCGTCAAGCTGATGGGCGATATCGTTGAACCGCGCCGCGAGTTCATCCAAGAAAACGCGTTGAGCGTCGCCCATCTCGACGTGTAAGGACTGTTTCGCGCCCCTTGGAGCGAAAGATGATGCAAGCCAAGACATTTGAAGTCACCCATACCGATGAGGAATGGCAGCGCCTGCTTACGCCGGAACAATATTGGATCATGCGCCGGCATGGCACGGAAGCACCCGGAAGCTGCGCCCTCAACCATGAAAAGCGTCCCGGCACCTTTGTCTGCGCGGGATGCGGCCAGCGGCTTTTTGTGTCGGGCAAGAAATTCGAGAGCGGCACCGGCTGGCCGAGCTTCAATGATCCCATCGCGGGCGCCCTTGGGAGCACCGAGGATCGCAGCCATGGCATGGCGCGGACGGAGGTGCATTGCAGCCGCTGCGGCAGCCATTTGGGCCACGTCTTTCCGGACGGCCCGCCGCCGACGCATCTGCGGTATTGCATCAACGGCGTCGCGATGAATTTTCTGCCGGAGTAAAAAGTCAAAAAGAAACGCCGGTCAACGGATATAAACGGCGTCGATGACTTTGAGTTCTTCTCCCAAGGGATCGATTTCGAGCCGCACGACCTCCGCCATGAGCCGGTCGGTGAATTTATAGGCCCGCCGCCAGCCGTCCTCGGTGACCGGAGGCCAGGGCGTATAGGTTTTTTTATCGACCATCAAGGCTTCGCATCGCAAGCGCGGGCCGGAGATGTTGCGGGCGATGATATACATGGGGCTTCAACGCGTCCTCATCCGGGGGCGGGCTCTTTGCGCCTTTGGCGCAAGACGGCGCGGCGGCCTGCCTATTGTCTCGCATTTTTGAAAAATATCGACAAAATTTCATCCCGTGGCGCAGCACGGACTATCGAGCCAGGCGGGGCCGTACCCTAGCGCGCTTACTTTTTGCGTGGAATTCCGGGATTAAGAAGGCATCCATCGCACTCAAAGATGTGGAGCTTGCCTGCATCGAAAAAGAC
Source organism: uncultured Methylocapsa sp. (assembly GCA_964440215.1). Lineage (GTDB taxonomy): Bacteria > Pseudomonadota > Alphaproteobacteria > Rhizobiales > Beijerinckiaceae > Methylocapsa. The sequence goes on from CAYTRB010000351.1 coordinate 2,035, forward strand.
GAGCAATTGTTACCGGTCTATGCTTCAGGGCGTGGAAAAAACACAATTCAAAAAGCAAATGCAGGAATGACCCGGTTCCGCGACATAGCCCGGGCAATCCTGGCCTCGAACCACAGATCCGCATGAATTGGCTGCGAAGAGCAATCAGCGTGATCTTCGCCATGGTGGTTTCGATTGGAACGGGGCTCGTCTTCGTGCCGGTCGCGACGCTTGTCGATCCGGTGACACGGGCGGCAAGTTTTGCATTGACCCAATATGCCGTCTTGTCGCTCGATGCTGATTTTGCGGCAGGCCCGGCTGGCAGCGAGTTGGCCATGCTTACGCGATTCATCTGGATTGCGGTGGTGGCGGTCTGTGCTATTCCCGTGATTGCCGTGGCTTTGATCGGCGAGATAGCCAGGGTGCGAACGTTCTTTTGGTATGCCATCGCCACCGGCTTCGTAGCTGCATCGGCGCCTTGGCTCGTTCGCGCGACGCTGCATCTGCCAAGAGCGGCAGGCTATAATTTCGCGGAATTGCGGTTTGCCCTGGTTTTTTTCCTTGGCGGCATGATTTCCGGTTCGATTTATTGGCTTCTCGCCGGCCGTGACGCGGGCGGAAAGGCTTCGATTTGACTGCGGCTGGCCGTTCTTGAATTGTCTTCCACTGTTCGTTTATCTCGCCAAGAGCGGTTGCGGCTTGTCGCGCCTCGCATTATGGTCCGGCGGCCGCGGGCGCCAGCCTGGGAGAGAGCGGTATT
>CAYTRB010000352.1:0-2760 GCA_964440215.1 uncultured Methylocapsa sp.
GCGCGTCGAAATCAGCCGCATGGGCGCTGACCAACGGCCTTCGCATCGAACTTGCACAACAGGGCACCCAGGTCGTCGCGCTGCACGCAGCTTTCATCGACACCGACCTTGCACGCAATTTTGACGCGCCGAAGAGTTCGCTCGAGTAAATCGTGCGGACGACGCTCGACGCCCTCGAACGCGGGGAAGGTCAGGTTTTGGCCGATGAAATTACGCGCCAGGTGCATCGTGGTCTATCGGCGGATCTCCCGGCCTATTTCCAAAGCACCGCCGCGCTTCGGTCGCGCGGGGGACTGCCGACTCACTGAGCCGGCGAACTGTCGCCTCAACTGTCGGCTGTATGCGCGATCAGCCTTTGGACCGTTCCTGATGTCGGCTTTTGACGCGACTCCGAAGTATCTGGATGCGCTCCGCACTTCCGGTTGTTGAGGTACAACGGACCGGTCCGAAACAAGGCTGCAACAACGAAAATGAACCAAAACTGATCCAAAGTGGACTCATGTATAATTATAATGTGTTGGCCCTTGAAACCGGACGTTCGGCTATTGGGCTGCCGACAACCGCGGGATCTGCTAGTGTCCCACGACGCAACTTCTGAGGATACTCCGGTCATGCTCACTGAAGAAATCGTCAATGCGCAACGGCTCGTCAGAACCGATGCGTATGGGCGACATTATCTGAACCACAACACAGTATTACTCCAGATAACTGATATAGGCCGCGACGGCCGCAATCTGAGATTCCGTCAGGCCGTGCGCGATCGGTTCCATAATAGCTGATGTGTCTGGCTTTGCCGGATCCTGACCCCGCTCATTGCTCCAGTTCACCAGCTTCTTGGAAATGTAGTCGTGGAGCTGTCCGGCTAACCGGGGAAAGGCCCCATCGCCTTTAGCCTCTGGACCGTGGCAGGACGCGCATGGAGGTATGTTGGTTTCGGGTAATCCCTCCTCGTAAATTTTCTTCCCCTCTGCCACGAGTTCCCTTGGAGCACCACCTAAGGGTTTGGGATTTAAATCTTTAAAATGCGCAGCCAGGGCCGTGACCATCGACGGGCTCAAGACGTGGGCCACGTTAAACATGACTGGGTTCGTACGTCTTCGCTCAATAAAGGCCCGCAACTGATTTTCAAGGTACTCTGGTTGCTGCCCTGCGAGTCGCGGCATGGGAAAAGCACCGCGAAAACCTTGTCCTGACAACCCATGACACGTTTTGCAATATTGTATCTTGGCCTGAAGGTCTTGTTTCGAAACGGCAGGCGTAGCGCTTTCTTCCGCGCGCCCGGCTGCAGCAAAAACAAATGCGAGAATTGCTGCTTGCAAGAGGGGCAGTAAGCTAATGAATTTCATGATCCAGCCTCCGATATAGTCTCACGTCAGACTTGACCGACACGCTGATCCAGGCCCCAGGCGCTGGCTTGACGCACCAGCCAGCCATGTGCCCATCGCCAATGAGATGGAGCAATTCCACGCAGGACGTTCCGGTCTGATCGCTCGCCTCAGCCATGTGTTGCTAAAAGGCATCACGTTGATGAAATGTGATTGGTCGGCGGCTTTGAATTAGCAGCGGGCTCAATGACTCTCTATCATTCACACACTGCGGCCGATTACCGCAATTTCGTCAGGGAAGCCAAACCGGAAAGGGAAAATGCGCTATCAAAAGCTGCTAGAAACGCTGAAAACCGAACCGGTGTACAAAACCAAGATCTGATGCGGGAGCAGCGAAACGTGAGCCATTAGCCTATATCGAAGGATGCTGGAAGCGTCAATGGCCGCACACTGCCCTCGGCGACATCATTCCATAGCAAACTAAAGTTGATAGCTGCTTAAGCCGGGTGTCAACTGAATCACAGAAAAATCGTTTGGGCGATGGCACCAACGGAAGGGCGCGGAGGCCGGATCATGAAAGTCGTGAGTTTACGATTGGCATTGCAGACAGCAGTCCTTGCTATTGTTTTCTCCGTGGCGGGCCGCGCCGAAGACAGCAGAACGGTCACCGTTTCGAAGCAAGAGCTACAAGCCAAGTTGGAATATTGCAAAACATGTCATGGGCTGTCAGGGCAGGGTTATCGGGGATATTTCCCCATGCCGCGACTCGCTGGACAACAGCCCACGTACCTTGAAAATCAGTTACGGGCCTTTATTGAGCGAAGGCGGAAAAACCCAGTCATGTTCAACGTGGCTCATGTCTTGAGCCCGTCGATGGTCGCGGCCTTGGCTGAGCATTTTAGAGAGCTAAATCCTAATCCAATAGGTGGGGCTCCGAAAGAACCCCTAGCCTTGGGCAAAACAATCTACGACGAGGGATTACCCGAAGCCAACATTGCAGCGTGCTCCGCTTGTCATGGTCCGGAAGCGAAGGGTAAAGACGAAATTCCTCGGTTGGCAGGTCAGCTCTTTCCCTACACAGAGAAAGTATTGACGAATTGGGACAAAGAGCGAGGTCTAGGCTCGGCGAAAGATACATCGGCTATCATGGTGCCGACTACGCACAACTTGACCCACTCACAGATCGCCGCCATCGCTGCCTACATCAGCAATCTGAAGTGAATCGGATCGCTTTACAGGTCACCGGTTTCGATGAATGCATAAGCGCGAGAACTTGGATCATGAAACGCATCAAGTCAAAAATAGCAATCCTGGCGATTGCTTCTCTTGCTGCCGGTCCGCTGTTGGCAGATGAGTCCGTCCGCGTCCGGAATTGCACTTGGTGCCACGGAATATCGGCGCAAGGATTTTCGACCGCGCCACGATTGGCCGGACA
>CAYTRB010000353.1:0-2745 GCA_964440215.1 uncultured Methylocapsa sp.
TAGAAGCGCGCCACTCGGCATTGTAGGAGCCGCGACGATGCCGAAGCAGTGAGGGACCGGGGCGCCGAGGAAGAATCGGGTCAGCGCAGATCATTTGGCGGCGGCGTAATTCCGCTCTGGGCGGAGATCCCGCAGCGCCGTCACAGGGGATCGGCGGGCGGCCTTGAGGACCCATGCTTCTCTCGCTTAAAATGCGGACGGGGCCGTCAGCGTGAATCGGAGTCTTTAAGTTTCGGGCGGCTCGCCCCGCTCTCTTGCAGCTTAAAAAATTCCACGACCTTCTCGATGGAGGCCGCGCTTTTCTCGGAAACGCTAATGAAGTGCTCGAGGCGGCCGGTCAGCCGCTCCAGAAGCGGCGCGAGCGGCGTCTCCTCAGGCTCCTCCGTAGAGCTCACAATATCGATGAATTCGACGATCAACCCATGATTGCGCTGGAGCTGCGTCGCCTGCCGCTCCATTTCCTCGCGCAGCTCCGCGAGCGCCTTTTCCATCCGGGCCAGCCGCTGGTCGAGTTCATTGTCCATGTCGTTCCCTTTTGCTGGGCGCCAACATCGCAGGTCACGCCGCTAATTGAAAAACGGCTTCTTCCTCTCCGCTAACCCCTGGCGCATCGAGGTCGCCGCCAGGCTTCGGGGCCTGGCCCATCGGAGCTGGGGTGAAGACACGAAAGTGCACGCATTGTCCGGCTCCGCCTCTGGGTGGGGGTTCCAGGGGGCGGCACGTCCCATGCGTGGTGTGCAGAGGCAACACCTTTGCCGCACGCAAACCGCGAGCGCAAGAATGACACACGCCGCAAAATTCTCGCGGGCGCGGCGGTGCTGGACGAAGCGGAAGGTAAAGAGGAATACAAGGCGGCGCTGTTCAAGCTGCTCGGAAAATTCCTCACGCGGCCGGAGGACAGGGCGCTATTCGGTCAACCTTCACCCTAAAACCTTACGCCGCCCGCTCATCCTGATGGGCTTGCGCCGCATCGGGTTCCCCCGGCGCATTGTCGCGCTTGTTGGAGGCGTCCCCTGCCCTTCGCCGACTGACAACTTTACCGAGGACGGTCGACACCAGTACCTTCACAGCTTGGACATTCAACGGCTTCCGAGCGAGAGCCGCCGCATGCCTCACAGACATCCGTAACACGCCCCGAACCGCCGCAATATTCGCAGGTGTCGACGTCATCAATCAGACCGTTTCCGCGACATTTAGGGCAGTCGAGTTCTTCCTCCCCGCTTCCGCGACACTCATGGCAGTCTTGGTATATTTCGCCGCTACCATGGCAAATAGGGCAATCCCTCGGGGCCATCCCACTCTCCGATCGTGAGACTTTCGGATGAAGATACGTTCGTCGGCATTGCCCGCCAAGCGGGCCGGGCACGTTTCTAGACAGCCGGCGCCTGTTCCTTCGCCCCACGGCCGCCGCGACGCGGTTTGAGTGGCTCCTCGCCGGTTATGTCGGCAAGCGCTATCGCTACGGGGTGCCGATCCGGGAACTCGGCCATCAGCCGCAGCTTGCCTCCCATAGCGGCGACGTAGCTGCTCAAGGTGGAGAGCAAAAGATCGGCCCGCCGCTCCAGGCGCGATACGTTTTCCTGCCTGACGCCCATTAGCTCGGCCATACGCTCTTGCGTGAGGTGCTGCGCCTGACGCAGATCCCGCAGCGTTAATTCCTCCTCGATCAGCAGGGCAGTGCGAGCTTCGACCTGCGCCCGCTCTTCCGGCGTGAAGTCCTTGGTGAATTCTTCGAGTGTGACCGTCATTTTGTGATTCCGTGTTCATGCCTGTAGTCTGCCATTAGGTAGAATATGAGGTCAAGAGCATATGCACTAGAAAGCATATTTTGCCGTTCGATTGAAAAGCCTCCCGTGGCTTATGTTCGCTTACCCCCATAATGGGGGTCTATTGACTTTTTGGATGCAATCCCCCATTATGGGGGTTACAAAGGCTGGATGGAAAAGCTCAAGCCTCACTACGGGCTGGCAGCGGTCAAGGCTGCGTTTGCCGATGCCTCCAGCCTCAACCGCTCGTTCGTCTCGAAGCAAGGCGCTGACGAGCTCGACATGGATGACGCCGCTGTGGTGGCCGTCATTCAGGGGTTGAGCGCTTCGGACTTCGACAAGTCGATGACGTCGATGGCCGATCACCGGGTGTGGCAGGACGTTTACAAGCCGAGCGTAGGCGGACGAATGCTCTACGTGAAGTTTACGCTCGATGCTCGGCAGGCGTTGTTTTTGATCAGCTTCAAGGAGGCGTGACCATGGGAAAGAATCCGAGAAACTACCCCGACACGATGCCAAGTGCGGAATCGGGTCGCCCCATGACGCGCGGCGAAAAGCAGGTGTCGTTCAAGCTCGAGGGAAAAACCTACAGCTATGTGCAGCCTGGCTGGTGGTGCTCGCTCACCGATCCTGACGATATGGAAGGGCAGTTGGTCGATGATGACAACCAGGTTGCCGACATGGCGCGGCGCACGGCGAAAGCCCTGGCTCACGGCGAGAAAGTGTTCGTTCCCGTGGTGATCCGCGCTATTCGCCAGCGCTGCGGCCTGACGCAACGCGAAGCGGGTTTGCTGTTCGGGTCCGGCGAAAAATCGTTTGAGAAATACGAGAGCGGCGAAATTCAACCCTCCGCGCCGACAAAGCGGCTTCTTAAACTGGCACTGGAAAAGCCTGAATTGTTCAAGCTGCCGGAAGATCGGCGAATTGACGCCTTGTCTGGCGACGACGGAGATTTCGTTCATGAAGCTCTGCGCGCCGC
>CAYTRB010000354.1:0-2734 GCA_964440215.1 uncultured Methylocapsa sp.
TAAAGCCAAAAGGGACGACAGTCCGATGGCGTTCTTTCCCTTGGCGTTGAAGACGGCGGCGGAAGTCGCGCGCGGAGCGCCGGTGAAGCACTGATCATCCAACAAGAGACCGAAGGGATAATGGCAAACGGTAGGATAACGAGTGATGAGAGGGTGGGATGGGGAGTGTGAGGGGCGGAGGGCCGATAGGGGGCGCCCCTCACGCCTACCGAGGGGATAAGCCGACCGGCCCGCACAAGAGGCAAGGCTCTGGTGCATTGTGACCAGTGGCGGGCGTTCGCCGCTTGCGAAGCGCGCCATGAAGGTCTTCCGTATTGGGGGACCGTTCGTCCTTGAGGCGGGCTGATCCCCGCATAGTACGATGGGTTGTCAGAAAGAAATTTGTTTCAGGAAGGGGTGCTCTTTGATGCCTCGCGGCCGGTGTGAAAGCCGGCGTTGTTCAGTGGCGCGGTAGAAAATGAAAAGAAAAAAGGCGGTGGCTTGCGCCCCCGCCTGGCCGTCGGTTTAGTGGAGCTGCCGATTGATCAGCGTGGGGATCTTGAAAAGCACGCCATTGAAGCGAGCCTGCAGCATTTTGCGGACGGCCTCTTTATCTGGGGCGCCCGCCGCATTGGCCGTGTAGTAGATGAAGATCCCGATAGCGTCGTGTGACACTCGGAAGGGGATGTTGGGGTAAGCTGCTTGCAGGGCGCAGGTGACAGCCTGAAGGTGGATGGTGTGCGACATGATGCGATCTCCTTGTCTTGATGACAAAGGTCCGCGACGATGCGGGGTCGGCCGGGGTCAGGGATCGCGCAGCGACCGCCAGAGGCGGCGAACGGGGGAGCCGATTTTGTCGAACGAAAAAACGAAAAATGTTGCGCCCTCTTGCGCGCGCTTTACGTTCGGCAGAATTGGGGGACCGTTTGTCCTTGAGGCGGGCTGATCTCCGCATGGTATTATTGGCAGTCAGAGAGAGATTTGTTCCAGGAAAAGGGGGGCTCTTTGATGCCGCGCGGCCGGTCGATCCGGTGGCGCGGCATTTACGGCAGGTCGTGCGGGGGGAAAGTGGGGCCGATACGATCCCCGTTTGATGCTTGGATTAGGCGGGGTGGACGGAAGTACGATCATCACCAGGCAGGAAGACTGGCGTCACCGGTCCGCTCTCAGCCTTGTAAAGGCATGACGCTCCGATACAGATAAGGCGACCTTCGCATCTTCCGGCGCGGGCGTGTTCTTCGTCTGGGCATTTTGACCGAATAGCCGGACCGGCGCGAAAAGCGATCGTCGCCCGGAGGGCCGAGACATCGGCTTGATGATGTCTCGGTGCGCGAAGCGCGTAGAGCGTGGTTCCGGTTTATTGGAATTCGCCCGTAGTCTTTGCTTGAGAAATGAAGATCTGGGGCGCCGGGTGAATCATTGTCACAGCCTTTTGATCATCAACCGCCCGTAGCCCCACGGTTTGCTCTGCCGCGAAACCCGCGGACAAGCAGGCGTTCAGCAGGAAACAACAGCAGTTACGGTCACAATGGCGATGGTGGAAGGAATGCGGGCCACGGGTTGGCTCCTGATCGTGCGATGGTCTTGACATATATATTAGCATGATCTCAATTAGCAGGTATGGATATAAAAGTGATGCAGACCAACGCATGTGCGGCGGCTGCTTTTTTGAAGAGTCTCGCCAATGACTCGCGGTTGATGATCCTTTGCGAGCTCTTGAAGGGCGAGCGCTGCGTGGCTGAACTCGAGGAAATTGTCAGCCTTAGTCAATCGGCTTTGTCGCAGCACCTTGCAAGATTGCGGCGCAGCCATCTCGTGAAGACCAGACGCGAATCGCAAACGATATATTATTCAATCGCCGATCCCGGCGTGACGAAGGTCATCGGGGCGCTCTACGATCTCTATTGCGGCCCAAGCAACGGCCGCGAGTTTGAAAGGAAACGGAAATGACGATCGATCGCGCTGTCATGGTATTTGCTGGATGCATGATTCTGTTGAGTCTGACATTGAGCCAGCTTCATAGCGCTTGCTGGTTAGCTTAGCGTACGTCATTATTCGGCGTTTTTGTGGTGGTTACGATGTTCGCATCGGTCCCATCGCACGCGAGCCGTCTTTGGTGTGCCGAGGGGCGTTGAACGTCCAGTATCCTGTGAGCGTTGGGGTGGGTGGCGCGTATTGTGCAGCGCAATTCGAGGGCGAGCTGGTCCTGTTTTTCGCCGGTGCGTCATGGCAGGCACTGACCGTCGCCGACGCGGATGAATTGGGCGACGAAAGTGAAGCGCTTCTTATCGTTGAAGGTGGCGGCGCTCCAGTATCCGTCGAGCGTCAGTCTGACGCCCTGGGTTAGCTGGTCGAAGATGGCGTCGACCTGCCGGCGGGTGAAGTGTTCCGGCGCGTACCAAGTGGCGGCAACAGTCTTCCCGTCAGCCTGGGCGCCCCGAAGATGCAGGCGTTGGCCGCCCGAGAGGGTATGGCGGAATTCAGCCTCGAGGGTGAGCATGACGGTCACGCTTTTGCGGCTCCACTCGCGCCGCCGTTTAAGATTCTCTTCGATCTGGCGGGCGATGCGTCTTCGTCGCGCTGGCGCTCTGCGGCGGTGAGGACTCTAATTTTGCTGAAACGATCATAGGAATAGCTCCCTTGATTGAGTGGCGATGTCCCGAGACGAGCGCTTGGAAAAAATGGCGAGGATCCAGAGACCCCCGCCGGGAGAGCATCAAGCTTGGAAGGCGCCCATTTGGGTTGACGCGGCCTT
>CAYTRB010000355.1:0-2733 GCA_964440215.1 uncultured Methylocapsa sp.
TGACGACGCTGGCGCGGCCAACCGCCCGGGGGGTGCCGTTTTTTCTCCTGCGCGTCGATATGGCAGGCAATGTGTCGAAACGGTTTTCGTCGAGCCGGTTTCCCTTTGCCAATTCGGGCGGCACCTGCCCTTTATGGAGCGTCCACGCCACCTTCGCCGAACCCGGTAAAATCTTGACGCAAGTGATCGAACTCACCGACGGTTCGCAATGGTTTTCGATTGCCCGCACGGTGCGCCGTTCGCTGACGCCCTGGGGCGCGCTCGAGCCGCGCTTTGCGATCGGGCTTGGCTGCGAGATCAAATATGCACGCCGGCTTGTCTATGCCAAGCGGCTCGACTTCAATGCGCTCGACGCCGCCCTGATCGGAATCAACTGCCGCCTCTGCGACCGCCCCGCCTGCCCGCAGCGCGCCGCGCCTCCCGCGCTGCGCCCGCTCCTCGTCGACGAGACGATGCGCAGCATCTCACCCTTTACATTTCGGGATGTGTGAGGTTATTGCCGCGAGCCGCCGCGCCCAGGAGATGCAGTGAATGTATATCAAAAACGCCCTAAACCTCGCCGATGCCAAACAGATCGCGGCCGCGGCCGAAGCCGAGGCGCTGAAGAACAATTGGCGGGTGACGATCGCCGTGCTGGACGATGGCGGCAATCTCATTTTTTTGCAGCGGCTCGACGAGGCGCCGCTTGGCTCTGTTGTGGTCGCCCAGGAAAAAGCCCGCACGGCGCTTTTGTTCAAACGGCCAACGAAAGTTTTCGAGGAGATCATCGCCGGCGGCCGCACCGCCATGCTCGCTTTGCCAGGCGCGACGCCGATTGAAGGCGGCCTGCCGCTCTTGAACAAGGATCAAATCATCGGCGCGATCGGCGTCTCGGGCGTGCAATCGGCGCAGGATGCGCAAATCGCAGGTGCCGGTGTGGAGGCGGCGGCGAAATTGTGACAGGGGCGGTGCCAAGCCCTTCGGAGCCGGGATTCCAAGCGCCGCGCAAGGGAGGCACAGAACATGACCCGAGATCAGAAGATCGTTGGCGTAGGTGCCGTAAGCGGCGTCACTGCCATGGTTGCGGCGATTTCGGGCATCTATCGGCTTTGGCCAATCAATCCTAGCTTGGCTGATGTCAACAGCCGTCTGGCCTATGCGCTGCAAGCGAATGCATTTGCTGTTCTTCCGCTTCTCATTGGTATCATGATTGTTGGCAACAATCGCTTTCTTAGCGAGGCGATTGATCCAACGCAGCACAAGGAAGACCTCGGGACACAGATCAACTGCCGCGTCGTGGAAAACACCCTGCAGCAGTACGTGTTGTTCTTGATTGGGACGCTCGCGCTAAGTGTCAACCTCACTGCTGGGCAAATGAGGGCTATTCCGGCAGCTGCCCTCGTATTTGTCGTGGCGCGAATTGCATTCTGGATTGGCTACCGCATCCATCCTCTCTACCGAGCTTTCGGCATGGCAGCGACCGGATACCTCAATCTGGCGATCCTTGGTTTTGCCATTTGGAAGACCTTCAATTGAGTGATTGTAGCTGCAGCCCTTCTCAAACTGGATAAAAGATCGCGCCCAAGAGACAATCGCCGTGACCTCGTGCGCGTCTTTTTCTACGCCCGTCCATCGTACCAAAACGTTTTACGTGAAACAGTTTTGTCCGATTGATCCGCGAAATCGGACCCAAGCTTAAGGGGGTGGTGAAACGCCCCGATCAGCCGTCATTTCAACGCGATTTCGTAGGCCGGCCTTGTCCGGTTAACTGACGCTGAGGATGATAGCTTCGGTTAAAAACGGCGCCCCATGAGACGGTCACCATCCGTCACCGCGCTGCCGTGGGCCAAAACCCTGTCGCTGGCGCGTAATTTGCTTTGTTTATGCTGTTTCATTGCAGCTTCCCGCAAAACCAAAGCAGGTCCCATGCACGAGTACGATATGATCGTCATCGGAAGCGGTCCATCGGGGCGGCGCGCGGCGATCCAGGCGGCGAAACTCGGCAAATCCGTGCTGGTCGTGGAGAAGGGCCGCCGGGTCGGCGGCGTCTCCGTCCATACCGGCACCATCCCGTCGAAGACGTTGCGGGAGACGGTCCTAAACCTCTCCGGCTGGCGCGAGCGCGGGTTCTATGGCCGCTCCTATCGCGTGAAGCAGGAGATCGAAGCCAGCGATCTGATGATGCGCATGCATAAAACCCTCGATCACGAGGTCGAGGTGCTGGAGCATCAGTTCAGTCGCAATGCCGTCAAAACAAGGCGCGGGGAGGCGCGGTTTACCGGCCCCCATCAGATCGAAATAACGAGCGAGAACGGCGAAACCGCAGTGCACTCGGCCGCGCATGTGCTGATCGCCTGCGGCACGCGGCCGTTCCGGCCGGGCTACGTGCCTTTCAACGGGGTGAATGTGCTCGACAGCGACGAGATCGTCGATTTGAAGAAGCTGCCGCGCAGCCTCGCGGTCATCGGGGCCGGCGTCATTGGCGTCGAATACGCGACGATCTTCAGCGCCCTCGACGTCGCCGTCACCCTGATCGAGCCGCGCCACACATTTCTCGATTTCATCGACAAGGAGCTCATCGAGGAGTTCACCCATGATCTGCGCGACCGCAATGTGGCGCTGCGTCTCGGCTCCGCCGTCGAGTCCATCAAGCTCGGCGAGACTGGCCGGCCGGTCGTCTCACTCGCCAATGGCCGCGCCGTCCAGGCGGAGATGCTGCTGTTCGCGGCCGGGCGGGTCGGCGCGACCGATGCG
>CAYTRB010000356.1:0-2730 GCA_964440215.1 uncultured Methylocapsa sp.
TGCGGACTCACGCGGCGTTGAAGTTGATCTTCGCGCCAATCCGATCGAGGGTCTGGCGACTTATATCTCACTCAGCTATGATGATGCCTATTACGGGTCCTTCGCGAATTCCGCCTGTCCTTTCGAGGTGACCGGCCAGACCAGTTGCAATCTCACGGGCAAGCCATTGTCCCTTATCCCGAAATGGACAGCCGTTGGCGGCGCTGAATATAGCCAGCATTTGGGATCGCTTCTTTCCCCGCTCCTCATCGACAAGCCACTGATCGGTTATTTCGGCGCGGACTATACTTGGACGAGCGCCTTCTACTCCGGAACCGACGATTCCTACTATAGCATTATCCAGCCCTATGGCTTGCTCGATGTGCATGCGGGCCTCAAGTTTGAAGACGGCAGCTGGGACGTGGTCGGGTGGGCCCATAATGCGCTGAACAAGCACTATTTCACGGCCGTTGCCGCGACAACTGCAGGCGAGATCACGGGGACGCTCGGCACTCCGCTCGTGGTCGGAATCACAATCAGGGCCAAGCTCTGACGGCAACCCTACATCCTTGGAGGAATTAAAATGTTCACGCGGCTTCTCATGACTTCGACATCTGTCTTGGCGCTTGGTGGCTTTGCCGCCGCCGCCGACCTTACGCCAACACCGCCGCCGGTCCCGGCCGTCACATGGGCGGGCTTCTACCTCGGTGGTCAGATCGGATTCGCCTGGGCGAACGATACTGGCTACACATCCAACACCGGCCCAATAACAAACCAAATAGGCCCGGGTGTGGGCACATTCGTAACCACAGTAGTTCCTGCGGGCACTTTCTCCAGCGTAGCGAACCCATCAGGCGTCATAGGCGGTGCTCACCTTGGCTACACATGGCAAGTGAACCAATGGGTGTTGGGGTTGGAAGGCGAGATCGACGGCGTCGGTTTGAGTAAAACGGTTGTGCCGGTGTTCTATGTTTCCTCGACGACGAACTCGTTCCTTCAAGGTGCGCTCCTCGGCCGGGCCGGATATGCCTTTGACAACATCCTTGTCTATGCGACGGGTGGCGGCGTCGAAGCCCTCATAAAAAATCGCTACAACGTCGTGAGCAACTTTAATGCCCTCACAGATGAGCGCAAAGGATGGACTGTTGGCGGAGGCATTGAATATGCGGTGAATAACAATTGGTCGGTGCGGGCGGAATATCGCTATTCGAATTTTGGAGTTTTCTATGATCCCTCGGTTGTAGATTTCGTGACCGTGGCTCATCACTGGACTGAAAATCAGGTCAAGGTGGGCTTCAGTTACAAATTCACCCCCGCGTCTCCCGCGGCGGTGGTTGCCAAATATTGAGACGCGTGACGGGCTTGCGCTCTATTCGGCCGCCGCCACGCTGATGTCAGCTTCGCTCGCAGGCTTCTTTGCAGGCGCCCGGCGGGCACGCCGCAGGGATTCAAAGGCGAGGTAGATCACCGGCGTAGTGAACAAGGTCAGTAGCTGACTGACGAGCAAGCCGCCAACCATGGACGCTCCAAGGGGCTGCCGCAGTTCGGATCCGGCCCCCGTGCCGAGCATCAGCGGCACGCCGCCAAGGATGGCGGCCATTGTTGTCATCATGATCGGCCGGAAGCGAAGCAAACACGCTTCCCGGATCGCCTCGATTGGCATCAATCCCCGCTCGCGTTGCGCGCTGATGGCGAAATCGACCATCATGATACCGTTCTTCTTGACGATGCCGATCAAGAGAAGAATTCCGATCAATGAGATCAGTGTCATGTCCTCGTGGAACAGCATCAGGAACAAAATAGCCCCGGCGCCTGCGGACGGAAGGGTCGAAAGGATTGTGAGCGGATGGATAAAGCTCTCGTAGAGCACCCCTAGAATAATATATGCGGCGACCAGAGCCGCGAGGATGAGATAGGGCTGCGAAGCCACCGCCTTCTGAAACGCCTGGGCGGAGCCTTGAAAGCCGCCAATGAGGGCGGCGGGGGCGCCAATGGCCGCTTCCGCCGCTTCCACCGCATCTACCGCCTGACCTAGCGAAACGCTTGGCGCCAGATTGAAGGACAGCGTTACCGCAGGGAATTGCCCCTGATGATTGACCGATAGCAAGCCAGATTGATCCGAAGCGTAGTGCACGAAAGTCGAGAGTGGAATCTGCCGCCCCGTCGCCGGCGAGGTTACATAGATCTTATCGAGCGTATCCAGCTTGCCTTGCAGCTCCGGCAACACTTCCTCCACCACATGATAATTGTTAAGCTGAGTGAAATATTGTGTCACCTGGCGCTGTCCGAATGCGTCATAAAGCGTGTCGTCGATGAGCTGCGGCTGAATGCCGAAGCGCGCGGCTTGATCGCGGTCGATGACGATTCCGATTGTCGCGCCAAGCGATTGCTGGTCACTAGCGACATCCCGCAATTCGGGCAAAGTCTGCAGCTTCGCCAAGATCAGCGGGGCCCAATGATTCAATTCGGCGATGTCGGCGTGTTGCAGCGTATATTGATACTGGGTGCGGCTCGTCCGTCCTCCCACGTTCAGCTCCTGCGGCGACTGCATGAAAAACGCCACGCCCTGAAGCGCCGCGGCCTTTCTGCGCAGCCGCGCAATGATCTCATCCGCCGTTGCATGACGTTCGCCAAACGGCTTCAGGCCAATGCGGATAAAGCCAACATTCGAGGCGCTGGAGAATGTGCCGCCGATGGACGAGGTCCAGCCCGTGATGTCTGGATCCCCGGAGAGCAAATCGGTGACCGCGA
>CAYTRB010000357.1:0-2727 GCA_964440215.1 uncultured Methylocapsa sp.
CGCGCCCGGAAATGCGAGGACGATTGATGCTCGAAACGGCAATCATTGGCGGCGGATTATGCGGTCTTAGCTTGGCGAAAAGCTTGCTTCGACGGAGCCGAAATTTTACGTTGTTCGAAGCGCGCGACCGCCTTGGCGGGCGTATTTTCTCCGTCCCTTGTACGAAGTCGGATTTGATGGTCGACCTTGGGCCAACCTGGTTTTGGCCCGATACGCAGCCCCTCGTGACACAGCTCGTGGCGGATTTAGGGATAGAGGATTTCCTTCAGCATGATCAAGGCGCGGTGCTTCACCTCCGCGACGCCGACAAAACGCCAGAACAGCTGGACAGCGAAAGCGTCCATAGTGGATCTCGGCGTCTGGCCGGGGGTATGGTCACGCTCGTCAATGGTCTAGCAAATGGACTGCCTTCCGAAAGCGTGCGGCTTGGACATGTCTTGACCGGCCTGGAAGATCGCGGGGATCACATCTGGCTTACATTCCGCATCGGGGATCAGCAGGTCGCTCTTGCCGCGCGCAACGTCGTCCTCGCGCTTCCACCACGGCTTCTTGAGGAGCATGTCCGCTTCGCGCCGGAGCTTGATGGTGCGATACGCGAAGCTATGCGCGCGACAGAAACTTGGATGGCGGCGCAGGCAAAAGTCATTCTCAGCTATGATCGAGCGCAGTGGCGTGATAAAGGCCAATCTGGCAATGCTTTCGTCACGCATAAGCAGGCAGTGCTGGCCGAAGTTTTCGATGCGTGTGACAGCGATGGTACCAAAGCGGCGCTGGGTGGATTTCTCGCGCTGTCGCCAGACTTACGCCAATCCTTCCGTGACGGACTACCCTTGCTCATTGGTAATCAATTGGGTCAGCTCTTTGGTACAGAACTCGAGCATAACAATCAATACTATCAAGACTGGGCAACCGAGCCCTTTACATGTAGCGCTATGGATCGCAGCGGACCGCTTGCCGAACACGTAGACTTCGCTAATCCCTTCCTACGCAGGGCCTTGTGGGATGGAAAGCTCTACCTCGGTGGCTCGGAAACGGCGGCCCACGGGGCGGGCTATCTTGAGGGTGCAATCGAAGCGGCGAGACGGATAGACCGCGATCTCACACGCGCCTGGGAATCGATCGACGGGGCTGTATCGACGCCGTTGGGAACCGCCCCCACGGACAAGAGTACGGCCTCCGTGAATGCTGCAAGTCTTGCTCAATTTCGCGCTTGGGTGGCGGTTCAGGGCGATGCCGCCTTGGATAATTATCGTCACCGACTCAACCAGAATCTCGTTAATCAACAAAGAGATCAGCTCACGCAAATGGCCATCCTCGAAACAGTCGAGGAGGTTTACGGCAGGGCCATAACCATTCTCGATGATCTTCCACTCGATACAAGCAATCTCGGTGTCGAGCGTGGCCGTTCGGCGATGATGCCCGATGTGCAGGCTCCATTCCGGGATTTCATGCAGTCACTAGTGGATGATGTTGTCGCGTTCAATCGAACCAGCTGTGCGCTATCGAATTTTCCTCATGAGCATCGCCCGTCGAAGGAATATATGCAGACGATCCTGAGGGATATCGCCGCCGCTTGGCAGGAATTTTCTTTAGCCGCCAATAAGGTGCTGTTAAGCAAGGTCGGCGGTCACGGCTGAGGAACAAGCGTGGGTAAATCGTCGTGAATGAGGATACTATGGAATCGAACGTCATAGAATCGAACGTCGCTTATGTCATTTGCAGTATGAATGATATTCCTAGCCAGAAGGCGAGAGGCTTTCAGCTGATGCGTCTTGATGATGACGGCACGCAGCGCCCCTTTTCAATTGTCATTGTGCGATGGGGCAGGCAGGTCTTCGGCTATGTTAACAAATGTCCGCACGATGGCGTCAATCTCGACTGGGAACGCAATCAGTTTTTTGATCCGAATGGTATCCGGTTAATGTGCGGCAAGCACGGCGCGCTGTTTGAACTCGGTACGGGACAGTGCTTGGAGGGTCCCTGCAAGGGCCGGAGTCTGACACCCCTGGCTCTGACGATTCTCGACGGTGACGTCTGCGCCACTGGCGTAATCCTCGTCGCGGATGAGGAAGATGAAGAGGAGGAAAGTTCCCCCGAAGAAAAAGAAGCGTGAGGCGCGGCGCTCGCCTCCGCACTTCAAACAGGCCGGTTTGCATTCCGGTTTTTGACCGGTTCCATCAGCGTAAGTCCCTGCGCATAGGTGATGGGTTCGTATTTGGCATCAAGGCCAAGCGCGGCATCAAGGAGATAATCAAGCTTTCCTGCGGTATCGAGCTTCTTGATATCGTTTTTGTCGATGCTCATCAACTCGAGCATCTCCTTCCAAACCGTCGATTCATCGCAGGGTAGAATATAGAAAGTCACGCCGTCGATGGTAACGCGATATTTCGCTAAAAGATCGATGTTGTTGCAGTACATAAAATATGTGCCTTCCGGACTTAAAAGGTCGCCAAGGACTTTAGTGACCGGTTCCAGATATGCGAAGGAGTGCAGATAGCCGGCCAGAATGGGAATCGTCGCCTCCCCTTCCTGGGCAATCGTGAGAACCTGTTCGATCGAAAATTCCGGGGGACGCTTTTCGTCCGCGAGTTGAGCTTGAAACTTCAGTGCGATGTCTCCGCGAAATCCGAACCGGCCAGGCTTTGTCGTCGGACTTTTGAGTACGGCATTGAGGAGGCGTCCCTCCTGATCCAGGCGGCCAAGGGGGGTCTTCTCGATCGTTGTCAT
>CAYTRB010000358.1:0-2721 GCA_964440215.1 uncultured Methylocapsa sp.
TTCATGCGGCGGACATCCACCTGGACTCGCCGCTTCGGTCATTGGCGCTGCGCGATCCTGGGCTTTCGGACCTGATCGGCAATGGTTGCGCCTGGCTCGTTGAAAGACGACCACAACATTTCTTGTATTTTAGCCCGCTACCGCACTGGTGGCATGGTTGGTTGCGACCTGTCTTCGTCATGGGGTCAAAGCTACAGCTGCCGCCCAATTCGTTGGTAAGATCAATTGATGGGGCGCACGGAACCATCATTTCTCGCATATCCGCGCCGTCTCTTTCGCTCCACCTATTGCCGCTAGGCAGCGGAAATGCTTCCGGTTATCCTTTCTCTGGTTCCTTCCGCACCATTCGTTGAACAAGCCCACTATCGCCCCCGATCAAGACCGGCCGCTCGGGCGAACGCCTCCACCTGCGAATGATCCCGGCGTCCGCCGACGCTTGTCGAGCCTCGGTGGCTCGGATGCGCGTCCCGTAGCCTCGCCGAGGCTCTGGAGGCGAAACTTTGGCCGCTTCGGCAACTTCACCACCAGTTCCAACTCGCCGCCGACCGCCTCCACGTAGCTGCGCAGAGTCGAGAGATACATGTCGGCCTGCTTCTCGATTTTGGACACGGAGGGCTGCTTGATCTTCAAGGCCGTAGCGATATCGACCTGGGCTTTGCCCGCGATCTGCCGCAACTCGCGCAGACCCTCTACCTCTTGGCGCAGCTCCTGATACCGCGCCTCGATGCGTTCCTGCCGCTCGGGCGGAAGCTCGCCAATGATTTGGTTTAGGTTCCGGCCCATCTCACTTTTCCTTCTTCGCGGCTTTCAGTTTTTGCACATGAGCGGAAAACCGGAGTTCCGCCTTTGCGATGAACTGCTTGTAGAAGCGCTTCTCGCTCCCACCGGATTTGTCGCCAGCGACGAGAATGATCGCCTTTCGCTCGGGATCAAACGCGAAGGCGGCCCGCCATTCCCCATCGGCGCCTTCGAACCGCAGCTCCTTCATATTGGCGTGTTTCGAACCCTTGAGCGCATCTGCATGCGGCCGTCCCAATTGCGGCCCATACTCGGCCAGCAGCTTGGCGACGGCGAGCAAGGCGTCTTGAACGTCCTCGGCAAAAGCCGCGAATTCCGTCTCGAACGCATCGTCGAACTCGATTTCCCAGGCCACTGATATATAGCTCCAAGGCTATGTTGTCAACGACGGGCGTGACGTCGGCCCAGCTGGAATCATGCAGCCTGCTTTCTGCCCGCCGCGTCATTCCGACCGGAATTCAGCAACGAGGCAATTTCTTCGCACGTCCGCGTCGCGGCGAGTTTGAGCGCCTCGTCGATGTGAACATAGCCCTGAGTGACGCCCCTGGCGGCGTGGCCGAGGAGCGCGGCAATCGTCAACTCGGAAAAGCCCAGGTCGCCGGCGACGCTGCCAAAGGTGTGGCGAAGCGTGTGGGGCGTGACCCCTTCGATCTTCGCGGTCACGCATAGACGGGCAAGGCAACGCTTGGCCGCCGTAAAGTGGCCATCGCCGACATCAGCCGGAAAGACATAAGGGCAATTCTTGCGAGCCGGTTGGCTGGCCGCGAGCTGCGCGGCTGACGGCCCGATCGCCCGCACTTGGCCGTCGCTCTTGGTATCGGGGAAATGGACATAGCCCTGATCCGCGTGCAACCAGTCGCGCTGCAGGCCTTGGGCCTCGGAAATCCGAAAGCCCGTCAGAAGCATGAGGCGAACGGCGGCGAGCGCGACTGGGTGCTCGCCGTTCCGCTCGGCGACGCGCATCGTCTCGCCGAGCTTCTTGATCTCGGCCACGCTCAGGCGGCGCTCTTTTTTCTTCCCGGAAAGCTTACGCACGCCTTCGGCCGGGTTGGATGCGATCATGTCGAGACGCGTGGCGTGCGCGAAGAGGCTCTGCAATGTTGAAACCGTCCGTGCCGCGACTCCGCCGCCGCCGGTGGTCGCCCCGCCGCGGCCAATGCCGCGCGGCTTCGCCGTCTTCCCAGCCGCGACGTCCAACTGCATGCCCTCGATGTCGGCGAGCTTGAGCGCACGAACCTGCCGGCGGCCGAGTAATGGCTTGATGTGGGTTTCGATACGGCTCTGGTCCATGGCGAGGGTAGACGTCTTGATCGCGCGGTTGCGCCTACCAAGGATGCGGCCGGCTTTGGCTTCCGCCAGATACCAGTCACACAGCTCTGCGACCGTGATCGCTTCCCGCGAGTTGGCGCTCTCCCCGGCCGGGTCTGCACCGCCGGCAACGGCGCCGAGCTTGATCTTAGCCTGATCGCGGGCTTGCTCGACCGTCAGTACCCCGTACCGCCCAACCACGATGCGCCGACTGCGACCCTCGGCGTTCCGGTACTGGAGGATGAACGATTTCAGACCGGACGGGATGGCGCGGACGCCGAATCCTCGCAACTCGCTATCCCACAGAAAGGTCTGCCCCTTTTCCGGAGGCATGAGGGCGTCGACCGCACGTTTCGTCAGCTTGCTCATAGTCAGCTCGCCACTGCTCGGATTTTGCTTACACTAACACATGGCGGCAGGAATGTAAGCACCTTGTAAGCAGTTGGAATGGGGAGATGGGTGGCTGACGGATACGGTTGGGAACCGCATTATATAGAAGACATATATATTTCAGTTATTTATCGCGGCATGGCGCGCTACGGGATAGCGTGGCGTAGCCCGATAATGACCTTGCCAAGGTTGGGGTCGAGGGTTCGAATCCCTTCGCCCGCTCCA
>CAYTRB010000359.1:0-2716 GCA_964440215.1 uncultured Methylocapsa sp.
ATGTGTTTGAACTGGCCCTGTATCGACCACTCGGCCGCCGCCGCGCCGCCGTCCGGACGCGTAACGGCATAAGCTTCCAGGCGGCGCTTGACCTCGCGCTTGATAGTGCGCGGGAGAATCCGGATGCTGTAATAGCGCGGCTCCTGCAGCACATTAAAGTGGAAATCGTGCTCGCCGGTGACCCCCAGCGCCAAAAGGTCTCGATGCAGCTCGGGCAGGGCCCAGACATTGAGCACCAAGACGGTGATATCGAATTGCATGCGGACGTGCGGACAACGTTTCTTGACCGCGGCGACGTTGGCGGCGAAATCCATCCAAGACATGCCCTCGCGGATCAGCTCGCCACGTGCCCCGGTGCCATCGACGCTGACCTCGATTGTGACGCTCTTGAAGCGAGACCACAGCTCCAGGACATCGAGCCGCCCAAACCGCAGCTCCGACATGTTGGAATTGTACACCAAGGCAACATCCGTGCGCCCGAGCGCGATCAGCTCGTTCAGAACGGCGTAGTGCTGCTCGAGCAGCAGCGGTTCGCCGCCGGCAAAGTAGATCGACTCGACGGTTGCCAGCAGCGGGCGCAAGGCCCGCACGGCCGCATCGGTCGAGGTGAAGGTTGTGATCAGGGCGTCGGGGCCAGCGGCCCAGCCCATCTTGCGGGCTTCGGAGAACCATTTCGAGCTGGCGCCGTGACCGCACATCCGGCAACTGAAATTGCATAGGTTGCTGAACCGGATATCGAGCGTGATAGGCAAGTCCGGCACAAGGGAATCAGCGTCTTGGCCGGCGGCTACCAGACAACCGCTAACGCTCAGTTTGCCGGCATGCCGCAAGTTGAACTGCTTGCGCTGGCTTTGGCCGCCGGTTGCTTCCGTTTCATAGCATTTGCAGCACCGCTCGTCGGCCTCGTCCCTGAGCATTTTAGAGCGGAAGTCGCGGAATTCCTGCCCATGCCAGATGTCCTCGATCGACTGTTGTTTGACATCGCCGAAATTGCCCTTGATCATGCAACAGGGCGTGGCGACGCCACCGATGGCCACGCTGAGATTGACCCACGGCGCAGCGCAGAACGCCCGCCCATTGCGTACGAGCTCTTCGCCCGGCATTAGATCGGCGATCCCGACAGCAGCCAAATCTTCCGCAGTTTCCATAGCTGTTCACGCCAATTTATAGACTGGAAACGTATAATTAGCGTGTAATCGCTCTAAACGGCACCGTCAACTTGGTCCCTGCCCCAATATCCGTGTGGAGAACCCACGCCCCGGTGATCGACGTCCGTGCCGCCACGGCGGGTCGTATCGCTTCACGCAGCGCTCTAGGCCGGGTGTGAAGGGGTGCTGCGGTGTGTGTTGACATAGATCCACTTACCCCCCATATGTTTGAGATCGATACTTGGCCGAACGACTGTGCCGCTTCGCCTGTACTAACAGGCGCGCATGTTTCAGACACTTCTCCCAAATCGACGAACCGGGACAATGACCGCGAATCCTCGTGCGTCAGCTCCCTTATGCACACCGTTAGCGAGAAGTGATATCTCCATGAGCATTGGAACTGTGAAGTGGTTTAACGGCCAAAAAGGCTTCGGCTTTATTGAGCCGGAAGGCGGCGGCCAGGACGTTTTCGTTCATATCAGCGCCGTCGAGCGCGCTGGCCTGAGTACCCTCAATGAGGGTCAAAAGGTCTCTTTCGAGGTCGTCGCGGACCGCCGGACAGGCAAATCCTCCGCCGACAATCTTCGCGCCGTCTAGTCGGCCGCGCAAGAGCTGTTCCCGATCCGATGGACTGATCCGATCGGTCGGGAATTGCCCAGATTCAAAAAGTTGCATTTTTGACCACGGATGATCCGGCGGGGCTTACGGTTCAGAACCGCCTGCCGGTATCAACACGCAGCCCCTGCTAACCTCGGACATCATTTTGAGCATCGGAGACAATTTGCGTCCCGCCGTGGCCGATGCACGCCGCTGGACACAGATTCTCAATCATTATCGCACGCCGAACCACGCGCGTAGCGTCGCGGAGCTGGCGATCACGGCCTTGCCGCTGGTGGCGCTATGGGCCGCGGCCTGGTTCGCTTTCTCGCTGGGCCATTGGTGGGCTTGCCTCCTGATTACGATCCCCGCCGCCGGGTTTATGGTGCGCCTGTTCATGATCCAGCACGACTGCGGTCATGGCGCCTTTTTTTCTGGCCGGCGGGCGAACGACTGGGTCGGCCGTGTCATCGGCGTGCTCACCTTAACGCCCTACGACGTGTGGCGCCGCGTCCATGCCATCCACCATGCCACCTCCGGTGATCTCGACCGCCGCGGCCTCGGCGCCGTCGATACGCTGACAGTGAGCGAATATCGGTCGCTTTCGCGTTGGGGCCGGCTGATGTACCGGATCTACCGGCATCCGCTGGTGCTGTTCGGCATCGGACCCGCCTATCTGTTCTTCCTGCAGTATCGCCTGCCGGTCGGCCTGATGCGTGGCGGCTGGCAGCCCTGGGCCAGCAGCATGGCGACCAATCTTGGAATCGCGCTGATCGCCACCGCGCTTGGCTGGCTTATCGGCATTAAGGCATTCCTGCTCGTGCATTTTCCGATCATGCTCCTCGCGGCTACGGCTGGCGTCTGGCTTTTCTATGTGCAACACCAGTTCGAACACACGGCATGGGAGCACCACGGGGAGTGGGACCTGCATGAAACGGCCTTGTATGGCAGCTCACATTACGACCTGCCCG
>CAYTRB010000360.1:0-2709 GCA_964440215.1 uncultured Methylocapsa sp.
GAGGGCCAGGAAGGAGATCAATTCGACCGGCTCCTCGATATAGAGGATGGTCATCCAGTAGGTGGTGAACTCGGGCGCGAAAGAATCGAGTCCCGCATACCAGCCAAAAATCTGCTCATAGATACGCACGCCGACATAGAATGTGCAGATCGCAAGCGTGCCGATAATAGCCCCTCTCCCGTCGAAAAGGGGCGCCTCGGCGACGGCCGCAGCCTCGCCGGTGCGCGCAGTTCCAGTTACTAAGCTCATGTCATTAGCCTCTTTGCTGTTGAGGATTTAGGCTGGTCACTATTCAGGCCGACCCCTTGGCCGCTGATCGGACTAGCGATCAGTGCCAATGCGGTTGCCAATGCCAATAAAAGACCAGTTTATCCCATCGCATGTTTAGAGCCCCCCATGAGATGGGACAACATACCGCTGGACGGGCTTCTAGATCGCCTGTATGGGTTGGTATGACCTACCTTTACGGATAGGTTTCGGATGGGTTGTCATGCAAGCTCAGCCGTCTTAGTCTGAAAACCAAGTTTTCCCGCATCAAGTTGGCCTGCATGACAAGTTGGCCCGCATAAGAGGAACCCAAGGAATAGCGATTGATGACGACGAGAAATCCTGAAAACAGAAACAATTGAGTTGAGTATTACCCAATTCTAGGAACAGCTACTCTATCACATCTGCAGTGTCTCACTGTACTCATTAAGTATTGTTGTTTGTGCTTTGTGATAGTTCCTGCCGCCGGTGAGCCCCAACCATCGGTCCATATTCGTTGAAGGCGGGGCGTGCAAGCAAAGCTTACCCTGCCCTAAGCACAAACTTTAGGCCACTTGTCCTCCACCTCGACTTGCGTGATCGAAAAGGAAACGTGCAAAATCAAAGCGTTGGCGCCTGTCTGAAGTGCCAGAGCCGGGCAAGGTTTCGGGACCTGTTCTTGGTTGGATACGGCGCTTAAGCCAGCACCGCTTCAACAGAAATCGCTCACGCGCTCTATATCTTTGTTTTGCCGCATGGACTTATCCAAAATCTTATCAAAAAAATCCGCGAAACGGTTAACTCCTGCGTAAGCAATAGAAGATGAGAGCAGATCCCGATTCGAGACAAAGGCTAACGGACAGGACTGAGAGGACGCCCGCGGCAGGACTTGGACGCGGGTTTGGGTGCTGGTCCGCGGACCCGTACTTTCGCTCTCACACCTTTACGGACAAGCGCCTTGTCTTTTTTTTCCTTGCGGCCTTGCTGGCATTTGCAGGCCCTGGCGGTGTGCAGGCGGCGGCTGGGCTTTGCCCGGATCAGGGCGCCGCCCATGGGCGGGTCGCCTCGATCAATGAGCGGCTGGAATTGACTCTCGAAGACGGAATCCAGCTCAAAATCGCAGGCATAGATGCGCCCCGTCCGACACCGGGAGACCCCGAACTCGATGTCCGAGCGCGGGACCGCCTCGCCCAATGGCTGATCGGCCAGGAAATTGTCTTCCACCTGCTGGATCCGGGTTTTGATCGCTGGGGGCGCAGGATCGCCTTTGTCTTCGCCCCCGTGGCGGGTCAGGCTCAAGCACCGGAAAAACCGCCTCCGCCGGTCGGCGAGGCCATTCTTGATGCCGGTCTCGCGCGCTATGAGCCAAGCGCGACGGCGCGCCCTTGCCGAGCCTCTTTGATTGCCGCCGAGGCCGGTGCGCGAACTGCGAGGCTTGGACTTTGGGCCGATCCGTATTATGCGGTCATCGCCGCAACCGATCGCCCATCCTTCGCCGAGAAAACCGGCACTGCCGTTCTCGTTGAGGGCCGCATCACCGGCATCGCCAATCGGAGGCCGCGCATAATGCTCTATTTCGGGCCACGCCAGGGCTGGGATTTTTCGGTCGCGATTTTTCCACGCAACGGCAAAGCGTTCGAAGCGGCTTATGCAGCGGTGGCGGATTTGAACGGCCGCATGGTTCGCGTGCGCGGACTTCTCGATACCCGCTTCGGACCGCAAATCGAGATCTCGAACCCGGATGAGATCGAGGTGACCGGACAGGAACAAGACGCGCAAGTGGCTCCCCCGGGCATCCCGGCGCCGAGATAAGGCACCTGCGCATGGGGGCTTTTGTGAGCATCGCCGGTTCGAGGCGATCAAAAACCAGTTTCGAGCGCAGGTTCGGCGCGCTAATGCTGCTTGCTGCGAGCACCGTGCTTTTGCTTACCGCCTGCGCGTCGATGGAGCCGCAGGACAGCACACCCTTCAACGCCGCGGCGCCGCTGCCGCCGGCCCGCGCCCCCGCCATCGATGAGAAAACATCGGCTGAGCACAGGCGGATGATCGCCCTCTTCGACGGCGAGTATAAATATCCCCCGGCCGAAGCCTATCTGAACGAAATTCTGATCAGGCTCGCCAACGCGGACGAAGGCGCGGCCGAACCTTATAAGGTGACGATTCTGAATTCGCCGATCGTGAACGCCTTCGCGTTGCCGCCTGGCAACGTCTATGTAACACGAGGCCTGCTGGCACTTGCGACAGATGCCTCCGAAGTCGCCGCCGTGATGGCGCATGAGATCGCCCATATCACCGCAAAACATGCTTTGCAGCGGGAGGAAGAGCAAAAACGTGCCGCAGTGATCAGCCAAGCCGCAAGCGTGATCCAAAGCAAGCAAAAGAGCCAAGAGGTCGAGGCCCTGGCGCAGAAGACGATCGCGAGCTTTTCCCGCCAGCAAGAACTCGAAGCCGATCAGATCGGCA
>CAYTRB010000361.1:0-2681 GCA_964440215.1 uncultured Methylocapsa sp.
AAATCCTCAGGCTAAGCGACCCGGCAAGTATGGATTCGGCGCACGCTCACGAAACTCACACGTTTTTCGGCACACGGTTTTGCGCACCGAAATGCCATCCGTTTTGTGGAAATCAGGCGTGATCGGGTGACGGTGGTCAACAACGCCTCAAAAGTGACGCTAGAAATCCAACGTTGGACGAAATCGCTGCGCGATAGTCAGGAGACGCCAGACGCCTCAGTTGTGTGTGGGCTGCCTGAAGCGTCTCTGATCGACGGCCGGAGGAGTGTGCCTTGGCTTGAGGAGCGGGAGCGATCCAGCGGTTTCCTCAACCGCACTTCGTTTCACGACTGACCTCTCTGTTCGGTCTATTCTCGCTGGCGTTGGCTTCCCACCGGAGGAAGCCCATCGAACTTTCGCCAGAGGAGATGCACCATGACCGAACTCAGAGGCCGCATGATTGCCGACATGAAGCTCCACGGGTTGGCCCCGGGAACACAGAAGGTCTATCTCAAATCCGTCGAACACTTGGCCCGCCACTTCCATCGATCGCCCGATCGGCTCTCCGAGCAAGAGCTGCGCGACTATTTCACTTATCTCGTGGAGCAGAAGCGTGTCCCCAGCAGTACGCTCCGCACCGAGATTTTCGGTGTCAAGTTCCTCTTCGACAAGACGCTCCAGAGACCCTGGCCGACGTTGAAGTTTCTCCGCGCCCGGCCGTCCTACAAGCTGCCCGTGGTGCTCGATCGAGGCGAGGCGCAGCGTGTGATCGGCTTGATTCGCTGCCCGGCGGTCCGGATGTGCGCGACGATGATGTACAGCTGCGGCCTGCGGATTTCCGAAGCACTCGGCCTCGAAGTCCGGGACATCGATAGCGCCCGGATGGTCGTGATTGTTCGGGCCGGCAAGGGGAACAAAGACCGCCACGTTCCGCTCCCGCAGCGAACCCTCGAATTGCTGAGAGACTACTGGCGCGCGTATCGGCCCAATACCGGTCTGCTGGTGACCCAAGAGGGGCGTCCTCTGAACCATGACCGGGTTCGGTATTACCTCAAGCGGGCCGTCAAGCGCAGCGGCACTGGCAAACGTATCTCGTGCCACACCCTACGCCATTCGTACGCCACGAACCTGATGGAACAGGGCCTCGACGTCCGCGTCATTCAAACGCTGCTGGGACATCGCAGCCTGAAGACGACCACTCTTTACCTGCACATGACGCAGAGCATCCTGCAGTCGGTGCAGGAGGCGGTGAATGACCTGACGGCCGATCTCTAACCGATCGAGGTCGGTCATGTTGGAAGTCGCAGACGTCTTCCGTCTGTACGGGGGCGCCTATCGGCAAAAGTTCGGCCGAACGATGCCGCCGAGCCACCGTCGCGCCCTCGACGACATCCGCCACTGTCGCACGGAAGTCCTGGGCGGCCATGTCTATGGCTGTGACCGCTGCGGACATCGGCAGTACGCGTACCACTCGTGCAAGAACCGCAGCTGCCCCAAGTGCCAGGGAGACGAGACGGAAGTGTGGATCGAGCGGCGGCGCCAGGAGCTGTTGGCCGTTCCCTATTTCCACGTGGTTTTCACCTTGCCGAAGGAACTGCGCCCAATCGTCCGTCGTCAGCAGAAGACGCTGTACGGCGTGTTGATGAAGGCGGCCGCCAAATCGCTGATGAAACTGGCGGACGATCCCCGGTACGTCGGCGGACGGCTGGGGATCCTGGCCGTGTTGCACACCTGGACGACAACGCTGACCTATCATCCGCACGTCCACTGTCTGGTTCCGGCCGGTGGAGTCAGCGAAGACGGCCGATGGGTGGCCGCCCGCAAAGGCTACCTGGTTCCCGTCGAGGCGCTGGCGGTGGTCTTTCGAGGAATGTTTCTGGGAATGCTGCGCGAGGCCTTGCCGCGGCAACACGTGCCACACTCGGTGTGGACCAAGCCGTGGGTTGTCTACTGCAAGCCGGCCGTTCAGGGAAGCGAACGGGGCTTGCAGTACCTCGCCCGATACGTCCACCGGATTGCCCTGGCCAATAGCCGACTGGTCCGCATCGAAAACGGTCAGGTGACGTTCCGCTATCAAGTCCGCAAACAGCGGCAATGGAAGACGATGACCCTGGCGGCGTCGGAGTTCATCCGGCGATTTCTGCAGCACGTGCTGCCCCGCGGAACTCACAAGGTGCGGTACTACGGGTTCTGGAATCCATCTCACCGTGTTTTGCTGCGCCAGATCCAACTGGTTACCGGGTCCGGTCAACCCCCTGCCGCGCTGGACCACCCGGCAGCAACACCGACGGACACGACACACGGAGCATCGTTCGAGACGCCGAGGAAGTGCCCGTGTTGCGGCGAAGGCATCCTGGTCCTCGTCGAGACAATCCGCCGACACACCCGAGCGCCGCCATGACCCACATCAGCACCCCAACGCACTGGCTCATTCGTCGGCCACCACCGATCATACTGATCCTGCGCGCACGACCCGAGAGTGACCCTATCTGGGCCACATCGAGCACCTTCCAACACCCCCTCTTGTCCTGCAAACAGGCGACTTTCTGCCAACCACACTCGCACGACGACGCCTCGTCGCTCTCAAACCACCAATCCCGTCGCCCAAGCTGACGCCAAAACTCCAATCCCGCGCCCGCCGAGATTTCGTCCAACCAGAGTTTTAGCGACGCTATCGCGACGCAAAAACTCTTAAATCGTTT
>CAYTRB010000362.1:0-2672 GCA_964440215.1 uncultured Methylocapsa sp.
GTTCCGACACTTCCAAGTCGTTCGGAAAGCACGCTCATCCCCCCGTTATCGGCAGTATTTGTCGTGGCTGATGCCCGCGGAGCGCAGGCGACGATGGTAAGCGAAAACAGATTCGCACCGAGAATGTCACCGTTTGAAAATCGCCGGAATACGCGAACTGGATTGCTGTTTGCAGCTCTCAATGATGCATTTGAACAGCCTTCGGCCAGCATGCACACGGTTGATAAGACAGCACTCGAACCGTCACCGAACCGTGCATTGTCTGCAATTTCTGTTGCCGCAGAACATCCGCTGAATCGCATTTCGAAAGTCGTACAATCATCGCTCAAACCAAATGGCAACGCGCTATTCGCCCTGCAGTCATGGCACTCTAGCGAGTGACGCCCATGATGAACCCCAAGCGAGTTTTATCGTATCATGGAGTGCGCTTTTCGGTGGGGCATTTGAGCACGAATCGCGGGAGGGGATTACGGCTAGATAAAAGCCCCTCGCCTCGCAAGTCCCAACCCATTGGCATGGGTTGGCTTTTGGCGAGGTGGCCGGTCGGGTCGCGTGCCGCTTTTCCGCAAAGCAGCAGTGATTATAACGACGATTTCGGCACTGGGCGCATTCTTCCATCTTGGAGCATGCGGCCATGAATGACGGCGGCGAAGAGTTCCGCATCCGGCCTGGCCGCATTCGCAGCACCCGTGTCGGCAAGCCCAAAAGCTTCATCAACCAGGTGCTGCGCGCCGCAAAGAAGGCCGGGCATACCGCCGCTCAGCCGGGCGCCGCTCGACGCCCTTCCGGCTTCGGCCGATCGACCTTCGGGCGAGGCCGGATCGCCTTCAGCCGCAATCGCCTGTTCTCACCACAGCGCCGCGTCGTTGTGAAGGCACGGATCGCGCGCCATCAAGGCCGAGCCTTCCGTTCGGCAGCGATGTCCGCGCATCTTTCCTATCTGAAGCGCGACGGCGTCACGGCTGACGGCGAGAAGGCGCGCATGTTCGACACCGAGGTGGACCGCGCCGACGATGCCGCCTTTGCCGAACGATGCAAGGACGACCGGCATCACTTCCGTTTCATCGTCTCGCCCGAGGATGCCGGGGAGATGACCGATCTTAGGGCCTTTACCCGCGACCTTGCCCGGCAGATGGAAGCCGACCTCGGAACAAAGCTCGATTGGGTCGCCGTCGATCACTGGAACACGGATAACCCCCATGTCCATATGCTGGTGCGCGGTGTCGACCAGGGTGGCCAGGACCTCGTCATTTCCCGCGACTATATCAGCCGCGGCCTGCGCTCCCGCGCCGAGGAATTCGTCTCGATCGAACTCGGGCCGAAGCCGGAGCACGAAGTGCGCTCCGCCCTGGAGCGGGAAGTCGATGCCGAGCGCTGGACGAGGCTTGACACAGAGATCCGTCTTGCAGCCGACGAGACCGGCACCATCGACCTTCGCCCCAACAACCCTGCTACCGGCGATCCCGAAATCCGCCGCCTGATGATTGGCCGGCTTCAGCGTCTCGAGAAGATGGGTCTCGCCACGCCTGCCAACCCCGGGGAATGGATGGTCGGACTTGAAGCCGAACGAAGCCTGCGCGATCTCGGCATCCGGGGCGACATCATCAAAACCATGCACCGCGCGTTTACCGAGCGAGGTTTGGATCGTGGCATGGGCGACTATGTCATCGATGCGGCCGCGCCAACATCCCCGATCATCGGCCGCCTAGTGGCCAAGGGCCTTCACGATGAGCTGACAGGTGAGGCTTATGCCGTGATCGACGGGACGGACGGGCGGGTGCATCATGTTCGTTTCTGTGGCGTTGAAGCCTTCGAGCGTTCCGCGCCCGTCGGCGGCATCGTCGAGGTGCGCCGCTTAGGAAGCCCTGGCGAAAAGCAGCCGACGCTTTTGCTGGTGGCACGATCAGACATTGATCTCCCCCAGCAGGTGACGGCGCCGGGTGCGACTTGGCTCGATCACAGGCTGGTCGAGCGCGAGCCGGCGCCCCTCGCCATGGGCGGGTTTGGGCGAGAGGTCCGCGATGCCATGTCGGCCCGGGCGGAGCATTTGGCGGCGGAGGGTCTCGCCCGCCGCCAAGGTCAACGCATTCTCTTGCAGCGTGATCTCCTCGCCACGCTCCAGCGGCGAGAGCTGGATGCCGCCGGCGCGAAGCTCTCGGGAGAGACGGGACTGCCCTACACCCCAGCGTCAGCCGGTGAGACTGTCGCTGGCGTCTACCGTCAGCGAATCACGCTCACGTCTGGCCGGTTCGCCATGATCGATGATGGCCTGGGATTTCAGCTCGTCCCCTGGTCGCTGTCGCTGGAGAAACAGCTTGGACACCATGTCACCGGCGTGGCGAAAGATAGCGGCGGGATCGAATGGGGATTTGGCCGCAAGCGGGACCTTGGATTGTGACTTCTTACCAACGGCGCAGAAGCTTTGAAGCGCGCCGCCTTCGAACATTAGCGTCCGACGATCGAAATATTCGCGCGGATCCCGCCGACGCTCCGGCCAGTATGAGGCAGCTCAAGGAATTTGTATGAAGCTCATCCATTTTCACTCCCAGTCGCTGGGTCGCCGATACGGTCGCACCGTGCCCCGACAGATCCATGCCGGCCGCGCCGAAGATGGCGACTCTTCCTTGTCTCATTCCCGGTCTTTGCACGCCATGGGCGCCAATCCTTCGCCG
>CAYTRB010000363.1:0-2650 GCA_964440215.1 uncultured Methylocapsa sp.
ATTTCCTAGAAATGGCAACCCGATTTTTCCACTCCACAAAGTGTGCCACGTGAAACGCACGGATGGACCGAAATCGCACACGAACAAATGAAAATGTGTCAAAATCGAGGGTTGCTCACGTCAAAATTTCCTAGAAATGGCAACCCGATTTTTCCACTCCACAAACTGTGCCACGTGAAATGCACGATTGACCCAAAATCACGTCCGAACACGTGAAAAATGTGTCAAACTCGAGGGTTGCTCACGTGAAAATTGCACGTGAACCGCCAGTACTATCGTTTTCCACGTTCGAAACAGTACCCAAGCCGTCATTCTTGACACAATTCCGTGTCTGAATGCGTCGCATTCCAGTTCACAGGAATGTGTTCTCACATAGCGATCAGCGTCTTCCAGCAAGGTTTTCGCCCGTTTTCCAGCCATTTCTGGCAGCAGGCAGAGCTACCACAGCTCACAGGTTGATAGCTTGCGGTGGCGCTCACCTTCATTCATTTTTGCCTGTTTTTTCTTCACCCCAGCCACTTCCAGGCACAGTGACTGAAGAACGTGGTCCATTTCAGGGTATATCATCCCCAAATTCTGACACCACGCTCTTAAGTATATAGGTTGCACCCCCTCTAAACTTGTACCAGAATTCGCCCATTTGCTGCGTCGTCAAGCAGTCGTCAATCACTCCTACCGTAGTCGTCAATGCTTCATATGGCCTAACCCTATGGTGGTTGCGGGGTACCTAGTTGCACCACACTTTTTTCCTCGATGTTGCTTGGATGACGCTTGAGATACGTGTTTTACGTGTAAGAATGGGTGTTGGCACGTACTTCTTACGTACGAAATACGAACTAACCCTATGGTGGTTGCGGGGTACCTAGTTGCACCACACTTTTTTCCTCGATGTTGCTTGGATGACGCTTGAGATACGTGTTTTACGTGTAAGAATGGGTGTTGGCACGTACTTCTTACGTACGAAATACGAACTAACCCTATGGTGGTTGCGGGGTACCTAGTTGCACCACACTTTTTTCCTCGATGTTGCTTGGATGACGCTTGAGATACGTGTTTTACGTGTAAGAATGGGTGTTGGCACGTACTTCTTACGTACGAAATACGACCTAACCCTATCTAAGCCGGGGTACCTAGTTGCACCACACTTTTTAACCTGGATGCCGTATGTTTCATTAAGGACTAGCGTAGCAGTGATTGGCGAGTGATTGACGACATAGCAAATTTAGGAATTCAGGTGGCGGCAGGGGTACCTAGTTACACCACACTTTATGACTTCACCGAGTACTCCTTGCCGTGTTCGTACTACTTGTGCGTGTCGGAACATGCTTGGATACACTTTTTCACGTATGATGTAGACCTAACCCTATCCCCCCCCCCTCCCCCCGAAGGTCAATGTTGAAGAAGAAGGCGGGAGCACACGGCTGCTTACAACATTGACCAAGGGGGGGAGGGGGGGGGGGGAGAAAATACGACCTAACCCTATGTATCTAACCCTATTAGAAAAACAGGGCCAAAATGTCGATCTCGGACTTGGCAAAAAAATTGCGCAAGTCCGACTCCGCAAATCACAAATCGTACTGCAGGTACGTAGTTTCAGCACCTCACACGTTGGACTGACGGACGTTTTACGCACCAAACACGACCTAACCCTACCTTTCTGAACCTCACTTACAAAAATAGGGCCAAAATGCCGATCTCGGACTTAGCAAAAAAATTGCGCAAGTCCGATTCTGCAGAAATCGACAGTCCAAGGAGGGAAAAACAACCTCCAAGGCAAAGTCACGTCCTCGTGACAGTCCAAGGAGGAAAACACAACCTCCAAGGCAAAGTCACCAAGCTCATCCGTCATCGGTCTGCGGTGCCACTTGCTTCAGCAGGTTGTTTTGATACTTAGTGGATGCTTTCGCTAACCGTCCTGCTATCTCAAGCAAGCATCATTCGTGGTTGACAGTCCAAGGCAAAGACATGACAGTCCAAGGAGGGAAAAACAACCTCCAAGGCAAAGTCACGTCCTCGTGACAGTCCAAGGAGGAAAACACAACCTCCAAGGCAAAGTCACTTCCTCGTGACAGTCCAAGGAGGAAAACACAACCTCCAAGGCAAAGTCACCAAGCTCATCCGTCATCGGTCTGCGGTGCCACTTGCTTCAGCAGGTTGTTTTGATACTTAGTGGATGCTTTCGCTAACCGTCCTGCTATCTCAAGCAAGCATCATCATTCGTGGTTGACAGTCCAAGGCAAAGACACGTCCTCGTGACAGTCCAAGGAGGGAAAAACAACCTCCAAGAGTCACGTCCTGACAGTCCAAGGAGGGAAAAACAACCTCCAAGAGTCACGTCCTCGTGACAGTCCAAGGAGGGAAAAACAACCTCCAAGGCAAAGTCACGTCCTCGTGACAGTCCAAGGAGGGAAAAAACAACCTCCAAGGCAAAGTCACGTGTTCGGGGACTTGCAAGTAAAACAACTCACAAGTCCCCGCTGATAAAAACAAACGTCGAAGTCACTTCCTCGTGACAGTCCAAGGAGGAAAACACAACCTCCAAGGAAAAGTCACGTCCTCGTGACAGTCCAAGGAGGAAAAACACAACCTCCAAGGCAAAGTCACGTCAGGGACTTGCAAGGAAAACAACTCACAAGTCCCCGCTGATAAA
>CAYTRB010000364.1:0-2646 GCA_964440215.1 uncultured Methylocapsa sp.
GGGGTCATGACGGGTTCTCTTCCGATCTCCCTTATATCGCCGGCGCATCCCGCCAGCGAAATGGCAACGGCGGCTATGGATATCAGCGCCCTCATGTCAGGATTTTTTTCCGTCCGGGGCGGTCTCCGGCGCAAGCATGCCATGGGTCAAATGCGCGGCACGCGGCGATTCCATTTCATTGAGAATCGGGCCCGCGACACGGGGCGGGAGTTTGGCGATCACCGCGGCTGCGGTCGCGTCGTCCATCTCCGCAAGCTGCGAGGCGGCCGCGTCGGGCTTCATATGCACATAGATCGCAACGACGGCGTCGGTAGCCTTTTTCATGGCCTCGTCGTGCTTTTGCAGCCATTCTGCAAGTTGCGCTTTCCTCGCCTCCAAATCCACAAGACGCTGCTTAATTTGAACCTCTAACTCGAGCAGTTTGGAAGTTTGCCAGGCAATCCTGGCGTCGCCCGCGATCGCCAAATTGTTTGCGCAAAATTGTCTCGCCTCGGTGGCCGCTCCGGCTGGCTCTGCCAGCTTCACAGCATCGGTCTTCTTTTGTTCAACGCAGCCGCCTGGAACGGACGCGCAAACAAATCCTATCGCCACAAGGATGCTCGCTGGATTAAAGAAGATTGAGAGACGAGTCATGGCGGCGGGTACCCCTTCTGGCATGCCCTAAGAAAGCCGGCGGACGTTCCGGCAATGACATGCTCGAACGCTTTGATTTTGAGCCATTCGTCTTAAATTAAAAGATTTCACTTGAGCGGACGCCAATGAGACCATGACAGCTTCAAGCGGAATCGCTCATGCTCTTACAATCTTTGTTTTGCCGAATGATCATTTCGATTTGCCGCATGCTCTCTTCCCATAAGCCTTCTACTTTCTGGGATCATGTAAAAGCGCGTTCAATTGAGAATGCTCGAACAAGCTTGTGCAGGGCTGCCGGAAGCCCTGGCATCAGATCATTGGACGACAAGATCGGCGTGCAGCGCGCCGGCGGTTTTGATCGCTTGAAGGATCGCGATAATCCCGGAAGGAGTTAAACCAATCTTGTTCAAGCCATTGATCAAGGTGCTGAGATTGGTACCCCTGACAATCGTAATAGGGCCTCCTTGCTGGTCCGTGTCGATCTGGGTATTCGGCGTCACCACGGTCCTGCCCTTGGCAAAAGCATTGGGCTGCGAGACTTGCGGGGTTTCGGTGATCTGGACGGTGAGATTGCCTTGCGTCACGGCAACAGTGGAAATTTGAACATCCTGGCCGATGACGACGGTTCCGCTTCTCGAATCCATGACGACTCGCGCGGGCGTGTCGGCTTCGACGGAGAGCTCGCCGAGTTCCGCAACGAACCGCGCCGTTCCGATCCGGTAGGGCCGCGTCAAGAGGATCGACCGCTGATCTTCTTCATGCGCCACATGCATCCCATAGCGCCGCCAGGCATAGGCGTTGATGGCATCGGCGATACGCACCGAGGTCGTGAAATCAGGATTTTTCAAGATTAAAACGAGCGAGCCAATATCACGCAATTGGCCAGGAACCTCCCGCTCGATCACGGCGCCATTGGGAATCCGCCCGGCCGTAGCCACGTTTTGGGTAATACTCTCAGCTTGGCCGGATACGGCGAAGCCGGCGACGGCAACCTGGCCCTGGGCGATCGCATAGGTCTGCCCATCGACTCCCGTAAGCGAGGTCAGCACCAAGGTTCCACCAAGCAAGGACGTGGCGTCGCCGAGCGACGAGACCGTGACATCGACCCGCGATCCTGGCTGGATGAACGCCGGTAAGTCAGCGGTGACGAGAACGGCGGCGACATTGCGGGTTCTTAAAACGTTGCCATTGCCTACGCCACGAATATTAACCCCCATCCGGTCCAGCATGGATTGCAGCGACTGCGCCGTAAAAACCGAATTTGCGAGCGTGTCGCCGGAACCTTGAAGACCGACGACAAGCCCATATCCTACAATCTGATTTTCGCGTACACCTTGAAGCGTCGTGATGTCCTTGATGCGGACGGAAGCGGCGGCCGCAAAGCTCATCATGCAAAGCAGGAAAACCAGCCCTATCCGCGCCATCAGCCGCCACCGACGCGGACCGATCCGTCCGCTTGCACGGTTCCCGAAACCGTCAACCCGCTGCCAAGATTCCTGACAGAAATGATCTCCCCGACACTGCCTGCCTGGAGCGCGGTGCCATAGGCCGTTATCGCCAAAGCGCCGTCCTCGTATAGGAGCCGGACCTTGGCGCCATTCGCAACCGCCTTTGGATCGCCAACAGCGCTAGCGGGAATTGGAAATCCAGGCATTAAAGTCCGCCGAGCGATCTTGCCTGCAAGCGCCGCGCGGCTGTCAATCGCGGCCAATTTGCTGGTTGGGAAGTCGGCGGAGAAATCGCGATCAACCAGGCTATTGTCCTTAATCACGTCGCCCGGATAAATGATGATGGCAGGCACCGGCAAAATATTGGGTTCGGCGGCAAGGAGCGAGCTCCCGCACGTCGCAAGCCCAAGCCCAAGGAGCCCAAGCAGGCCCTGCCTCATTGCGAGGTTCATGGCGAGGTTTATGGCGATGTTCATGGAAAGCCGCATTCCTCGCATGGCATTACCCCAGGTTCTTCGAGACCGTGCTCGCCATGTCGGAGGCCGCCTGAATGACCTTCGAGTTC
>CAYTRB010000365.1:0-2631 GCA_964440215.1 uncultured Methylocapsa sp.
TGGAATGGCTATATCCGCTGCATTGCGGCGAAGCCTTCGGTACCATCGGCCGCGCATTCATTATGCTCATGGGTTTCGTGCCACTGACGCTTTACGTCACCGGGTTCCTTCGCTGGCGGCGGAAGCGGCGGGCGCGGAGATAGCGGCGGAATGACGAAGTCTACTCCCCCCGCGCCGACGGAAACCGCCGTACAGACTGGCGTTTGCCACGATCCCACGCGTCGGCCGAGCTGAAAAACATATGAGGTTTTGTAAGGTTTCCTAGGACCTATGGGAAAAAGTTGGTGAAAACGTAATGAGGAGAGGCGGCGTATCGTGGGGGTGTTCGCGCCTCCACTTTCCATTTAAGGAAGATCAGCCGTCACCCAGGATGATATCGTTAAGTTCTACGAGACAGGTGCATTTGAGGATCCGCTGACTGAAGTTTTGCGCGGTGCTGCGCGAATGCTTTTTGGTGCAGGCCCTCGAGGCCGAGATTTCCGATTTCCTCGACCGCCATTCCGGCTTTTCTACAGACGAAGGCCAGCAAAGACTTGTTCACTACGGGCATTTGCCCGAGCGCGAGATCGTGACCGGCATCGGTCCGGCCGGCGTGCGCGCGCCGCGGGTCCGCGACCGTATCGGCCAGGGCGAGGCGCGGATCCACTTCTTGTCAGGGATTCTGCCGCCCTGAGCGCGCCGATCGAAGAGTCTCAAGGTGTTGATCCCGATCCTATACCTGAAGGGCATATCCACGGGCGACTTCGACGAGGCACTGACGGCTTTGCTTGGCAAGGACGCCGGCGGCCTTTTGGCCTCAACCGTCGCGCGGGTCAAGGCGCTTAGGTTGACGAGCACCCGCACTGGTCCAAACTTACGGCGACGCGCTATGTCTACATTTGGGTCGACGGTATCACGTTCAGGCTTGCCTAGAAGACCCCGCCCATTACCGATGGGTCATCATCTGCGCAACACCACGTAGTGCCAGAGAATGGCGCAGCCATCGGTGCCACCGGAGAAGGGCTGATCCAGTCATCAGCCTCAACACCAAGGCAGCCCTAGAGCATTCCGTGGCGGAGGCCTTACACGCTTCGCCACAGGCTTTGCATTCGCAACATGGGGGAACTTCTCGCGTTCCGCTTGGTAGGCCCTGCCCTTGGAGACAACTGCCACATGCGGGGAGTTGACCGCGGCCAGTGCCTGCAGAGCGCCGCAGGCGACGACGACTTGATAGGCAGCGTCGGCGCGTCCCGACATACTCGTGTCTTTCATCGCATACGTGCCGAGGCAATGCCGGAGATAATCATTACCAGTCGCGACGCAATGGGAAGCGGCTTCCTCATGAGCCTTGTACTTCGGTGGATGCATCGGCTCTTCGCCCATCTGCGCGAAGGCTAGTGAAGCTGTTGCAGCGACGCCCATTGCGCCGGCGGCGGCAATGAACTCACGACGGTCCGTGGTTTTCTCTCCATTTCTAAGTTGGCAAATTTGGCGCCCGAGGCGAACCTCCACTACTTAGAGTAGAGCTCGTGTGAGGCTATTCTACCCTTGAGAAAAGTATCAATTTTTGGGAACGATTTATATTATTCTATCATAACCGTCAGAGCGCAATCAAATCCGGGTGAATGGACCCGATTAGCATCCCCGAATATTGCTTGACTCTTCGTCGGGAGAATCCGCAATTTCGATGCTATAGACGATAGATCATCGTACCAAGGGGCGTCCATTGCGAGCGGCCGGTCTGAGGCCCTATTTGCAGCGAGGCGGGACGCGCAGCTCTTCAAAAGGCTGGCCGCGGGCGGCGAGGTGTTGGCTGGTTCTGTTTGCTTGCCTTGCCCAATTATGGATGCCCGCGCCGCATCGGCACGCGCCTTTTGCCGCGCATACGATAGAAGTTAATGCAGGCGCCGCGGACGCAAGCCTCGGCGCCGGAAAAACAGAGATTCGCTGTTCGCTGCCCGGTGGCGGTTTAGGTCCTCATGATGGGGGTGCTCCCGCGCCGTGCCAAAATGACAATTGCCCTTGCTGCCCGTTCGTGCCTGCCGCGCTTGGCCTTCTGCCGCAGGAAGCGGTGCGGGCCGCCTATTTACCGCTCCAGTCCGCAACCATCACGCCACCCGCGCATCTCGGCTCACTGACGCGGTCTGTCGGCTTTGCCGGGCAACCGCGCGCGCCGCCAATCCCGATCTGATCGATTCGCACGCTCAGGCGCCGCCATCCGGCTTTGGCGCCATCTGTCCTTTACCTTCAGATCGAGGATCATCATGTCCAACAAGGCATCCATGGCCATCGCTTGCGCTCTCATCGCCGCGGCCACACTGGCCAGCACAAATATCATCCTGCCGGTAATGGCGGAAGACAGTCTCGTAACCATCCTCGCCCCCGCCGACGGCGCCACGCTAGCAGCAAAACAAGTCTCAAAGCTCGACTATGAAGTTCAGCCCTCCGTGAAGGCGGATCATGTGCATCTCTTCGTCGACGGTGATGAGGTCGGGATGGCTCATAAGCTTAAAGGCAGCTTCAAGCTTGGCCCCTTAAAAGCTGGCAGCCGCAAAGTCTGCGTCAGCCCGGTCAACAAGAACCATACGCCGATTGGGACGCAAGCCTGCATCACGGTGACAGTGCAATAGAGGCGGGATGGAACTCGAAAAC
>CAYTRB010000366.1:0-2624 GCA_964440215.1 uncultured Methylocapsa sp.
CAGCGCGGGCAAACCGACCGGCGGTAGAGCGCCCATTCCTGCCGCTCAGTCCCGACGTCCCTGTTCT
Organism: uncultured Methylocapsa sp.; assembly: GCA_964440215.1. Classification (GTDB taxonomy): domain Bacteria; phylum Pseudomonadota; class Alphaproteobacteria; order Rhizobiales; family Beijerinckiaceae; genus Methylocapsa. The sequence goes on from CAYTRB010000366.1 coordinate 68, forward strand.
AAAAAGCAGACGCCGACGTCCCCGGCCATCAAGTTGGAAGAGTGGCCGCGACCAGATTGGAATAAGTGGCCGGCTTCGTTGGAGTCCGCATCACTCCCCCAGAGGTCCAGATTTGCTCATTATATTAGGACAGAAGGAGACCTTTTGGGTGGGTAGTGGTTGGACACATTTTTACATCCTCGCGGCCCGCGCTCTCGATGTCGGACAGCTCACTAGCCCGCCTGCGGGCCCCCCGCGAGGAAGTTAAGGCGACAAGCCCGTGAGGTTCTGGCCGTGAGTCCGTCATCATTGGCAGATACAGCTATGCGCCCCAGCCGTACAGGTGCCTCCCGCCGCTCTGCATGACTCGCAGCACTGCTGTGGATTAGGATTGGGATTGGGTGAGGGTGGAGGTCCTCCACACCAGTCCGTAACGTCCTTGTAGATCGAGAATCCTCTGCAGGTCTGCGTCCCTGTTATACAGGCGAATATGATATCGCCGTAAGCGTCGGTTGTTCCGGAAAGCGAGGCGGCGGTCTGCAGAGGATACTTCGGGTTACTTGGCAGCGCCTCATAAAAATCAACAACATTGGGACAGGTGACCTCGTATTGTGGCGGAGAGTGGCTCTGCGGATCTGGGCACGAAAATGCAATCGTGCAAGCTGGTGGCACTGGCGGCAGCGGCACGCAGACCGCGCCGTTCGGGTCCCAGCTGGTACCCGCCTGACACGCACAGGCCGAACTCGCTCCTGCGGCGTTGCTCTCGGTGAATGTGATCCCCCCGCTGAGAGGACAGCACGGCGGTTGCAATATCAGGTTATTCGATTCTGCAGTGAAACTCTGGGACGCGCAGGTCGGGGCGGCGACAACGCCTCCAGAATTGAGGATGGTCTTGATGACGACCGTCGCGCCGGGCGTGTTGAAGCTGGCCAACTTGGTGCAACAGTCACCAAACAGATTAAACTCGGCCGTCGTCCAATTTCCGCCGATGGCCACCAGATCACCGGGATCTGCTGCCTTGTAGAACGTGCCGGCTGAGGTCTCCACCTGCGCGGATTGCCCGCCAGAACTGGCATCACCCGTCAGGATGAGCCCGCCAAAATTCAGCGACGTCTGATTGGGCACCGGCGCCGCCTGGCCATTGATAAAGCACCCGCCCGCCGCGCCGGCGGTGGCGGGAGAGAAATTCCAAATGTTACCGGCAACGGTAGGGGTCGAGGGGCACGGGCTAGTGTGGTTGATCAGCCAATATTGGATGAATACACATGAGCCACCTGACTTGCAGTTACTGGAGTTGGAGAAAACGAATTGCTGCCATCCGACGCACCCCTGCTGATTCGCGCAGAGTTTGGTTTTGAAGGTGTTTGTGTTGAGTTGCAGAGAAAACGTATTCGGCCCCGATCCGTCCGATACGCTCGTTACGCCGGTTACGTTCAACGACCCGGTCGCCAAGGTTATCGGCCCCCCCGTTGCTGTCGCGGAAAAGTCGCCGCTTCCCCCTGCACCTACAGTGGCAGGTCCGGCACCGATCGCGCGTGGATAGGGGCGTTCCGGGGCAGTCGTGCACGGCACCTCCTGCAATATTGCGCTGGGATAGGTGGCAGTGTAGCATCCGGGTTTCGGAGCCGGTGTTCGCGCCATCAACTGACGCCAGGCTTCCCGTGTTTGCGTTGTTTCTAGCGGGCTGATTGCCGGAGGTGATACAGGCGGCTTCGGAGTGGGTGGTGGCGCGGGTGCCGTCGCGCCGGGCGGCGGGATATCGGAGGCGGGCGCGGCAAGGGATGGCAACGTGCCAGCAAGCAGGCAGGCAGCGGCCAGAATTGCTTGGATCCTGATGCGACATCGCCACGCTGAGGTCCGAACCGCGATGACGGCGACTGCGATGATCAAGGCGTCCACGACTATGGTCCCCCGTATGGGTCTGTTGCATTAACTCCTGCACGGCGGTTTTCAGGCGTCGTCGCTTCCCAACCGAGGCGATCCGCATCTTACTAGCGGCATCCTTGGCCATTTCGCCTCCTCAGTCAACGGGCTCGGAGTGCCAGGTGCTTGAACGCATCCTGGTGACGCTTGTTGCCGAGCTTGCGGTCGATCTGAGCACCCCCAGGCACCAACTGCGCACAATTCTCCCAGAGCGGGCCGGCGGGTGCTGGGCGGATTGGCACTCACGCTGGCGCAGGGGGTGCCTGGAGCCGGACAATCCGCGTCAGAATCTTGGAGAATCGTTCGGGATTCTCATCCCTGCGGCGAGGCTCATCGCGTCGCAGCCGCGCGCCGTGTCTCCGCGATGGCAGGGCCTGCATTATCTGCGCGACATGTTCAGCGGTCAGGCAAAGCTCTCACCGTCGAACAATGACCGCTATCCTAAAGCTCCATTGGACGTCCGTAGAGAGAAGCCTCTCGTCACGCATCAATTGACGTCATCACTGACTTGGCAACAGCTTCCTGAAGAGACACAAAACTGCTCATTCTAAGGCGTGCCATCAGCTCCGGACATCCAGGTCGCCCGAACGAGCCACGAGAGGAATGTCCGGTTTTTGTCCTCGCCGTCGGAAAGCGGACCGACGCAAATCCACCC
>CAYTRB010000367.1:0-2613 GCA_964440215.1 uncultured Methylocapsa sp.
CCCAAAAAGTTGCAGACTTTTTGGATAAGATCATGCGGCAAAACAAAAACGCAGAGACCATGAGCGCTTGATCCTGAAGCGGCCATGGTCCAGGAACCGCAACCGCGTCCTTTGACAAAACCATTGCGCCCGCCTCGAAAACAATATCAATGGCGGCGAGTTCGCTAGGGAGGGCGCACCATGCTTGAAGACATATGGCAATTTCTGTTGGACAATGAACCCATCATCAGCACGGCCGGGGCGATTCTGGCGATCGCCGTGGGGGTTTGGAAATTGGTGGGCTTATTCACGGGTAAGGGCGCAAAAAGCCCCGCCCCTGTTGACAACACCGGCTGGCGGAACACCACCTGGCGCAGCCGCCAGAAAAGGTAAAGGCCTCGACGGTTCGGCCGTCTCCGCAATGTTTGGCTGGTAAGTCAAGCCTTTGCATCCAGCTGAAAAGCGATCACAATAGGTGTGTTTTCAGCGCGGAGGCACACCATGCTGGGCCGCATTTGGCAATTTGTTAGGGACCCGGTCAATTTTGCCGTTCTCGCCGCCATTGCCGGAGGGGGTTGGGCGGTTTTTGTTTATTTTCATCAGGCGCCCGAAGCGAAGCCTTCTCCCGCCGAGAAACAGATCGAAGCCGATTGCGGCAGCGTCGCGGCAGGCGGCAATATCTCAGGCAATACAATCATCGCCGGTAATAGCGGTGATTGCGCGAAAAAACCGGCGCAATGACATGCGCAAGGCTGTCCATATACTTGCCCTTGCGTTTGCTTTCGCGCTGGATGCGGCGATTGCGCGCGCGGAGGAGCAGCCGCTAGTCCACGCGGAGCACGGCAGCGTCGCGGCGGGCCGCGACATGATCGGCAACACCATCTACCAGGAGAATCCCGGGACTCTGATGCTGCTGCGCGACACGATCGCCGACAAAAACACGTCCGAAGAAAAACGCCAGGAAGCCGAGACAAGAGCGGCGGAACTCGCAACCAAACTGGGGTTTACCTCATCCGCAGTGAATGAATTCTTCAAAATCCTGGGCGAGCAGAATGTGCCGGATGAAAAAGTACCGGTGCGGCTGATTGAGATTGCGACCCATTTCGCCGCTACGCGGGATCAGCTGGCAGCGCTCGCGCCGGACGACGCTCATGCCGCCGAATTGGCTGCACAAGCGAAAGCCGCTCTGGACAAGGGGCAGCTCACAGACGCGGATGCGCTGCTCGAACGGGCCAAAGAGTTGGAGGCCGCGGCCTTCCGCGAAGCCCGCGAGTTGAAGCAGCAGGCGCAGGAAGCCGAGGATCGGCACGCCCTCAACATGGCGAAGATTGAAGCGGGCCAGGGCGATATAGCGCTGACGCAACTACGCTACAAAGACGCCGCCGCACATTTCAAGCTGGCGGCCTCCGCAGTACCGGCAGGACACGACGGCGAACGCCGGACCAATCTCGGCAAAGAGGCCGACGCGCTCTACCACCAGGGGGACGAGTTTGGCGATAATGCCGCCCTCTTATCTGCCATCGAGCGCTACAACACGCTGGCCGGGCTGACACCCCACGAGCGCATGCCTCTTGAATGGGCCGAGACCCAGAATAATCTTGGCGTTGCGCTTGAGACACTCGGCGAGCGCGAGAGCGGGACGGAGACGCTCACGAAGGCGCTCGCGGCCTTCAGCGAGGCGCTGAAGGAATATACCCGCGAGCGCGCGCCGCTGGACTGGGCAATGACCCAGAACAATCTCGGCAATGCGCTTTGTAGACTCGGGCAGCGGGAGAGCGGGACGGCGCGGTTGGAGGAGGCCGTCGCTGCCTATCGGGAAGCCTTGCAGGAATTTCCCCCCCACCGCACGCCGCTCGATTGGGCCCGGACCCAGACGAATCTCGGTGTCGCGCTCGACACGCTTGGCGGGCGGGAAAGCGGGATGGCGCGGCTGGAGGAGGCCGTCGCCGCCTTTCGTGAGGCGCTGAAGGAAAATACCCGCGAGCGCGTGCCGCTCCGATGGGCCATGGATCAGATGGATCTCGGCGGCGCGCTCGCAATGCTCGGCGAGCGGGAGAGCGGAACTTCGCGGCTGGAGGAGGCCGTCGCCGCCTATCGTGAGGCGCTGAAGGAAAATACCCGCGAGCGCGTGCCCCTCCAATGGGCCGCGACCCAGACGAGTCTCGGCGGTGCACTCGCAGCGCTTGGCGAGCGGGAGAGCGGGACAGCACGACTGGAGGAAGCCGTCGCTGCCTATCGGGAAGCCTTACAGGAATCGAACCGCGAGCGTGCGCCCATCCTATGGGCCGCGACGCAGGCGTATCTCGGAGTTACACTCGCAACGCTCGGCGAACGGCAGAACGGGACAGCGCGCTTAGCTGACGCTGTCGCGGCCTATCGCGAAGCCTTGCAGGAATTGACACGCGAGCGCGCACCGCTCCAATGGGCCGCAATCCAGAATAATCTCGGTCTTGTGCTCAAAACGATGGGCGAGCGGGAGAGCGGGACGGTGCGGCTCGAAGAGGGCGTTACCGCCTATCGCGCGGCGTTGGAGGAAAGAGCCCGCGCGAGCACGCCGCTCGATTGGGCACAGACACAAGAAAACCTTGCCCTTGTTTACAAGGCATTATTCGCCAAGACTGGTCAGCGCACTAA
>CAYTRB010000368.1:0-2606 GCA_964440215.1 uncultured Methylocapsa sp.
AAATATAGCTTGAAAGCGCTTAGTTTGCAAGCTATTTCATTGAAAAAGCATGCAATTGTAACTCGTAAATATATGATTTATATACGTTTATTGAAATATAAGTTCGAAGCAATCTCTAAATATGTCACTTTGTCCCACGCAAGCGTGACTATGCGACAAAAAAAGCCTGATCTTTGGACGCGCTCACTCTTTCAGTTTGGCGGCCGCGCGTCTTACGACCGTTTTTCAAACTCAATTGACGGGTCCAAATCTGTACGTGGCACAATCGCAGCACGAAAAGACCCCGAGTTTATTGATGTTATTTAGCAATTTAGGGGCTCAAGAAACCCTCATAAGCTTCAGTGGGCTTGGTTTCGAAAGGGCCAAAGAGGACCAAATCGGCGTGGCGCGGCGGCCCAAAGTCAAGCCGGCCACAAGCAGCGATGGTTGCAATTCTACAACTATCGCGTACCTCAGGTACGCGATAGTTAGGATTTTCTTGCTTAAGCTTAGCATAATATCTAACTTTCGCGTACCTCAAGAACGCAACGGTTCGAAAATGTCGCTTCACCTCGTCGGCGAAAATCTCGACAAAGCCCGCAGTCACTACGGGGCGGAGACCGGCAAGCTCGTCCCGCTGGTCCGCGGGGTCTATGTCGACACCGGCGACGACGTGGATGCGACGGTACTCAAGCATGCGGTCCGCATCGCCAAATATCTTTATCCCAAAGCCTATCTGTCGGCGGTCAGCGCGGTCCTCTTAGGCCCGACCCGCGATGGGCGTCTCTTCCTCAGTGGCCGACGGAAGCAGCGCACGCGGATCCGCGCCCTGGAAATCATTCAAAACGAGGCCCCGGTTCAACCCGCCCTCGGTTCCGCCGCCGTCGATGATGGCATGGGCGAATTTCGCGTGGATGTGTCATCAATCCGTCAACGTTTCCTCGAAGCCTTCCGCTTGCGCAGCGAGCATGCCACCTCCATCGACGACGCCATGCGCGACGCGATCGCGACCCGGCTCATGCAAGAACATGGCAGCGCGCAGGAAGCCGCGACCGCCGTGTGGGCGCTCGCACGGGAAAACGAATGGTATCGCGAAGGCGAGCGCGCCGAACGCTATCTTCTGCGCGGCGCGGCCGTCGCACCCGTGCGCAACGCGGCCGCGCTCGATCTTATCGTCGGGTGGCATGGTGAGCGCATTGGCAATTTGCTTCACGACGGCTTCGAATGGCGGTGGGTCCCGGTCGACGGCAGCGAGCCGCCGCTTTTGCGTCAAACGGCGCCGGGAAAATTGCCGCCCTTCATCGTGTCTTTGTTGCCCGAAGGTTGGCTGGAATCGGTTCTGAACGACAAGGATGAGCGCGCTACCCTGCGCTCCGGTAAGCGCTATATGTCGAATATCTGCATCGTCGAGCGTCCAGACGAACTCGCGGCGCTGCCACACGATGTGCTGTTGACCGACTTCCAATTGTATTCAGGCGGCGGCGTGTTCACCGGCACTTACGCGGGGCCAGGACGCAGTCCGATCACGGAAGGGTTCGAGTGCAATCTGGCCCGGCTGTTTGAGAACAACCGCACGCCGCGCCTGTCCGGTATTCAAATCAAGGCCCCGATGAATCTCGATAGCAAGGGAGTCTTGTCGCCAGCCATCGAAATGCCCTTTACGCATATTCTGAAACCCGCCGGCACCAGCGGGTTCGAGGCGCTCCCAATCATCGAGTGGCTGGCACTGCAGCTGGCGCGCGCCTCCGGCTTTGCGGTGCCCGCAGCGGCGTTGGTGCCGATGCCGGAAGGCTTGCCCCCGGCGCTGGTCGTTGAGCGTTTCGACATTCGCCGCGGTCCGGACGATCGGCGCCGGCTGGCGCTTGAAGATTTATGCTCGGTGCTTGATTTGCCGCCCGAGGCCAAATACGACTCGACCATGGAACGCATCGTTCGCGCGGTTCGACCGCTTTCAACAGCGCCCGACGCGGATACCGCCATACTTCTCAAGCGCGCCTTGTTCGCGTGGCTCATCGCCGACGGCGACATGCACCTCAAGAATATGGCGCTGCTCAAGATCGCCGAGTCCGGTGCCAGCACCTTCGGCTCCGTCCGCATCGCCCCGCTGTATGACGCCGTGACCACACGCGTTTTTCCCCGCTTGGCACTAGACCAGATGGCGCTGAAGATCAACGGCAAAGACGATCAGCTGCGTCGCAAAGACTTTCGAACCTTCGCGAGTACGGCAGGGCTCAGCGCCGCTGATGCGGAAGCCGCGATCGAAGGCTTGCTCGCTCACATATGCGAGGCGATCGATCACGTCGCGTTACCCGTGCTTGGTGACTATGGCCCGAACGGTCAGGACATGGCTGACCACATGTTTGACATCGTGCGCACGCGGACGAGGTCCTTTGCGTGACGCGTGCCGCAGTCCCGGCGCGGGCGAAATCGGACAAAACGACTGTTTTCCATTTACTATCAATGACCTACAAACTTTACGCGGCACAAAAATGGCACAAAAACCTCCCGGCCCCTTTGATTTAATGGCATAAAATGAAATCTTCGCGCGGGCTCATAACCTGAAGGTCACAGCTTCAAATCCTGTCCCCGCAACCATCTCAACTTGCGATTCCCCGGCCCGTGCGGCC
>CAYTRB010000369.1:0-2588 GCA_964440215.1 uncultured Methylocapsa sp.
CGTGTTTTATTTGGCGATATGACAGCGCCCGCAACTTTGCTGAGATACGCCGGATGCCATCGGCGTACGGGGCTCCACAATGAGTGATGCAGAAGATGCGCCTGTAAAAGTAAGTCCGCTGGCAGGCAAGCGGTCCCCAACGGAAATACTGGTGGACGTGCCCAGACTGGTTAGGGCCTACTACACCGGCGTGCCTGATTCTTTGGTGCAGGAGCAGCGGGTTGTATTCGGCACCTCGGGGCATCGTGGGTCCGCACTTGAATGCACTTTTAACGAATGGCATGTTTTGACTATCAGTCAGGCTATTTGTGATTACCGTAAGGGAAAAACTGAGATCCTACGGAGCGGCGCTTCGCGAACTTGGCTTCTCGGGTTTGCACGAGCAAGGACTGCGCGCTAACAATCGCGCAGAGAACTCGCATCAGCCGCTTCGACGACGCGAACGTAAAATGCAAGACTTCAAGTCGGACACTCAGCTCAGCGCTTTGTTTCCGTCCACGCGGCCGTTTACAACACGTTCAACGTGCAACGGCATTTGATCAGCCGGCGGATCCAGAGACAATTTCGGACCGCGGCGCATAATTCTTTGACCGATGCGACAGTTGTGGTCGCATAAAAGAAGACCTCAGCCTCTTGTCGTTAGTTCGTTAACGTGTCAATGCCCCGTCGACTGATGATTTTCTGAAACTTCTCCAACAAGGGATCAGAAACGGCGGTAGCCGAAACCTTGTTGGAAACGTGAAGGGTTCGATCCGCCCGCCACGCACTTTCCGTGTCGTGAGCATTCAAACTCGCGGTCGATAATATGAGGAGCAGCCATGACTCGGATAGTGGTAACGATCAGCATTCATCGTCCGATCGGCGCAGTGTTCGATTACATAACCGCTCCGGCGAATTGGCCTGCGTGGCACCCCGCATCCCGCTCTGTGAGCGGGTCGGCGGACCATTCGCTCCTGATCGGCGAACAGGTCACCGAAGAATTCGTCGCAGGCGGCAGGCATGGAAGCTGTGTATGGAAAGTAACACGACGGGAAGTGCCTTATCTGTGGACGATCACGACATCGACTCCGCAGGTTCAAGCCGAAATTACCTACCGACTCTCGGCAAAGGGCGAAACCACCATCTTCGAGCGAGAGCTTAGTTATGTGACATTCGGTCTGTGGATTGGGGTTCTCGACTTTCTACTGATGCGTAAGCGCATGAATCGTGAGTCTTGCATCGCTCTCGAACGATTGAAGGAGCGGCTTGAACGCCCCAACTCGCACAACACCGCTTAACCGTCGTGATATGCTGTAATTTGCATTGGGCAGGGAATGGCTCAACAGAGCCACAGTAAACACTTCGGACAATAGGGTTCGTAAATTATGTGTACCAACCTCATCCGTGTTGATGGGGTGAGAGAATCGGCTATCCTGGCGGTATGATCGCGCTGATCTCCCTTTGTCCTGGCCATCCTGGCTTCGCCGTTCAAATCCAAGACGTAATCGTGCAACCGCGGCGCGGATTGCTGCGCCGCACCCTTTCGCGCCGAAGTGACTCGAAAGGACAAAAAGAAATGTTATTATTGATACGTCTCTTGAGCAGATCGTTTTCATGACGCTAATCGAAGGAGTACTCGGCGATGGCGACGAACGTCCTAATCGCGTTTTACAGCACCTACGGTCACATTCATCGAATGGCGCTGGCCGTGGCGGAGGGCGCGGAGGGCGTGCCCGACACCGCTGTGCAGCTACGCCGGATTGCGGAACTCGAAGAAGCGCGCAAGGCGTTAGCGGGCCAAGATGCCTATCTGCGGGCACAGCAGGCGCAGGCCGACATTCCTGTGGTGACGCACGACGATTTGCGCTGGGCCGACGGCATCGCTTGGGGGACGCCAACCCGCTTTGGCAACATGAGCGCGCAGATGAAGCAGTTTATAGACACCACGGGTGGGCTCTGGCTCAAAGGCGAACTCGAGGATAAGGCCACAGGAATTTTCACGAGTACGGGGACCATCCACGGGGGCCAGGAGACGACGATCCTGACGACGCTTGTCCCGTTAATCCATCTCGGCATGGTGTTTGTCGGCACACCGTACGGACAGAACCCGCAGATACTGGTCACGGACGGCATCGGTGGCTCGCCCTACGGGCCCGGCACCCTTGCCGGAACCGACGGCTCACGACAGCCGGTCGAAGCGGAGCTCACAACCGCGCGCAACCTCGGCAGTCGCCTTGCTCGCGTTGCCGGCTGTCTGAAGCGTCTCAGGGCAAGTCATGCATCCGCGCCATAGCCCTCCACTTGCCAGCGACGGGACATGATCAACTGTGGTGCGTTGCTGAAGTACATGGCTTCGCTGTTATCTCGTTCTTGTTGAACGCATCCCGACAAGTCTGCGCAAGGCATTGGCACGTTAACGAACAAATGGGCCGGCGTGTGTGATAACAGTTCAGGCCATGAAGCCCATTTCCTATGCCCACCACCGATTTCCGCCTGATGTCATCTGGCACGCTGTCTGGCTCTACCTCCGGTTCACCTTGAGCTACCGGCATGTCGAGGAACTCCTGGCTGAGCGCGGACTGACGGTTAGCAATGAGTCGATCCGTTAG
>CAYTRB010000370.1:0-2569 GCA_964440215.1 uncultured Methylocapsa sp.
GTGAAACAGTTTTGTCCGATTGAGGGGTGAAATCGGACAAAACTGATGGATAAACGATCAGCCTCACCGCAAACCGTTGAAACAGGCTCTCCGAATCAAAAAGTTGGAGCCTGTTCCGGAACGTGCTCTAGATTGCCCCAATGACACAGCTGTTGCCCCGATTTCTGGCGCCGGTCTGCGCCATTGTTGCATCACTCCTTTTTGCGGCCAGTTACACCGTCCTCGCGGCGGAAGTGACTCCCCCAGTTCTGGCAGCAGGCATCGCCATGCACGGCGAACCCGCGCTCGAAACCCCTTTCGATCATCTGCCCTATGCCGATCCCGCCGCGGTGAAAGGCGGCCGCCTCGCCATCGGATTCCTCGGCACGTTCGACAGTCTCAATCCGTTCAACCTCAAGGCCGGGTCCACCGCGCAGGGGATGAACGGAAATGTCTTCGAGACCTTGATGGCGCGCTCCCTCGACGAGCCTTTCACGCTTTACGGATTGATTGCGCAAACCATCGAGACCGATGCCGATCGCAGTTTTGTGACCTTCAGGCTCGATCCGCGCGCGCATTTTTCGGATGGCGTGCCGATCACCTCGGCCGACGTCCGTTTCACCTTCGATCTCCTGAAGTCCAAAGGGCGGCCGCAGCAGCGTGCCGCTTATTCTCTCGTAAAATCGGTCGAAACGCCGGACGCGCTGACCATCCGCTACGATCTGACCGGCATCGGCGACCAGGAAATGCCCCTGACGCTGGCGCTCATGCCGGTGCTGCCGCGCCATAAAATCGATCCGGAGAAATTCGACGACGCCAGTCTCGACATCCCGACCGGCTCCGGGCCCTATGTCGTCGCCGATGTCAAGCCCGGCCAGCGCATCATCCTGCGCCGCGACGAAAATTACTGGGCAAAGGATCTGCCGGTCCGCCGCGGCCTCTACAATTTCAATGAGATCGACATCGAATATTTCCGCGACGCCAACAGTCTGTTCGAAGCGTTCGCGGCCGGGCTCCTTGATTTTCGTGAAGAGACCAATCCCGTGCGCTGGACAAATTCTTACGATTTCCCCGCCATTCGCGAGCATAAGATGATCCGCGAAGCGCTGCCGGCTGGAGGACCCAAGGGCCTGGAAGGCTTTGTCTTCAATCTGCGCCGCCCGCTCTTTCAGGACATCCGGGTTCGCGAGGCGCTGGGACTTCTATTCGATTTCGAATGGGTCAATGCCAATCTTTACGATGGACTCTACAAACGAACGAAAAGCTTTTTCGATGATTCCGAGCTCGCCTCGACCGGGCGTCCGGCGAGCGCTGCCGAGCTTGCCATGCTGGCGCCCTTTCCAGGCACGGTACGGAGCGATATTTTGGACGGAAGCTGGCGGCCTGCCGCGACCGACGGTTCCGGCGCCGACAGGATAGAGCCCAAGCGCGCCCTCGCGCTGTTGAAAGAGGCCGGATACGACATCGAAGACGGCCGCCTGACCAAGGGCGGCGAGGCTTTGGCCTTCGAAATCATGGTCAAGGACCGGTATCAGGAGCGGCTCGCCCTCAATTATGCGGATTCGCTAGCAAGGATCGGCGTCACCGCGAAAGTGCGGCTGGTCGATGAAGTCCAGTACCAGAGGCGGCGGCAAAAATTCGATTTCGACATGATGATCGGAAGCTGGCTCGCCTCCGCCTCGCCTGGCAATGAGCAGCGCTCGCGCTGGGGCTCGGCAAGTGCTGCGCAAGAAGCTTCGTTCAATCTCGCCGGCGTCAAATCACCAGCGATCGATGCGATGATCAACGCGCTGCTCGCCGCCAAAACACATGAGGATTTTGTCGCCGCCGTACGCGCTTTTGATCGTTTGCTGCTCTCCGGATTCTATGTCGTTCCTTTGTTTCATTCCCCGGATCAATGGATCGCGGCCTCCGCCAAGCTCGCGCGGCCGAAGAGCTTGCCGCGCTACGGCCCGGCCTCGGGCGGCGCCACTCTCGACACATGGTGGCGGGCGCAGCCCTGACGCAATCCCGCTCAGGCAGGCTTAAAGCTGCCTTGAACGCCAGGCCCAGCATTGAGACCCAAACGAGGATGATGCGATGATGATCACTTTCTTCCTGGCTATCCTCTTTTTGATATTTCTCCTCACCTCCGTGCGGATCGCCAATCAATATGAAAGAGCGGTGATCTTCCGGCTCGGCAAATATGATCGCACCGCGGGACCCGGTCTTTATCTGCTGATCCCGCTCATCGAGTGGCAGGTGACGATCGACATGCGCACGATGACGACCTCCGTCGAGCAGCAGGAGGCGATCACCCGCGACAATGTGCCGATCAAGATCAACGCGGTGATCTGGCGCAAGACGGTCGATCCGAAAAGCGCCGTCATCGAAGTGGTCGATGTCGGCGATTCCGTTGTCCAAGTCGCCATAACCTCGCTCCGCAATGTCATCGGCCAGCATACGCTCGACGATGTTTTGAAGGAGCAGGAGTCAATCTCAAGGGCGCTGCAGAGCTCGATCGATAGCGTGACCGAACCTTGGGGCGTGAAGGTCGAGCGCGTGCAGATGAAGAATGTCGAAATCCCCGAATCCATGCAACGCGCCATCG
>CAYTRB010000371.1:0-2561 GCA_964440215.1 uncultured Methylocapsa sp.
GGATCTCGAAAAGGATGATGTGCAGGCCGACCCGAAAGTGGAATCGGGGAAGGTTGAAACGGCTGGGTGAGATGAGCATGTGGTCAGCTGCTGTCGTGTGTCTGGCCTCATGAAATGCGGCTGTTCACACGCCGCGGGCCTGTATGGAGATCCGCTGATCGGGTCCAGATCGGCGTGGCGCCCTCGAGGCGCTCCGATTGACGCTTCGCCGGTCAGCCGCCGCCCGGCGCTTGATCATGTGCCATATCGAAAAATGATATTTTGATCGGCATTAACTAAAAATCGCCGCAATGGTGCTCCAGCAAAGCTGCGAAGCTCTTTGTGCCGACGTTTAGTGAGGCTGAGACGCTTCCTTCGCATTGTTGGGGCTGATCGCGCCTTCCAGCGCCACGGACAACCTTGGCCGAATGGCGCCATGAATTGAATGATTTTGAAAGCCGGACGAATGGCACACGAGATCGATATGGATCTTGATTTCACTCTATGCGAGCGTGGCGGTTTATCTTCGAAAATTTTTTCTCGAACCATTCCGGGTGCCGCCGCACTTGCCTTGAGCGCATTATTTGGCGTCTGGATTCTCTACCTGCGTCCCGCTGCCCCCAATGCCGTTGAAGCGCCAGCGGCCGCACCCGCGGTAGCCCTTGCTTCAAATCCCTATGGCAGGCTGTTCGACCCTCGATCTTCCTCGGGTTTGACGCCGGTCTCGCTTGCGCGAAACTTTTCACTTGAATTGAACCTTGAGCCCGTTCCTCCGGCGCCTTCCGCCGCAATCGCGGAGCAGGAAAACGTCCTGCCAGCGCCGGCAGGTGCCCAATTCGGCGAGCGCGCACCTTTGCCAGTACCGCGTCCTACCGAGTTAGGATCGCTGGAAAGCCATAGCCCGTTCGCCGCGTCCGGCCGCCGGTTGGCGCAGCAGGACAGAAGGACAGCCCCACCAATCACGCCCGCCGATAATCGCACGTTTTTCGAGAAGCTTTTTGGCACGCCCCAACCTTCGGGGGCTGTCCTTGCATATGCGGCCCCCGAAGATGGCGTTCTTCGCAATACGCCGAGTATCCCATCCAGCCCGTCGCCCCGCTACGACCGATGGACCGCCGTTTACGATGTCGCGGCGCATACCGTCTACTTGCCCAATGGAACGAGATTGGAAGCGCATTCTGGCCTCGGCAATAGGTTAGACGATCCACGTTACGTTAACGAACGCATGCGCGGGGCCACGCCGCCGAATGTCTATGAGCTTACGCCGCGGGAGCAGCTTTTCCACGGAGTCCAAGCGTTGCGCCTCATCCCCGTTGGCGGCGGTGACGTCTATGGACGGACAGGCCTCCTCGCACACACCTACATGCTCGGCCCGAACGGTGATTCAAACGGATGTGTGTCCTTCAGGAACTACAACGCATTTTTGCAGGCCTTTCAAAATGGCGAGGTTAAACGTCTGGTTGTCGTCGCTCGTCTAAATTAGACGTTTGAACACCCTCGCCAACACGACGGGTGAGGAGGCATCATAGCAGCTTACACCTGCAACCAACCACGTTGATTTTCGCTTTGTCGTTCCGCGGATGAAGAAGGGCAGCGATTACGATGTTGAGGTGTTTTACCCTGATGGATTTGCGGAGCCTGCGGACGCGAAATGTAAATTCGAGACGACAGAGATCAACCCTCAGAGTATCCTAATCTTCCTGGAAAAGGCGCGAAAGCAGCTTCCTGATGACCTTGCCGGCATCATATTCATGAAGGTGCCCCAGAGCTGGGTAGCCGACGTAGGATTGGCTGTTCAAATGGTGGATATTGGCCTCAAGTTTATGCGGAACACAGATCGCATCGTGTCCATCTAGTTTTATGTCTCACTTCTTGAGACTCGCGATAACATGGTGATACATCGGCACGCATATAAAGAAATCACCAACGAGGCGAGCCGATTTCATGAAGGGCGAAATTGGGATTTGTTCCAAGAAAATTCTGTTCCAACAGGTTGGAACGGCACGCCGCCAAAATAGGGGCGGATTTTTTCTTCCCGAACACTGCATAGCTAAAAGCCCTTCGAAACCTGCTGGCTGATGAGCTGATCACGAAAAGCGTGTAGGGTCAGTTGCGTCTGGTAATAGGCAAATCCGGTGCCTATCAGCACAGCTGCGCCACCGAGAAGCTGGCTGATAGGCGACTAAACGCGGGAAAACGCTTTCACAAACTAAAAGCCTTTGAACCGCCAGCGCGGCCCCGTTCACGGACTTGCTTGCGTCGCCCATAATACGTGGCTACGCGAACGACCTCGTGCTCATCGTCGCGTATGCGATAGCCGGCTGGTTTCCAGGGAAAGGTTACTTGCAAAGGCTCAAGCACTCCAATGCGTGTCGCTTCGGCCACAGCGGCGTCAATCGTTAGGAATGGATTGCTGATAGGATAAGTGGCGGGTTTCCCATCCGGATCGGTCCCGTAGAATTCAATCGAATAAGACATGGCTTTCCTCACTAGCTCGCTACTCTAGGCGCACGGAAAGGCATGATCATGGCGGCTGAATGCTAGGCTGAGCCAGATATCCTCCATTCTTCAACCCGCCAAAA
>CAYTRB010000372.1:0-2554 GCA_964440215.1 uncultured Methylocapsa sp.
CGTCCACGATTGGGCGGCCAATTTCCTGCTGGCGCTCGCCCCGGACGCAGAAGGCGGGAAGTTCGACAGGGCGCTGCACGAGGACTTTTTTCCAGGGTCCGCCGGCTTGGACCAGCTTAGAACGATCCGAGCTGCGCCGCGCCCCCTAGGTTTGGACGGCGTCGCGGCATTGGTCCCGTGATCCGTGGCTGGTCACGGGCACGCGCGCCATGCTCTAGGCATTGTCACGTCGGTTGCCGTCAGTGCTCCAGTCGCAACCATCGATGATGACCAAGATTAGAGATAGCGGCTATCGCTTCCCTCCCGAGATCATCTAACAGGCGATCCGGCAAAATTTCAATGCTTAAGGACGCTCGTCGTCGAGCTAAATCGGCTCGAAAATTGTCTATTCTTGGTCAATGTGACAATGGCAAGGTAGCCCCCCGATTGTCGCAATGCTTGCCAACGTAAGGGGGAATGTGATGCCGACCGAGGTATTGCCGAACGAACATATTATGTGTGAGCCAGGCTCTTTGCAGCCAGACCCCTCGGGCGAAGGTGTAGCCAGCGACGAAACCAAGCGGTTGATCGCCTCGAATAAGGTGGAAGGCACGCCGGTTTATTAGTGTGACGGAGAGCAGCTCGGGAACGTCTTTGACTTCATGGTCGACAAATACGCTGGCCAGGTCACCTACGCTGTTATGTCCTTCGGGGGGCTTCCTAGGGCTTGGCGAAAGCTACCATCCCCTGCCCTGAAAGGTGCTGACCTACGACACTCGGCTCGAGGGCTATGTCATTGATCTGGACATGGAGCGCTTGAGGAATGCGCCTCGTTACGTCATCGGCGAAGAACCATTCGCGAATCCGGTCTTCGAACAGCGCCTCGGCGATTACTACGGCGCGTCCTGAGCGTCTAGGAAGGTTGGCGACGAACGAGGGAGGGGTGCTCGTCGGCTGTCAAACAGATCGAAGCCTCCCAGGCCCGTAATTTGGCAGTCGGGCGGTCGCGTCCCATACCAGAGGTCGGACTTTTTTGGCTGATCGATCACATACTGGTGGCCGACTCGCCCGTGGCGTCAGGGTGATGTCTACGGTGGCTTCTATGGTGGCAAGAATGGCCATGCGGCTCTCTGGACCACTTTGCAGCGGCTTCTGCCCCAATGGCAGGGCAAGGGACTTCCCGCACGGCCGGGTGCTCTTTGATTCGATGGAAGCGGTGTTTCTCGTTTATTCATCTCGGTGCATCGTCAATAGATCGGAGGTGAGAAAGATGATCGGGGAGTTCAATCTGCCATGGGCGGCGACAAAATTCGTAGCGGACTATCACTTTAAAGATGTGATACCTCCCATGCTCGACGAGGACTTTGACCGAAACCTCTAAAATCGAGGTGAATTACCTTCAGCGGGTGCTCCAGTAGACGCGAAGTTCATTTGGAAGCTTATTTCAGATTTTAAGGATGGTCCGCATGGCCACATCGAAGCAAAAACACACCTGGGCCCTAAATGGAAGGGCGAGGCTGAGGGCGCGGCCGTGTGGCTCATTCTCGTCCCCAGTCTCCAGTCTGCGGGTCAGTCGCAGGCTGTTACTAACGGCTGTGGCTGTGGCGCGGGGGCTGGGAGGGGTCAACTAGCCGCGGAGCGGAACCAACACTCCTCCAACGCCGTTAGCTGCTTGAATGGCACCCCAGCCTTCAAATGTCTCTTAGTCAAACTCGATAGGATTTCCTAAATGATTAAACGCATCCTTCTTGGGACATCTCTCCTACTAGCCGCATCACCCGCTTTCGCCGGTTGCATCGGCGGCTCGGTAGGCGACGGCTGTATCGGCATTCCCACACCTGCTGAGCGGCCTTACGATCGCGACAACGACCGCGACCATCGCAGCGTTGTGATTGAGCACGATCGCGCTCCGGTCGTTGTTAAGCATCATCATCGCGCCCCCGTCGTTATCGAACGCCACGACAAAGATTGATGTAGTTACCCGAGCGCCTGCCAACATTGAGCAGGCGCTCGGCATTTTTCATCAATCTCGTCCTCGAAAACAAATATCCGTGTATCCAAGAGCCCCATTGATGGCCGCAGCGAGCATTCGATTATGCAAGGTCGCAGCGTCGGTTGATAGCATCGCGCGGCGAAATAAACCCGGTCACTTATGATCAAAACTGATCAGTGGCCGCGCCCCGCAAAGTGTAAGGGAGTCTCTGCGAGGTCATTGGCATCCTTATCAGCACCGGCGCTATTGGTAAGAAAAAATCTGCAGGCACGGTTGACGTGGCCTCCAGCGCCTGGTGGCGCAGATGCCGCTCGCCGAATACAGCGACATGAAGTCATTCCCGTCGGATCGAGAGCGAATCAGCCGTTCCGTATGGCCATTCTGCCATGGCGATCAGAGCTGCCTCGGGAAATCTGAATAATTTAGAGAGGTGGAAATTCTAGCTGAATGTACTGGAGAAGCCCGCCCGGGGGGTTTCGTTAAGTTCTGGCCCGCATGAGGCAACAGACCGATGCGCTTTATCTTTGGGGTTCTCTGCGACGCCTGTATGCGATTTTTGCAGGACGACGGCTGGGCCATTGC
>CAYTRB010000373.1:0-2540 GCA_964440215.1 uncultured Methylocapsa sp.
GCGGACCGGTCCGTTCGATGGGAGGCGCTTCCCCTTCGTCATTTCCGTTCCGGATACCGTCCGGCAACCGCGAGGCGGCGCCACAGCAAGGGCGCGGTAGCGGGACCGCCGAGACCAGCGAAGCGGCTCGACGGGCCTCCCCCTTGTCGGCGGTGGCGCTGTTAGCGGTAGCCAATTTTCGTCTCCCTCCGTCGAGCCTCCTTTTGTGCAAGCGCTTTGCGCGAACAGGAAATCATTTGGGCTGGGACGGCGGCGCGGTGCCTTTGGCGGCGCCGAGAATTGGGCGTCCAAGGGGAAAGGTTCGGGAGGGTTTGATCTCTATGATCTTGTTGCCACATAGGGTTACGCATATTGCTGTTCACGCGATGTGCTTGGATAGTTGCGCGACGTAAAAAGTGGAGCGTTGTCATGGCGCGGCGGGATCACGGACAAAGGAAGCGCAGAGGAGTAGGCAAGCCGTTTCCGTCAGGGAGGGCCGCTCGCCTCTCCTTCGAAGAGGATCTGCGCGGCTTTGGCTTTGAGGAAGCTGAGATCGAGGCCGCTTGGTACCGCCGGGACGGGGTCGAACGGGTTGCGATCGAACTGATGGCATTGGCGGCCGGCTTGGCGTCGATCGAGGATCTGGCGAGCGATGTGGTGAGGCGCGCTCGGAATACATTCGGCTGGGCGGGTGTCGCTCAGATACCGAGCGAGAAAATCGAGGCAATCGCGCGGCGGGCCTGGGAAGAATGGGAAACGCTAACCGGCCGGCTGTTGGAAGACAGGCCTCCCAGCGTGCCCGGTGCCGGAGTTTTCGCGCTTCTCCTAGAGACTGAGCAAAAGCTTGGCTGGGCTGTTTATCCTCCTGGACCTTCTGGAATGGCGGCGCGGATTATCGTTCGCATGGAGCTCTTTTCTGTGATCGGGCAGGCTTATCCGCTGCTCAAGGAGGAATGCCGGCGGCAATTCCGGGACGAATGGAACCGGTGTTGCGGGATGGTAAGGCCACGCGGTTCAGATGTCGTCGTCGACGCTCGCTTTCTGGGGGGTGTTGTGGATTGAGCGAAATGGATGGGCGTGTATAGGGCCGTCCCTGCGACCCCCAATCGGCATAGGGGTCAGCAAACACAATCCACAATATCAATTATTTTACTGCCTGAGCCCGCGCCGATTAGGGTCAAACCTTCGAGCCCATTTACAAATAAGATGGGCTAGTCTGATTGGCACGGCACAAATACGAATCGTTATTACGTATCTTTTTCTCACGAGGTTGGCGAGCGAATGGGACAGAAAAGAGGTTCAAGTCGTGATGTTATCAGACTGATATCAATATGATTGACACCTATAGATATTTGGATATCTTTTGTGCATTGCAGAAATTGCAGGGTTGCAACAAGTCGAACGTTTGAACAAAAGCCATTGTAGAAATATCGTTTCTACTACTGATAGGCCAACGACATCAGGCATGCTGTCATAAATGAGCCCCTGCATAACTCTGCTTCGCTAGTGGAGTTAACGACATGGACGGGAAATCAAAGACTGAAACACCAGCTTCCCAATGGGAGGAGGCGCTTTGCTTACGGCAAAATACGTCGCCTGGAAGAGATTTGGATGGAAAGGACACTCGCCAACTGATTATCAAGGTAGCAGAACGCTTGTTCCGGCAAATAGGATTCCAAAAGACAACGGTTGCCGATATCGCACGCGAGTTGCACATGTCGCCGGCCAACGTCTATCGCTATTTCGCGGCGAAATCGGAAATCAACGAGGCTGTCTGCATGGACCTCCTTGGCACGATCGAGGACGAGGCGGAAGAGATTGCCGCGTCTCGCGACACCGCTACGCAAAGAATAAGCAACTTGTTCGGGTCCGTGAGAAATACACACTTCGAACAATACATATCCAACCGCAAATTGTACGATTTGGTTGAAGCGTCGATCATCAACAAATGTGCCAGCATTCGGCAGCATAATGAACGCATGATCGAGATTTTGGAGCAAATCATCGCCAGCGGCATGGCGTCCGGCGAGTTTCCGTTTGGAGACGCTGCACTTACGGCACGTCTCGTCAACACCGCTTGCCTCCGATTCTTTGATGCGCGCCTGATCGTGGAACAAGAAAGCGGGCCTAAGCCGACCCTCGACCAAATGATCGGTTTCTGTATTGTTGCGATGAGAGGGGCGATAATCCTCGACTTTCCATCAAAGGAAGATAGGACATGACCCGAGATAATACGGCGGCGGTGAACGGCGTGAAAGCGCGTGGTTACAAATCCATCGAGTTCGAGCAAGCCTAATGTCCGTCAACAGATAATTTACAACGCGACAACGGGCGACGTGAGAGAGAGTGTGTGAGTTCAGTTTTCCTTTGGTCTCAAAGCTAGCCCAGCGGACCCCTGGGCAGCGACCTGTTCAAAATTGCTCCCTCCGACAAAGGTTTTATAGTGAGAAAAGGACTGCTTTTCAGAGGCGCGCAACAAGAAGGCCGTGTCATGGCGACGAAACCACGGCCGTCATTCAATCCGAAATCTTTTCTCGCCAAGGTTGGCGAGGGCCACAGCA
>CAYTRB010000374.1:0-2540 GCA_964440215.1 uncultured Methylocapsa sp.
ACGCTTGACCAAGCCAAGCCCTTGCTCATGAATCCATTCTTCTTGGATCGGCTCTAAGCCAATCATGATCGCTCTACGCCATTTCAGAAATCGGCTGATTCCATCAGGCTCTAAACTTATTGTATACAGAGCGTTCACGCACTCACGAGGTCAAGCCGCATCAGAGTTCTGGCGTCGAGTGTCATGGTTGTCGCGCCGAATATTTCAGTGAGCTGGGCGAGGCTTGTGACGCTGACGATTGGTGCGGTAATACCCGGCTGAGCGAGCAACCAAGCGACGGCGATTTGCGCCGGAGTGGCGTTGAACCGGAGCGCGGCACTATCGAGTTCGCCCAAAATATCAAGGCTGCGGGCGTCGAGAATACGTGCCACCACGGCGCCGCGAGCCGCGCCGATCGTATCGCCTATAGAGCGGTATTTGTCTGTGAGGAAGCCCGCTTCAAGTCCGCGAAACGGAAGGACGCCCAGATCTTCCATGAGGCAGAGCTGGCGCAAATCACCTTCGTAAAAGGCACCCATGACAAGGTTGTAGTGCGGCCGCAGACAGCTGTAGAGCGGAAGCCCATGGGCGCGGGAGGCCGCCAGGGCGCCGGTTAGGCGTGGTGCCGAATAATTTGAGGCGCCGATCGCTCGCACTTTGCCGCTTTCGATGAGGCTTGCAAACGCTTCGAGTGTTTCTTCAAATGCAACAGCGGTATCGTCAAAATGGGCCAAATAAAGATCGATCCTGTCAGTCCCGAGCCGACGCAAGGAACGCTCTGCCGAACGGATTATGTGGGTCCTTGAAAGACCCATGCCCACATTTTTCATATCAGCACCAACCTTGGTCGCGATCAGGACTTGATCGCGCTTGCCCGTCACCTTCAGCCAATTGCCAATAATGCTTTCGGATTCGCCACCTTGATGGCCGGGCACCCAGGTCGAATAAGTATCGGCGGTATCGATCAGCGCGAAGCCGCGATCGGTGAACACGTCTAGAATTTCGCAAGAGGCGGCCTCGTCGACCGTCCAGCCGAAGACATGACAGCCAAGAACCAGGGGGGCGCAGCTAAGGCCTGACCGACCGAGCTTGCGATGTTGCATTGGGATGCTCAGATCATGCAGCCCAGTTTGGTCTGCTGAGAGAAAACTGCTGATACCACGTTGCCGACGCCGCTCTAAAAACTGCTTCTATCCTCGGGAGCAATACGGACGCGCAAGACGTCTAGTCTGGCGTCGAATTTGATTTGACAGGAGAGCCGCGACTCAAGGCTCCGATCGCTCGCCGTCGTGAGCATGCGGCTTTCCGCCGGTCCCATCGGATCGATTGTCGCGCCATCCGGCGCTGTGATGTAAACGTGGCAGGTCGCGCACGCGCAACCGCCGCCGCATTGTGCAATCAACTCTTCGATGCCTGCGCTACGAATTAATTTCATCAGCGAGACGCCGTCTTTACCGATTACTTCGGTTTGGGCCCCGTTTCGGGTTTCAAGCGTAAATTTGGCCATCTACGCCCCAAACGAGCCTGCAACCGCCACCGATTCTGTTCCATTTATATAGAGTGGAAGAGACCAGCGTAACATTAACTCAACGTCCCAAATTCAGCGACCGGAAATCCGGACAAATTGGATGGCGGCTGTCAACCTGAATCTCACGAGCGATGCGGGCCGTAGCAAGGCCTGCGGAGCGGGCGGTATCCAGTTCCTCCTCGTTTTCCGAAAGGACCAGCACCGATTCGCACGGCAAGTCCAAACGTTCGCAGACGGCGCGATAGGAGGCGGGTTCAATCTTCTGACCGATAGATGTATCGAAAAAGCCCTCAAACAAGGCGGTGAGATCTCCGGACGGCGTGTGGCTTAGCAACACCTTCTGTGCCAATTCCGAATTGGACGAATAAACGAAAAGCCGAAGGCCGGCGGACGCCCAGGTTTTAAGACAATCGGCGACGTCAGGATAAAGCTCGCCCTTGATCGAAGCCGTTTCGAAAGCTTCCTGCCAGATCAAACCCTGGATAATCTTCAATGGCGTCGTTTTGCGACCCTGTTTCATCCAGCGCAAAAGAAGCGCTTCCGCTTCCTCAAGCTTCAAAGTGAAACCGCCCATGAGGCGTCCGGCTTCGTCCAAAGCATCCTCAACTTCGGGGTCGGACGCGTGTTGCGCAATATAGCCGCCGAGCCGCTTGCTGGCGAAGGGCGCCAGGGTTTCAGTCATGAAAGTCATGGGCATGGCTGCGCCTTCGAGGTCCGTTAGGACAGCGCGGACAGGTTCAGTCATTGAAGTGCGGGATTTGGCCGGTCACTAGATTTGCGGCGAACGGGATTGCCGAAACTTCATGGTCCATGAAAAGAGGCGTCGCTGCGGAACCGCAAGACGGACCCTGGTCGAGGGAGGGCACTCCCTGGCTTGGAACAGCTAAAAAGTGGCTTGCCATACAGATGAGGCTGCGCACCTGAGCCAGACATTGCGGAACAGGAGCAGCGAATTGTCTGAATTCCGTCATCAGCCGCGTACACTTTCCCATTTCTCCAAACATGTTGTTTGACAGGCATTAGTTGTGCCACG
>CAYTRB010000375.1:0-2538 GCA_964440215.1 uncultured Methylocapsa sp.
TGCTTCGACGGAATCCCCCGTATATGAGCGGATTCAAGGAATCGATCTACTAGTATCGATGAACGTCCACAGCGGCGCGGTACGCACCAATGCTCCAACCTCGCCGACCTTGTCGAGAAAAGTTCCCTGATTGAATGATGCTTTGCGCTTGATCGCCATGACACGGCACGGCCTTCGATACCACAAATCGCAATGAAGCGAAGCTTCACTTATCATAAGATTTGTCGAGTCTAAACGGCATGAGTAATATTGATCAGATCGCCGTTTGGCCGTCTGCTATTTGAGCTTCAAGACCAAAGGAAAAGTTGAGCTACACAATAGCCACCTCTCCCATCACGGGATTTTGCTAGGTCTCGGAGGAAAAAGTCATGGACAAGGACCGGATCGAGGGATCGGCGAAGGCAATAAAAGGGAGAATCAAGGAGGTCTCTGGCAAGAGCTCGGCGATGCCAAGCTGGAGTCCGACGGCAAGGCCGGCCAGGCGGCGGGAAGGATCCAGAACGCTGTCGGCGGTGTCAAAGACACGGTCAAGGGGAAATAACTTCTATGGCGATGTTCTCGTTGCCAGGAATGCCATGCTTCGCACTGTTGTGAGAAACAGTGCAGGCAACTTGAAGGACAGATATTGATGGCAGGTTATCGGCTACGTCCCGCGCTTAATGGATGCGGAAGGATTTTCGCGCATGGAGGGCCCAAACCTATCGTCTGAATTTTCAAGGCAAGGTGTGTCATGAATATGAGCCTGATGTCGTCCTTCTGGTTCTTACCATCGCGTTCTGGTTGTTTGACGACTTGCGTAGCGGCTGATCGGCCATTTGACCGATGGCCTAGGTGAGGCTCGCGCGTCAGGGCTCGAAGTGTTGGGTGACAAAGAGGCTCGGAAAGATCATGCAATTCGTTTGAGCGGCCCGAGGTTGGTGAAGGCGGCTCAAATCATATGAGTTCCAAATTAAAAAATAGGATGGGAGACTATCATGGAAAATCGTATCGTGACTGGTTTTGCAGTCATGGGTGTGGCGGCTGCGATCGTCGTTCCGTTGACCTTTGGAGCACAGGGTCGGGAGACTCGAGCCGAAAGGTCTGCATCCACGCTCAGCCAAAGCACTGATCGTGCTGATGCGCGCATTGCCATTCTCAAGGCGGACCTGCGTCTGACGTCTGATCAGGCCCAGCATTGGGCTGGCCTTGAAACCGCACTGCGCGATATCGCGGCGAAGCGCGCCAAGAGTTGGGCGACGTCCCACGATCTGCAAACCGGGCGCGCCTCCAGCAACGGTCCCGTATCACCGGACTCTTCGATCACGGAAGACGAGCAAAGACGAGACACTGATTCTGAGCGTGACTCGCGCAAGGCACGGCTGGATGACATCGACGAGATGCGGCGACAGGCCGACGCCTACACCGTGCAGGCTGCGGACCTGCGCCAGGTCGCCGACGCAGCGCAGCCGCTCTACGACACACTCGATGATCGCCAACGCCACCGGCTCGTGCAATTCGTTCGTGAAGATCTGAGGGCCAACCTAATGGACGATCGGCACGACCGGCGCCACTGATTGTGACGCCTCTCGGTACTGCCGTTAACTATGGGGCGACCCCGTCACCGGGCCGCAAATGGCACGGGTCAGTGAAGCGGTCGGAAAAACTTGAACTGGAGAATGCCCTGATGAAACCACTCACAGTTGCAATTTTTGGGGCGCTTGTCGTTGCGGTGGCTGTGCTCGGATATCTTTATTATCAAAGGACGAGTAACGACGTCACCATCCAATTGCCCAAAGTCGAGCTGAAGAACTAGCGGATTGACACTCCTTAAGGAGTTCAAAATGCGCGGACTTGTTTGATCGCCGATACGCCCTTCTACATCGTGAAACTCTGAAGAGTGAATCTCTGAAGAGTGAATTTTCACATATCATTGGATTTCGGCCAAGCTAAGGAAATGATGCTATGTCACTTGGAACCATCCTCCTCGTCATTTTGGTAATCGCATTGCTCGGTGGCTTTAGCGGGCTTGGGGGCGGCCTCTTCTATGGAACCGGCTACTACGGTGGTGGCGGACTCGGCCTCATACTCCTTGTCGTGCTTGTCTTGGTTTTGCTCGGCAGGCTTTGAACAGTGAGGGGTGTACCTCATTTAAAATCTCTCCTTCATGGCTATTCAACCTCGTCGAGCAAATTTAAGACAAGAGTTTCGAGTCGCGAAATGACCTAACTTTACGCCGCGTTCGGTGCTCAAGGACATGCTTCAAGCTACGGAAAGCACAATCGCTAGATTGAACAGTCTGTCTGGTACGAAGTCATTTAAACGGGAACCTTTTAGGTCGCCAGTTCTTCAGCGTAGGTCGGAAAAGCGCCCTCCAGGGCGGCTCACGCAAAAGCAAGGAGCGAAGTAATGACAATGAACACTAATGACGTGATCAAGACGATGAACGAGTTAATAGAAACCAGCAGAGATGGAGAGGAGGGCTTCCGCACATGCGCCCAGGGAGTTACTAGTAGATCGATTCCTTGAATCCGCTCATATACGGGGGATTCCGTCGAAGCA
>CAYTRB010000376.1:0-2533 GCA_964440215.1 uncultured Methylocapsa sp.
CTAGTTAAGGGGATTTTGTCGCTAATGTACATTACCGATTCTGTGGGGACTCGCTGCGCACGCAATTACGTCACCACCGACACGGGCCTCGCCAGAGTGATGGCGTGGACATCCGATAATCGCGAATTATTTTCTTGTCGCCCCACTGAGGATGGCCAGGATCAAAAATGTAGAGACACCGCTGAGAAGCCATCCGACGATGAGACCTAGACCGAGGCAAGCGTAGAAATTGTCGTGCATGATCAATCCGCCGTTGTGGTTACGGGCTCGATCGCGCCGACCACGACCGCGGTAGCAAAGACCAATTGCGCGATCCTGCATGGGACGCTCTTGCCGCCATCGGCGAATCCCAAACGCGCGGGCGTAATTGTCGGGTGTTTGGGCATTTGTCGATCCAGTCTCTATCGTTTTTTGTTGCACTAACCCGTCGGCATCGAGTTGATCAGCAGATAATAACGCGGAGCCATAGCGGCCGCTGCGGACAAAGGTGGCGGCCCAAGAAAATCGCTGCTTAAACCATTACTAACTTTTCTTCCGATTGATAATGGTTCGCATTAATATGGAAAGGTCGGTCGAGAAGCACCAATCGGATACATAATTTGCGTCCAACTCGACCCGCTTGTCGTAACCGCAGTCGTTGTAGCCGCTGATTTGCCAAGCTCCCGTCAGACCAGGCCGCGCCGACACATACGAACCGAGCCGGTCACCGTAGTGCGACATTTCCGACGGAACGATCGGACGTGGTCCAATCAGGCTCATTTCACCACGCAGGACATTGATGAGCTGAGGCAACTCATCAAGCCTCGATTCTCTCAAAATTTGCCCGACACGCGTGACGCACGGATCTCTGATGAGCATTTGATGACGCTCCCATTCCGCTCGGGCGCTGGGATCATCTTCAAGTAACGCTTTCAGCACATTCTCTGAATCAACCACCATGGTTCGGAATTTTAGGCATGTGAATCTACGTCCCCAAAGTCCCACTCGAACATTTTTATAAATAACCGGGCCAGGATCCGTTATTTTCAACATCAAAGCCACAATTATTATTAATGGTAACAGTAATAATAGCGTAAGAAATGCAAATACAATATCAAATACACGTTTTAGCTGACCGCCAACAGCATTATTCGTAATATATGACGACACCCATGCTTCAGAGTTAACTAGAGCTTCTCCCGTCATGCCGTTTTCATCTGCGCCAAAGAGTGTCATCTTATAATTACCCCTCATAACGTAACATCAGACATTCATATAGCTATCAGTTGATTCAAATTATTCATAAGTTCCACATTGTTTCGTCACACGCGTCTATGTGACTGTAGTATAAAAACACAGAAACGAGATCGCCTATTTTCACAATGAGCCTTTCGCTTTTTTACCTAATTGCCCTAATAGACTTTGGCTTCGACGCTGTTCATCAGTAAGGCGACCTCAGTGCGATTTTTTGCACCAAGCTTCTTCATGATATGGCGCACATGAACCTTGACTGTGCTTTCGCACATATTTAGTTCGTAGGCGATGATCTTATTGGATTTGCCTTGTCGCAGCGATTCAATGACGGTCAATTGCCGGACAGTGAACCAGCCTTTCCGGGAATTCTCGGTGATCGCAGGCAATTTCTCGATCAAGTCTCGCGTTGCGATAAATGTGCGTGCTGGCACGAAGGTGCCCCCAGCCCGGACCAGGCGAATGGCCTGGACGGCGACGTCGAAAGCCATGCTCGTCGTTATATAGCCGCGAGCCCCTTGGTCCAGAGCGCTTAGGACGCTTCTGGCGTCCTCGCGATCCGAAAGTATGACGATGCTGCATCTGTCAGCGGCAGCCTGTGACAGCAGAGCGACGTCGCGCTCTACTTCGGCTTCCGTTCGTGCCGCGGAGCATAGGACGATGACAGGGCTTGGCGAGTTGTAGTGCTGCGCCTTTAACCATTCCTCCACAGTTGAAAAGGATCGGATGACATCATTTCTCTTGTTGTCTTTCAGGCATCTGACAAGGCAGTCCCGGATAAGAATCCGCCGCTCGATAATGACCAATGTCGGGGCGCCCCCTTCAGCCACTCGAACAGGAGCATATTGGCCAAGCCGCGAATTGGCGACGACATCTACGATTGCACCTTCCGCACGATTCCCTTTAGCGGTTCCTATCCGCGTGACGACACGCGATTCATTTCCTAGCGCATGCGATATCTCTACAGCTTCGGCCATAAGGCGCCGCCTCCTTTAGTTTCTTTCATTTGGGTTATTTTCTTATTATACTTTGCCTTATTCTTCGTTGGACATGTGACTGAGCAGTCAGCCAAGTTGAATATTTGTGTATTGAATATTATCATATTCGTCAGTTGATATCGGTTTATTGGTATATAATATAATATGACATAACACATAAGCCTTCAATGTTTAGGTAGCAGACTACTTAGCAATGATCTGATCAAAATTGCTCATGTTGCAATTTAGGGGTCTCATCGTCGCTCACAATTTTTGATTTTACACAGCTGGGCATATTACCTCTTACGGTTGTCCTCAAGTTTAAG
>CAYTRB010000377.1:0-2531 GCA_964440215.1 uncultured Methylocapsa sp.
GCCGGGCAGCGAAGATTTTTCTGATCTTCGGATTGGTGTTGGCGGCCAGCTCGCCATCCCTTGCAGAAACTCAGCGCAAGACGCCTAGCGCACAAGCGGAAGCCTGCCCTGGCGACAATGGGGGGATCACGCTGCCGCGCGGGTTTTGCGCAACCGTGTTCGCGGACAATGTTGGCCATGCAAGGCACCTTGTCGTCGCCCCGAACGGGGTTGTTTATGTCAATACATGGAGCGGCCGCTATTACGGAAACGACAAGCCTCCGGCGGGCGGGTTCCTCCTCGCCCTTCAAGACACCAAGAGGGATGGGCACGCCGACGTCATAAAGCGCTTTGGCGACAGTGCCGCGGACGGCAGCCATGGGGGCACCGGTATCGCCCTCTACAACGGCGCGCTTTATGCGGAAGTGAACGATCGCATTGTGCGCTACGCTCTACCGTCTGGAGCACTTGTACCAACCGCGCCACCCGAGGTCATCGTTTCGGGGCTGCCCCTCACCGGCGATCACCCGATGCATCCGTTTGCGATCGACCAGCAGGGCAATCTCTTTGTCGATCTCGGCTCCGCCACCAATTCTTGCCAGCTCCAGAACCGGACGCTCAACTCCCCGGGGAGCAATCCCTGCACCGAGCTCGAAACGCGCGCCGGCACCTGGCGCTACGATGCGAACCGGACCGGGCAGCACTTCTCTCCGGCCGAGCGCTTCGCCACCGGGATCCGCAATGGCGAGGGCTTCGCATTCGACGCTACGGGCGGCCTTTATGTCACCCAGCATGGCCGGGATCAGTTGTCCGAGAATTGGCCGAAACTTTACCGGCCGGAGCAGGGCCCCAATCTCCCCGCCGAAGAGCTGCTGCGATTGGAGCAAGGCGCCGACTACGGCTGGCCGGAGTGCTATTTCGACGGAATCCAGGAGAAGCTGGTGCTGGCTCCGGAATATGGTGGTGACGGCGGCAAGGCGATCGGGCCGTGCGCGCAGAAGCAAGGCCCGATCGCGTTTTTCCCGGCGCACTGGGCTCCCAACGATCTTGCACTCTACGATAGGCATCAGTTTCCAGATGCTTATCGGGGAGGCGCATTCATCGCGTTTCACGGGTCATGGAACCGCGCTCCATACCCCCAAGAAGGCTATAATGTGGTGTTTCAGCCGCTCGCGGACGGCAAACCCTCAGGGAAGTTCGTCGTATTCGCCGACGGCTTCGCTGGGGCCGTCAAGGAGCCCGGCCGAGCCGCGCACCGGCCGACAGGTTTAGCGGTCGGGCCGGATGGCGCGCTCTATATTTCAGACGACGCGCATGGACGCATTTGGCGCGTGACTTTTTCGGGCGGGGCCGCGGTCACGGGCATCGAAGCCGCTCCCGCTCCCAGTGCGGGCTCGGCGGCGGCGGGGAATGTGGAACCGCCGGAAGGTATTCATCCGGATGCCGGCGCCCAAGCGGCCGTGGCCTCGTTGCCGGTCCCGCCCGGCGCCACCGCCGCGCAAGTCGCGCGCGGCGAGCGTGTGTACCACGGTCAAGGCGGCGGAACCTGCGAAGGCTGCCACGGTTCGAACGCCAAGGGCACACCGCTCGCACCTGACCTCACGCGCGGCAAATGGGTGTGGGGAGATGGCAGTCTCGCCGCGATCACACGGACAATCGCCGATGGCGTGCCGAACCCCAAGGAATACAGGAGCGCAATGCCTCCCATGGGCGGCGCCCAGCTCTCTCATTCCGATCTCGAAGCCGTAGCCGCTTACGTATGGGCGCTGGGCCACCAGAATATCCATTGACCCAGGCTGAAATAGGGCTGGCGTTCGGGCAAGTCCGGCCGGTAGGGCTTTGGCACGTTCGTGGGTTCTACGTGTCGATAGAGCGGGGCGCTCTCCGCCCGCACATTTATATTTCCATTCCTTAGGCCGTGGCCCGATCATATGGAATCATTTGATCGATAAGGACGCAGCTCACAATCAGAGAGTTGGAGCGTTTCCAAATCAAAAAATCGACCAAGTTTTTCGGGACATGCTCTCGACCATAATCGCTCAACATGAATCGCTCATGGTCTCATTTTGGCGATTATGCGGAACGTGAAACGGGGCGCCGACTCGGTCTAAACCTCCATGCTAAGGATAAAGCATGGGGGTATTGGTATGGGAACACAGCCGGTTACCAATTCGGAGTTGGATATTGCGTTTTCTGGGCCAGCTATTGCTTCAAATCGGTTTTTTGTAACCGTTGGACCAACAGTTCGAATTGCATTTTGCGAGCAACTTGGCCCCAACATTGGGCCAAAATTCCGGACTGCCGTCTCGCTTCCGGCCCAAGACGCCATAGCTCTTGCGGAACTTCTCAAGCAGCTTTTGGCGCCTATCGAGGCACAGATAAAGGCTGCCAGTTCGGCTCACGACGCCGAAAAAGTAGCGCCGGTGACGAGCAATGGCTAACTCCGCCAGCGAGCGGGGAATCGCTGGCGCAATCGCCTCCACAGAAACTCCGGACACCGCAGTATTTGCCGGTACAGTTGCATGGCCTGCCGCGTCAGCTGCAACTCATGC
>CAYTRB010000378.1:0-2528 GCA_964440215.1 uncultured Methylocapsa sp.
AGGAGCGGCGCGAGCCGCCCGACATCGATGTCGATTTCGAACATGAGCGGCGCGAGATCGTCATGCAATGGGTGTTCGACACCTATGGCCGCGATCATGCCGCACTGTGTTCGACGGTCATCCGTTACCGTGCGAAAGGCGCGTTACGCGATGTTGGCAAGGCGCTCGGCCTGCCCGATGATCTCATCAAACTGCTGTCCTCACAGGTGTGGGGCTGGTCGAAGGAAGGGATTGAACCAAAACACGCCGAAGAATTAAACCTCAATCTTGGTGACAGGCGTTTGCGTCTTGCTCTCAACCTTGCCCGCGAACTGATCGGCACGCCGCGTCATCTCTCCCAGCATCCCGGCGGTTTCGTCCTCACCCATGATCGGCTGGACGAATTGGTGCCCATCGAGCCCGCCGCCATGAAAGACCGTCAGGTCATTGAGTGGGACAAGGATGACATCGACGCACTTCGCTTCATGAAGGTCGATTGCCTGGCCCTCGGGATGCTCTCCTGCATGAAGCGCGGTTTTGACCTACTCGCCGAGCAAAAGGGCATCAGGCTCGATCTCGCGACCATCCCCGCCGAGGATCCAAAGACCTATGCGATGATCCGCAAGGCGGACACGCTCGGCACTTTTCAGATCGAGAGCCGCGCGCAAATGTCGATGCTGCCGCGGATCAAGCCGCGGACTTTTTATGATCTCGTCATCGAAGTGGCGATCGTCCGGCCGGGTCCGATCCAGGGCGACATGGTGCATCCCTATCTCCGCCGCCGCGAGGGCAAGGAGAAGGTCGTCTATCCCAAGCCCGAGCTCGAAAAAGTCCTCGGCAAGACTTTAGGCGTGCCGCTGTTTCAGGAACAGGCCATGCGCGTTGCCATTGCATGCGCGGGGTTTACCCCGAGCGATGCCGACCAGCTCAGAAGAAGCATGGCGACCTTCAAACATACCGGCGGCGTCTCAAAATTCCGCGACAAGCTGATCTCCGGCATGATCGCCCATGGCTATGAGCGTGAGTATGCCGCGCAGACCTTTCGGCAACTGGAGGGTTTCGGCAGCTATGGCTTTCCGGAAAGCCACGCGGCCTCTTTTGCGCTGATCGCCTATGCCTCGTCCTGGCTCAAATGCCATCACCCCGATGTGTTCTGCGCTGCGCTCCTTAATGCGCAGCCGATGGGGTTTTACGCACCGGCCCAGATCGTCCGCGACGCGCGCGACCATGGCGTCGATGTCCGGCCGGTCTGTGTCAATGCCTCACGCTGGAACTGCACGCTGGAACCAACCGGCCGCGTAGATCGCTTCGCCGTCCGGCTCGGCCTGCGCATGGTGCGAGGGTTTGCCAATGCCGCTGCCGCTGCGCTTGTTGCCGCACGGGCGGATGAGCCATTCGCCTCGATCGATGATCTCTGGCGCCGCGCCGGCGTCCCGGCCGCCGCCCTCGTGCAACTCGCCGAGGCCGACGCCTTCCGGGCATCGCTGAAACTCGCCAGGCGCGAGGCACTATGGGCGATCAAGGGGCTGCGCGATGAGCCGCTACCGCTCTTTGCCGCCGCTTCAGCCCGCGAAGCAAGAACCATCCCGGAACTGCATGAGCCACCCGTAATGCTCCGGCCGATGACCGCCGGCAGTGAGGTGGTCGAGGACTATGGCCATGTGGGGCTGACGTTGCGAAACCATCCCGTCTCCTTTCTACGCAGCGACTTGCACAGCCAGCGCATCGTCTCTTGCACCGACGCCATGCAGGCTTGCGACGGGTGCT
The DNA here is from genome assembly GCA_964440215.1 of uncultured Methylocapsa sp. GTDB lineage: Bacteria > Pseudomonadota > Alphaproteobacteria > Rhizobiales > Beijerinckiaceae > Methylocapsa. Next base: position 1,747 of record CAYTRB010000378.1, read on the forward strand.
GGCTTGAGGCCGCTGGCCTGGTGCTTGTACGGCAAATGCCGGGCTCAGCGAAAGGTGTCGTCTTCATCACCATCGAGGACGAGACCGGCATCGCCAATCTCGTTATCTGGCCAAAACTCTATGAAAGACAGCGCCGGGTTATCCTTTCAGCCGCTATGATGGCGATCCACGGCCGCATCCAGCGAGAAGGCGAGGTCGTTCATCTCGTCGCCCATCGAGTGACCGATTTATCAAACGCACTAGCAAACATTGGCAGCCGCGACACCAACTTCCCCTCGCCGCATGGGCGGGGCCATGAAGTGCGCCACGGCAATCCCAGCCATGATCCGCTCAGCCTACCGCCAAAGGGGCTAAAGACGCGCGACAGCCTCATTCCCGATATCCTAATCGACACGATCAAGATGAAGACGCGGGATTTCCGGTAGGCCGCGCACATTGCCGGCGAGAACTGGCAAGAATCTAGAGAAAACCTTCGTCAGGTTGCCGCGTTCTTGTGCTTCGCAAGCCGGACGTAAAGTGGTATCGCCAAATTGAGGCCGTTCCGGCAATTAACGTGACCAGGACATCCCAGTAAGCGCGCGAACCAAAACGTCAATCAGAGACGGCCGGTGGGCCAACCCATTGCTACGTAGAATTCCATAGCGTGTAGCTGCTATCGCACCAGAGATGTTCGGTTACGGCGATAGTTCTGAAAAGATATGCTCTCGTGGAGCTTTTCCCGCTTTGCAACGATCATATGGACATGGGGATGGTGGGTGAGCGCCGACCCCCATGTGTGCAGC
>CAYTRB010000379.1:0-2517 GCA_964440215.1 uncultured Methylocapsa sp.
CCGGAAACGAGGATTGCCAAGTCCGCTCCGATTGGTTTCTGCCGCTCTGCACGGGTGCCGAGCGCCTCAAGGATGCCGCTGGCCGCAAAGTCCATCCGACGCAAAAGCCGGAGAGTTTGCTCACCCGCATTCTGCTTGCGGCCTCGAACCAAGGCGATGTGGTTCTCGATCCCTTCTTCGGCTCGGGTACGACGGGCGCCGCCGCAAAAAAACTTGGGCGTACCTTCATCGGCATCGAGCGGGATGCATCTTACGCCAAAGCGGCGAGAACAAGGATCGATGAAATGACCGCGCTGCCGCCCGGCGCCATCGAGCCTATTCAAAACAAACGCTCGGAGCCACGCATTCCCTTTGCCGCGATCATCGAAGCCGGATTGATCACGCCGGGCGAAATTCTCACCGACGAGAAGACCCGCCACACGGCGATCGTGCGCGCCGAGGGCACGGTGTCGATCGGCGCCATCACCGGCTCGATTCACAAAATCGGCGCACTCGCGCAAGGCCTGCCCGCCTGCAACGGCTGGACGTTTTGGCACTGCGAGCGCAACGGCAGGCTGGAGCCCATCGATGTGATGCGCTCAACAGTCAGAGCGCGTTTGCGCGAGCGCGCGGATTAGCTTTGCTTTCCGCGCGTCACGCGCTACGGTGATGCGCGTCTATAGAGCCGCAGGAGAACCGCAGTGTCAGAACGCCATGTTGCCCAGAAGGCGCCTTATCCGGTCGAAGTCGAAGCCGGAAAAACCTATTATTGGTGCGCCTGCGGAAAATCTCAGAAACAGCCTTTTTGCGATGGCTCGCACAAGGATACCGGCATCACGCCCCTCGCTTGGACAGCAGAAAAATCCGGCCCCGCCTATTTCTGCGGCTGCAAGGCGTCGAAGACCGAGCCCCTCTGCGACGGCAGCCACGCCAAGCTGTGAAAGCCCGCAGGCTCCACTGTCCTGGCCATCTCCGGAGCTGATCCGGAAGCTCTACGAAGCCGGCCCGCTAGCCATTGGATTTGTGGGGGGTAGATTCGCGTAAGCGGCATTATGGAACCGCCTTGGAAAACCTCTACCTTTTGCAAAGCGGCTCAATAGGCGAGAGAAGGGGCAGTCACGATTTGACGATTCAAACATTTGGCTCGGGAGGTGGCGGACCGCCCGCCATTGCCGCGATGAAAGGTGCGGTAATTTCGCGCAAGCGTTTGAGCGCGTCCGCCAACGCATCGGGGGGGATAATCTTTTTCGCCGCACCGGCCTTTTTGTCGTAGGTACGTCCGACGCGTTCAAGAATATCTGCAACAATTTTAACCTGCTCAAGCAATTGGAGCGTGGTAACACACTCAGCAACACCGATGCTTTCTTGTATCTGAAGGGTGCTTTTTATTTCGTTGAAAGAAGCGCCTTTCACTGCGCCTCGACACGCAATTTCAACTTGCCGGTTTCTGTCATCAAAATGCTTCCTAAGGACACGCGCAAGATGAGCAACCCAATTGCCTTTTTGCAAAAGTTCCGGCGCATAGGCAATAGCGAAGGGAAGATGTGTCAAAAAGTCATGCTCTAAAATATTTAGCTCTGGCACAGTCATCATAATGTGCGGATATTTGCCTTGAACCGAATGAACAAATATCTCGATTTCTTCGTTAAGGTTGGGAACCCGCAAACTCTCCTGATAGGCGGCGTGGCTTTCCTCAAAATGCGGTATGACGTTCTGAAACGTGTAATGAATTAGAAGCTCTAAATTGGTGGACATGGCGACTGTAGCAACATTGATCGCCGTTAGCTCGTCCTTCGCCTTTTTCTCTACTGCTTTAATGCGTTCGCGACGGCCCTTGTAGAGTTCAAGAACTATGCCGACACACATGGCTAGAAACGCGCTAAGAAAAACCGGAATGACGGTTTCCCAATGAATCCCGTTGCCCGGCTTCAGGGCTTCAAGGGAAGCAAGAACCTTTTGAAATTGGGCGTCGCTGAAGGCAATCGAATCCGTCATGCCAGCCTCGAAATCGTCGAATGGCTCACGTTGTAGGATTTCCCTATCTCCGCAAGCGTGTCCTCGCCATGATCGCGGCGCTTTATCGCCTCGCGCTTCTGGTGGTCGGTGAGTTTCGGCTTGCGCCCCATCTTCACGCCCTTTGCCTTAGCGCGTTCACGGCTTTCGCCCGTGCGGGCACGGATTAATTCGCGCTCGAACTCCGCAAGGCCGCCTAACACGGTCAACATCAAGCGCCCGTGCGCGGTCGTGTTGTCGGCCCATGTGTCATGCAGCGGACGAAAGCCCGCGCCCTTGGCGGCAATGGTCGCCAGCGTGTTCAACAGGTCGCGGGTCGAGCGCGCCAGCCGGTCGAGGCGCGTCACCATCAGCACATCGCCCCTGTCGATCGCGTCGATCGCGCGGCGAAGTTGGGCGCGGTCGGCCCGCGCGCCGCTCGCCGTTTCGCGAAAGACTTTATTGGCTCCGGCGGAGCGAAGCTGCTTCAGCTGCACGCCGAGACGCTGGCTGTCGATCGAAATTCGCGCATAGCCGTAGATCATT
>CAYTRB010000380.1:0-2511 GCA_964440215.1 uncultured Methylocapsa sp.
TCCGAAAGCCGCATGACGAGAGTAGGATCGTCGGCGCCTCGATTGGGATCGATGAGGAGCCGTGAAAACCGCGACAGAATCGCGGGAGCCCCGAAAAAACCCGCGAGATGGCGTGTGATCCAGGCCGCGCCAATATCGTAGGCGATGTGGCGGTCGAGTTGAGTCTTCGTCAATCCGAGCGTGCCATAGGCTTTTGGCAGTGCGTTCGCTGCATGATCGCAACAGAAGAGGACGCCCGCCTCAGGGCTTCCCTCGATTCGTTCGACCGCATCATCGGCGGCGCCGGGTTGGGGTAAAATCGGCACGGCAGGATCCACGATAGTTTGCCTCATGATTCAAAAGATTGCCGCGAATCACGCTACCATCGCAAGCTCAGAATGCCATGTCCGTTAATATCCGCATCCCTGGCCTGGATACAATGGCCGGCATTCTCGGCTGCGTGCGATCTTGACCGCGGACCCATGATGACGCCTCAATCCCGGCGGTCTGTCATCCGGATGCCACAGAGGTCAGACCAGTTGGTTTTCCCGGGCGTCCGGACCCGCACCGGGAGAATCCGCAATCGCGCGGCAACGGCAGGGCTTGCCCATGGATTTTTACAGGCGTTTCACTTTTCTTGTCTGCGCTCCGGCCTTCGACGAGCAAGACCTCGAAGGGCTAAGGCTGCAACAGATTATCTCGGCCATCCAGAAGCTCGGGATTCAAGTTGTGCGCGCGCGGCGGATCGAGGACGCGGAAATCGCTGTGCAGACCGACGCCGCGATCGGTTGCATGGTAGTGGATTGGGGAAAGAAGGGTGTCGAGGGGAAGACGGCCGCGCTGATCAATTTGATGCGCCGGCGGGGTTTGGAAATGCCGATCGTCATACTCGTCCGCCGCAGGCAGTTCGAGGATATTCCGGTCGGGGTGCTCGACTTTATCGACGGCTATGTCTTCCTTGCGGAGGAGACGCCGGAATTCATTGCAAAAAATCTGGTGAGCCGGCTGAAGCAATATGCGGAGACGTTGAAGACCCCCTTCTTCGGTGCGCTCGTCGATTATGCCGAGGAGGGCAATCAATTGTGGACCTGTCCTGGCCACAATGGCGGCATCTTTTATGGCCGCAGCCCGATCGGCCGGATTTTCGTCGAGCATTTCGGCGAGGCGATTTTTCGCGACGATCTCGACAATTCCGTGCTGGAACTGGGCGATCTGCTCATCCATGAGGGTCCCGCGCTGCGCGCGCAGCAAGAGGCCGCCGCCATCTTTGGCGCCGAAAAGACCTATTTCGTCCTGAATGGGACCTCGTCGTCGAATAAGATCGTGCTCTCGGCGCTGGTTGCCGAGGATGATCTCGTCCTTTTCGACCGCAACAATCACAAGGCAGCGCATCACGGCGCCTTGTTTCTTGGCGGCGGGATTCCGATTTTCCTGGAGACTCTCCGCAACGACTATGGCCTGATCGGACCGATCCATCCAGAAGCCCTCGATGAGGCGCGCATCCGCGAAAAAATCCGTTCAAACCCCCTCGTCAAGGACCCTGAGGCGTGGCGGCGGGAAAGGCCGTTCCGGGTCGCTGTCATCGAGCAATGCACTTATGACGGCACCATCTACAATGCGCGGACGATTATCGAGCGAATCGGGCACCTTTGCGACTATATCCTCTTCGACGAGGCGTGGGCCGGGTTCATGAAGTTCCATCCCATTTACGCCAATTGCTTCGCCATGAGTTTGCGTGACCTTGGTCCCGGGCAGCCGGGGATCATCGCCACCCAATCGACCCACAAGCAACTCGCCGGCTTCTCTCAAGCCTCGCAGATCCATGTGAAGGACAGCCACATTCGCGGCCAGGCCAGGCGGGTCGAGCATCGCCGGTTCAATGAGTTTTTTCTTTTGCATGCTTCGACGTCGCCTTTCTATCCGCTGTTTGCTTCCCTCGACGTCGGCGCTCAAATGATGAAGGGCCGCTCCGGCGAGGTTCTCTGGGACGACACCATCAAACTCGGGATCGAGTTGAGGAAGAAACTGCGAGCCGTCCGGCTGGAATTCGAGACGGCGGAACAAGATCCCGCGCGGCGCTGGTTTTTCGATGCCTTTGTGCCAGACCTCGTCCCCGCGCCAGGTAACGGCGCCGGCGCCCGCGACACGGCTTGGGAAAACGTCGCGACCGACGAGCTTGCCGCGCATGCGCGCTATTGGAATTTAAGTCCCGGCGCTGGCTGGCATGGGTTCGACGCTCTTGCGCCGGATTTCGCGATCGTCGATCCCTTGAAACTCACCTTGCTCACTCCTGGCTTTAGCCGGGGCGGCGGCTATGATTCGCATGGCATTCCGGCGCCCGTGGTAGCGCAATATTTAAGGGAAAACCGCATCGTTCCGGAGAAGAACGATCTTAATTCGCTCCTGTTCCTGCTTACCCCCGGAGTCGAGGCGAGCAAGGCCTGGACCTTGTTGAGCGCGCTCGTCGCCTTCAAGCACCTGCATGACGATAATGCACGGTTGGAAGATGCAATCCCCGAATTCGTCCGGCAG
>CAYTRB010000381.1:0-2504 GCA_964440215.1 uncultured Methylocapsa sp.
ATAACTCGCCTTCCCACCAAAGGTACTATCCCGTGGCCTCGGCCGCATGGATACCGCGAGAATACACCTTTCCCTGAACAAGGACGCGCCGGTCCCACGGGCTGTTCAGGCCATCGGGCGCAGTCTTCCGACTCCAATTCTCGGCGGATTACACCATCACTATGTTCGGATTTGATTTCCGACAAGGACACCGGGTTGGCCCGACGCCGAGCCTCAGCCTGAAGCCCGGCGCGCGTCTGGTTCGGGAATGGCGCGGCCGTACGCACACCGTCACGGTCACGGAAGATGGGTTTGAGTATGCCGGGACGAGGTCTCCGTCCCTAACCACGATCGCCGAAACAATCACCATCAAACTCAAGTCCTACGCCGCGGCACGCAGGGAAATGAAGCTTCACGTTGAGCATCGCCAGCATAAGGGCTTGAACAATCGGGCGGAGAATTCGCATCAGCCGACAAGGCGGCGAGAGCGGATCATGAAGCGCTTCAAGTCGAGAAGACAGGCGCAAAGTTTCCTATTCACCCACGATCAAGTCGCCAACCTCTTCCACATCCCGTACTCAGACTACACAACAGCCATGCCCGGCGCGCCCTGCGCGAGCGAGCCTTTGGCCATGTGGAGCGACATTTCCAAGGCTAACCTCGCAGCATGATAAGCCCTATGCCAAGCCTTTCTTCAACGACGCGGCGTTAAGTTGACGGTGCCGTACTGACTGAATAACTGCGAGTCCCCTCATAGATGGTCGATTTCGAGTGTGACACGACGTGGCAAACTCGACTGGAAGTCAGCCAATGCTTTGGTGACACGTCCGATATCGGCATCAGGTGTAACGAAGAAACTTACATCTCCGCTGAACGATGTAACGGATTCGGTATGCATGATTGCGATTCGCCGCCAGCTTGGAGGAACGCTACCGAACCAAGACTCATAGATCATTACTAGGCCTATACCGTAATGCGCGGTGACTTCAGACATCTGTGTTGCGCCATATGTCCCAGTCATTCTCAAGCGGCGAACCGGCTCTGAGCCAAGACCCTCTAAATCGAGGACAAAAGCGTCGTTTTTATAGCTGACCCATCCTAGATCGTTGACAGCTACGGGCTCCCTATAAAAGTTAGTCACGAAACGGTGCATCTGGAATTGCTGTTCATAGATGCCCCTTGATGCGAGAGGCGTAACAAGCGCGGCTTCGAGATAAGGAATGACGACAATAGCCACTGCCAAAAGCATGACAATTTGCGCATTCCAGTCGTGACGTGTCACGCTCTCCCTAATTGAATAGCGCAGCGTGAAAAGTACCGCGAGTAATCCCAACACGACAGCATAGACCTCGTAGCGCGCAAACCAGCCAAATTTTCCTGCGAAGATGTGAGCAATAAGCCCAAAGCTAGCCACGGCGGCTATAACAGCCGAGTTGCGGCGCTCCAATCCTGCGGGTGTTAACGCCCAACCGCGGAACATTAGAACAATCATTACAAGCAACAAAATGCCTTGCGGATGATTCAAGCTGCCAGTTTTGCTTATGCTGCCAGTTTCGCTCAGCTTTCCGATCAGGTTTCCGAGCGTGGCACGGGCGATCGAGAAATATCCTCGCGAATCCACGACAGCGCTGGCTGCATTGGATTTTAGAAGCACCGAACCTGGCAAGAGAGGCAAGCCCAGACGCGACATAATCGCGCCATAGGCCACCAACGAGACCGTCATCAGGGCCATAGCCGTCAGTGCGGGCTTCCAGTGGCCCGTTAGTGCTAAGGCAAGGATAGCCGCGCAGGAAAACGCCACTCCTTCGAAGCGGACCAGCGGGATCAGAACTATGGCCGCGATAAGACCCCATGACACGCCATCTTGCGCCGACAGCATTTCAACAAGCCCAAACAGTGCCGCGACAACCAAATAGACATGCCAACTATGCTCCAATCCGGTCATCGGTAATGCCACTGCGCTTACAGCGAAAATCAGCAGAACCCCCAATGGATATAAGAACAACGCCGATTTACCGGTCACGTCGCTCCCAAGTACGTGCCGTTCCAGAAAAAGCGATCCCAAATACACCGCTCCAGCTCCTGCGATCAGGTTTAATATTAGCGGCCCCGCGCTTGTCATTCCAAGCAGATCGGCACCTGCCAACATCAGCGGGTAGAGCACAGAGGATGACGGCGAGGAGTATTCAGAAAGGTTCACGCCGTAGCCTCCCTGTAGTATTGTTTGGGCAACCTTCATATGGATATATGGATCGTCGAGCGTATATATTAATCGATCATCGCAAAACTGGATGCTGGTAAGAATCACGCTTGCCGTCAAAAGCGCCCAAATCAGCGTTATGATCAACGAATACCGCGATGAATGAAACAGAATTGGCATGTAAAAACTCTCAAATCTGAGGCACTATTAAATCACCAGCCGATGCCCCGCCCGCTTTTTGTTACGTGCTCTTTTGTGAGGTTATGGACCGGGTAACCTAGTGGACTCTGGCTCACGCCTTGGACTTAATATGTGGTCACTAGTA
>CAYTRB010000382.1:0-2503 GCA_964440215.1 uncultured Methylocapsa sp.
AAAATTTGACCTAGCTCTTGGATTCTCGAGCACGAGCGGCCCCATTTATGCTAGTCATAAGCTTTCCAAATTGGGGATAAAATCATGGCGGACTTGAAACAACGCGCAGCGGAACTGAATGATTTGAAGGGCATCTGGGGGTTGCTAAGGCAGACGGCGAATGACATTCCGTTCGATATCGAAAGCGAGGCCACCCAGGAAAATATTCTGACCGAACTCATGGCATGCTGTACCTCGGGGCTGTCGTTGATTCTTCTCGATGAGAACAAAGCAATCATCGGTGCTTTGCTCGTGCGGCGGGATGATTTCGAGTGGGGGTTTAGGAACAGTGACACGATTCATGTATCCTATGCTGCCATCGCACCTAGCCATCGTGATTTGGGTGTTTTGGCTTCATTGCTTACGGAAATCCAGGGACGCAAAGTTCCGGTGCTTGCCAGTGTGAAAAACGGCAATCTTCTTGGGCTCGCGGACGAGCTTAAAAAACTTGGCTTTGACCTTGAATGCACGGCCGCAGGTGGTTGGGGCGATCTCTATAAATGGCAGCCGCCGTCACCGAGCAACTGAGGGGCGCTCTTAAAGCATGTCCCGTAGAATCTGCTCGACTTATTTGATTAGGACAAGCTCTAACTTAATGAATCAGATTGTTTCCTAATCGATTGCGTAATTGCACGTTTAGAGCAAGCGCCCTGGACCATGATCGCTCAAGGATCATGGTCCTACATTTTGATTGGCGAGTGATTTGATCGCGAAGCCGGTTACCGGTTTCGCGATCACTCCTCAAACGTCTTCGCTCGGTCCCAAATCAGCGAGCGCATTTTCGACTATAGCCCGGCAATTCAGCAGACGTTGATATTCTGCTGCGTTCACGCGAACCGTATCTTTCGTTGAAGACTGTTCGAGTGGAGGCTCAGCTGCGGCCTGAGCAGCTTCAAATAGAGCCTTCTCAAGTTGATAAATGCGCTCGCTGGCCCGTTCCAGATAGGGAACCGGGTTCGATCTGACATTGGCTTCATGCAAAGCGTCCGGGGTCAACAGCGATCGGAAGCGCCGGACAGTGTGGCGCTTCTTCTTGCCGAAATCATGCTTGATAACGCTCACGCCTTTTCCTAATGCCACCGCCGGTATTATCAGAAGTGCTAATTAGTCCGGCGGCCCATCCGCGGTTGATTTTGCCGGCTTTTTCTTTTTCTCTGTCTTTGCCGCCGCATAGAACCCTGCGTTCTTCAATAAAATAGGGGGCTGACCTTCCACGTATTGGCTGATCCAAAATAAGGTGCGCTCAAGAGCCTTTGTGGCTGCTTGCTCATTGTAACTGCTGCGATCGCTACAGTTGAATCCATGCTCCGCAGGATAGGTAAAAGCGCTGACATCCGGCCGGGAAGCCCGGAATTGGATGATCTCCTCGGCCGGGATCAGCGGATCTAACTCACAGAAATGGACCAAGGTTGGGATTTTTCGCTTCTCCTGGTACACATTGGTGATACCTCCGCCATAATAGCCAATGGCGCAAGCAAGCCCATTGACCTTGTTGGCGGAGAGATAGGCGAGATAGCCCCCCCAACAATAACCGACGATCGCGACTTTTCCGGTGTCCTTGACGGCGTCAACGGCTGCCTGAATATCGGCGATGGCATCTGCGGTCTCCACTTTGCTCTTGATCTCCAAGCCCGTTGTGAGGCCGGCTTCGTCATAGCTGAGTTCGACGTTCTTCTTCACGCGATCGAAGAGAGCGGGGGCGATCGCCACATATCCTTGCGCGGCGAAGTTTTCTGTCATTTTCTTAATATGCGGATCGACACCGAAAACCTCGTGAAGCACCACGACGGCGCCCTTGGGCGTGTCTGATGGATCTGCGCGATAGGCGGAAAGCGTATTCCCATCGGCGGTGGTTAGCTCGATCATGATACCCCCAAAAACTTTGCATAGTGTGGCTAAAGGTGTTTCAAGCCGCTCTGCCGCTCATTCAAAAGATAGAATGCAGATTAGGTGCCAACCCTCTGCTCTCGGTCCCGCAGAAATTTGATGAAGCATTTCCTACATGGCAGGTATTGGCCATTTGACAGCTTGTCATTATGACGAACAGAATCAGCAGTTCCTCCTCAGTGACTTTGTTGCCGCGATTAGCATTCGATCTGATCCTCGTAGCCAAGTCGCCTTTCCTTGACCGCAGAGGTGTTCTGGCAAGGTGTAGACTGCTGCCGGAAATAGCCAGGAGCTATTTCATTTGACGGAATTTCGGCAATTTTCATTATATAAAACTAATATATTAACACATGCGCAATAATATTATCATTATAAAAGAAAATATAATATTACATTTAAACGAGTTTATAGAGTTTGTAAGTCGGATTACATAACGTCTTTATTGATTCCGATAAGGATTTTCGGCAAACTGTTGTCCAGGAAAAGACCAGCAGAATTGCTTCAATACATTTTTGCTGCTTGGTGTCCGGCGTCAGCGCCCTTGAGACAGAACTGGCAACTTGAAGAAGGGAGGATT